>CAUJKE010000088.1 GCA_963205385.1 Planctomycetota bacterium | reverse complement strand
CTCGAGTCGCAGGCCGGCGCGCAGCCTGTCTGCATCGAAGCCGCCGATCAGGCAACTGCCGATACCCAGTGCCGGCCCCTTGTCGGCCAGCACCTGTCCCACGGCGCCGGCTTCGATCAGACAGGCGGCTACTTGAGTCTGGTAACTGGGCCCTCAGGCGAAGCGTTTAACTATGCGGACGGCAGCGCCCGGCGCGGACCGTCGGAGGCGTTGTACTGGTTTGCCAAACGTTATCAGCGTCCGGACTGGCTGCTGGGTGAGGATGCTCGACTACAGGCAGAGATCAAACGTTTCACTCCCCGCGATGCTGGCCGGGGAGGCAATCGTTTGTTGCCACTAGCCCTGTTGTGGATGGATGGCAAGAAAGAGGCTCGCAGCGCGGTCGAGATCGCAATGCCGCTGCATTGGCAGAGTGGCAGCCACACACCGATTGCCGTTCACCGCAGTTCCTGGACAGATCCCAAGGCCACGTTCGTCGCTTTGAAAGCGGGGTCGCCGTCGGCGCCCCACGGCCAGATGGACACCGGTTCGTTCGTGTTGGACGCCGACGGCGTGCGCTGGGCCATGGACCTGGGAGCCGAAGGCTATCATGGCATCGAATCGCGGGGCATGAACCTGTGGAGCGCCGCTCAGAACTCCGACCGCTGGACCATCTTTCGGCAAAGCAACGCCGGGCACAATACCCTGGTCATTGATGGCCAACTGCAGGTTGCCAAAGGCCGCGCTCCCATTGTTGATTTCTCGGACAAACTCGACTTCCCACATTCCGTCACCGACTTGAGCACCGTGTATCAGGGGCAGGCCGACCAGGTCCGCCGCGGCGTGGCGTTGCTGCCGTCGCGCGAAGTCGTGATTCAAGATGAATTGAGCGGGCTCAAACCCGGCAGCCATGTGCGCTGGGGCATGATCACGCGCGGAGAAGCGACGAAACAAGCCGGAGCGACGCTGCACCTGCGGCAACAGGAGCAGCGCCTGGACCTGACGATTGTCGAACCGCTGGGAGCCGCCTGGACGATCATCAATACAGAGACGCCGCGGAACGAGTGGGATTCGCCAAACCCCGGCACACGCATGGCGGCGATCGATGTCGAGGCCCCGTCGTCCGGTGAACTGCGCATCGTGGTTGTGGCAACGCCGGGCAGCTGCGAGGCGAAGTCCGCGCAGTCGTCCCCGGTTCGCCCGCTCCGCGAGTGGTAGCGCGTGTGCGTTTTACAGCGTGTATTGCGGGATCTTCAGCAGCTCGCCATTCTTGAGCGCCGATTGATGCGCCACGATGCCGGCCACGGTCATGTTCAAGGCTTGGGCGATGTCGACCAGCGGCGCGCGGTTCTGCAGAATCGCGCTGACAAATTCGTTGGTCAACTGTCCGTGCGAACCGCCGTGCCCTCCCGCGGCGACGCCCGGCGGCAACGCAGGCCGCTGGGTTGGCGGCAGTTCTTTGGCTAACGGTCCTTCGTACTTGCCATAATAACTCCCCATTTGGCCGCGAATGCGTCCCTTTTCGCCACTGTCCCCCGGCGTGTCCCAACTGACCGCCATGCGGGCCATGCCCCCTTCGCTGGTGCGGAACAAGGCCACTTCGGTGCCGAACGGATTCTGGTAACGGTTGTTCGCAGGTTGCAGCAGTTCTTTCAGACTGGGGATGCCCATGCAGGAGACTTCGGTAAAACTGCCGCCGGTAACGCCTGTGAAATAGGCGTTCGAATGCGTTGGATACCATTGCGGCGGCAGGCCGATTCTCCATCCCTTATAGGAATCGATCTGCTCGACCGAATCGTGATAGTATTCCCCTTCGGCATACACCACCTTCCCGAACTTGCCGGCGCGATAAATCTCCCGCATCGCATGCACGTCTTCATGGAAGTACGAGGTCTCAAACATCATATACGTCTTACCTGTGCTCTTGACGACTTCAAACAGTTGCGCGGCGTCTTCGAGCGAACCGAACGTCGCCGGAACAGCGCACGCCACGTGTTTGCCATGTTTCAGAACGTCGATGCAGTGTCGCGCGTGGCTGGGAGCATCGGTCGCGACGAAGATCGCTTCGATTTGATCATCCTTGACCATTTCTTCCAGCGACGGATACGTTTTCTCACAGCGGCATGCCTGAGCCAAAGCGGCGCAGCGGTCCGGGAAAAGATCGCTGACGGCCACGACTTCCACGTTGGGATGATCCTGAAAACTAAACGCGGCGCCGAATCGACAAACACCATAGCCCACAATGCCCACGCGGATTTTGCGATCCGAGATCGGCTTCCAAGCCTTCGCGGCGTTGGGATCGGTAGGCGCTTCTTCAAAGCCTTGAATCACAGGCGGCTTCGCCGGCGCTTGCGCCATGGCCAACCCGCTAACGCTCGCGGCGGCTACGCTGAGTCCCGTGGTCTGCAGAAAGGACCGCCTGGAAAAGTGGTTGGACATCGGGGAGTTCTCCTGAAATCTCGGGGTGGGAAAGTTGGCTGGCCGCGTGGATCACGTTGTTGGCGCCGCTGCCATCAGTGTGGTCGACGGGTCGTGAGAGAGCAAGGTTGCGACGCGTGCCGCCAGAACGCCAGGCTGACTTTCGAGCGTTTCGCGTTCACGCGTCGTCGTTTGCCACGCAAAAGATTGCAACTACGCTCTAGTTTCCTGTATATTATTTCGTTCCCGCCTCCGTTTCCAACACGCCCCCCTGCCTGGGATTTCGTCACATGCTGAATGCCGCTCGCCCCCAGATCTCTGCGGCCCACATTCTCTGTTGGCTGGTTTCGTTTGCGAGTCTCCTGTGGCTGCCGACCTCGGCGCTCGCGGAACAAACGCTGCTCGATATCCATGAGGCGTTCGACTTGTCGAAGGTCGCGGCCCAGGCGGCCGAGTTATCCATCGTTTCAACCGCGGAGCAGTCGGCGATTCGCTTGAAGTCGGCGCCGAACAAGGATTGGCCGGGGATTACGATTCGCTTGGACGAACACGCGCGCGACTTATCCGCGTTCGAGTTTATCGCAGTCGATGTTCGCAACCGCAGTGACAAGCCGGTTGTCTTTGCGATGCGTGTGGACAGCGTGGACGGTGAACAGCATTCAGCCACCAAGACCTCGCAACGCACCCTGGCGCCAGGCCAGCAGCAGACCGTTCGTGTGTCGTTAGACCGACAAACGCCCAAGCGTTTGCAAGGTCGCTTGATCGGCATGCGCTCGAATCCCGCGGGACTCCGCGACGAGCAAGGCCTCGCGGCCGATGCGATTGATCAGATCATTTTGTTTGTCTTCAAGCAGCCGCACGTGCAAACGGTGGAAGTATCCAATTTGCGCGCCGGGGGGAAATTCAAAGGAGGCGTCTGGTTCGACGCGAACCGGGATCCGTTTCCCATGATCGACGAATTCGGTCAGTTTAAGCATGACGATTGGCCAGGCAAAACGCATTCCCAAGCGGAACTTATCGCTGCCGCGGAGCGGGAACGAATCGAACTTGAAGCGCATCCAACGCCGCGCGAGTGGGATCAATACGGCGGCTATGCCGCTGGCCCGCAGTTGGAAACCAGTGAGCGCTTCCGGGTGCAGAAATATAAGGATCGGTGGTGGCTGGTCGATCCGGATGGACACCTGTTTTGGTCGCATGGAATTGACTGCGTGAATGCCAATAACGCCACAACTCCGATCACCGATCGCGAGTTCTACTTCGCGGAATTACCGAAACCGGATTCACCGCTGGCGGCCTTTTATGGCGCCGGCAACTGGGCGCCGCATGGCTATTATCAAGGCCGTGGCGCCTACAAGACGTTTAACTTCACCGGCGCGAATCTCTTTCGCAAGTACGGCGCCAATTGGCGAACCATCGCCAACGAGCGCAGCCACGCGCGGCTTCGCAGTTGGGGGATGAACACGGTCGCTAATTGGTCGGAAGCGAGCGGCTATCAAATGAAGCGCACCCCCTACACGTTAACCAGTTCGACCGGCGGCCGACGGATCGAAGGGAGCAGCGGCTATTGGGGCAAATTCCCCGATCCTTTCGATGCTGAATTTGTCGCGGCGACCCGGCGGCAAGTGCAGCACCTCCGCGCCGATGCCAATTCACCCTGGTGTGTCGGGGTGTTTATCGACAACGAGTTGGCGTGGGGGGACGAAACCTCGCTCGCCATCGCGGCGCTGCAGTCGCCGGCCGATCAACCGGCCAAACTCGCGCTGGTCTCGGATCTCAAGGCGAAGTACGGCGACATTCAAGCGCTCAATGCGAAGTGGGGGACCGATTACCAGTCGTGGGAGGCGTTATTGGCCGCGCGGACGTCTCCCGACGTGAAACAGGCAGGCGACGATTTGCGCGCGTTTTATTCGCGCCTGGCGGACGAATACTTTCGCGTCTGCCGTGACGCGGTCAAGGCCATCGCGCCCGAGACGCTCTACCTGGGTTGCCGGTTTGCATGGGTCAACGAGCGGGCGGTGCGCTCGGCGGCGAAGTATTGCGACGTGATCGCTTACAACCGCTACGAATACTCCGTCGCCGATGATAAGTTGCCGGCCGGCATCGACATGCCGGCCATTATTGGCGAGTATCACTTTGGTGCATTGGATCGCGGCATGTTCCATACGGGGCTTAAGCCTACCGATAGCCAACAGGCGCGCGCAGCTGCTTATCGCGAGTATGTGCAAGGCGCTTTGAAGAACCCGATGTGGGTCGGAGCGCATTGGTTTCAATATGGGGACCAGGCAGCCACCGGCCGCGGTGATGGCGAAAACTATCAAATTGGCTTTGTCGATGTCTGCGATACGCCGTATGCGGAAACGATCGCAGCCGCGCGGGAAATTGGCCGGACGATGTATTCGCTGCGGCTGGAGCCGTAAACGATTCAAG
>CAUJKE010000087.1 GCA_963205385.1 Planctomycetota bacterium | reverse complement strand
GTAGGCCGCGCCGGCGCGGATGGATTGTCCTGTCGCCATGACTCACCTGCGATCCACGAAAAGGGTTTTCAAGGTCCGCACTCCGGTCTTGGCTGTTACAGGCTTTTTCCGCTCGTCGGCCAGCGGGTTGAAGTCTGCGGGCGTGAACGGCTGGGGCTTTTTCTTGGGGTTGCGATGGATATTGGCGAGCATGGCGAGCAGCGCCGACGTGTGCTGCCACGCGTCGCGCCTGCGGGCGTCGGCCATCCAGACCAGTTCCCGCAGCGTCAGCGGGCCGGGCTCGATGCCGACGAGGCCGGCGAGTTGCCAGACGAGTCGCCAGGCGTCAGCGCCGGTAACTCGCCCTCCCTGATCCGCTGTCGAATGCGTTGTCGTTCGGCCTCGAATGCCGCCTCGACCTCCTCACCCGTCGCCCCGTTCTCCTGTAGCTCTCTGATCCGCTGGTAGAAGTTCGGCTCTCTCTGATTCAGCAGTTCTTCCAGCTGCCGGTCGAGTTGCGGGTCGTCCAAGCGTTTGCTGGCCGTCTCGACCGCCTTCGTCTGAAAGGCCTTCAGCTTGGCGAGCGCCTTGGCCAGCACTTGACGCTTCGCCAGCGGGAAAAAATCGACGAGTTCCTCCAACAGGCAAGTCGTGCCGTGATCGATGGCGTCCCCCGCCATCGCGCGGCCAAAATCTTCGTCGCTGACGCTCTTGGCGTCCGCTTCCGGCTGGCACAGCACGTACAGGACGTCGCAGAGCATGACCGGATCGGAAACCAGTTGCTCGATCAGCTTCCCTTCGACCGCTTCAAGCAGGTTGATGCTGAGCAGCGACTTGACGCGCTTGATCGCATCGACGTTGATCGCCACGGTCCAGGTCCGGCCGGCGTTGTCGGTGAAAGTTTTCATGCGGTGACCGTTCTCCTATCAGGCCGAGGAACTGGAGCTGCCTTGGCCGTTGATCCACTCGGGCGGATTGTCCGCATAGGTCGGCTTGACGGTCACGTCGACCATGATCGCCTCTTCGAGCGCTTCGTTGCGGGTGAAGTTAAAGATGTCAAACGTGGCTCGCAGTCCTTCCGACTCGGGATCGGTCATGTCGCCATCCATGACCGCGAACTCGATCGGCGTATTGCCGAAGAAAGCCGCTTGCATCGCGGCAAACCCGGCGTCTGCCGTATCCCAGACCATTTGAAAGTCGATGCTGGCGTCTTTAAGTGTCCCCACGGTCGCCCGCCAACCGCCATTGGCGCGGGTGGTGACGTCAGCCTCTCCCTTTTCGAGATTCAACGTGAGGTCTTTGACATTGGTGACTTCCGCCCACACAGGCGCGACATACGTGCCGGTGTTGCGGTACAGTTTCGCGTCCATGCCCAAACGGGTGCTCATGGAAGGATTCTCCTGGGTTTAGGCTTGGACGGAATTCGCCCACAGCTGCGGCAGTCGATCGCGGACTTGTTCCAACGCGGGCCCCATGAAAGGACGCTGAGGATAACGCTCGCGCTTGTACCGGCCACCATGCTCGTGGGCGCTGGCCGACTTACCGACCTTGGCATGATCGGGCCCGATCACGACCACGCTTTTGGAGCGCTCCACGTCGTAGATGATCGCGCCCCGTAGTTGCCCTTTGCGCGTGCTGGGCGGTTGCCCGGCCGGACTTGCCTTCTTGCGGCGGCGAATGCTACGTCGGGCGACCAGGCGAATGGTCGCGCCCGCGTGTCCCAGGCTCTTAAAGTTTCCCTGTTGGGATTTCGCCTGAACGCGTTTGGTTTCGTCCTTGGTCTGGACACTGACGCCGATCATGGGCGAAACACCTCCCACACCATCCGCACCAGGGCCGCAATCACCAGCGCCGCCAGCAATACCAGCAGCGCCAAGAGCAGTCGCGGCGTCCAGGCCGCGAGTTGCCACCAACTGGTGATCATGAACTTGATGCCCCGCCAGGCGCGTCGGAGTGGACCGTCTGGGCCCTCCTCACGGTCTGGACGGTCGCGGCCGCGCTCAACGCCGTCAGCAGCGCATGGAACTGTTCGTCCGAGAGAAACGTCGGTTGTCCGCTGTTGATCCGATGTTGGCGAAAGGTTCTTAGCGCCCAAGGAATCCCGATGGTCAACAACAGGGTGAGGAGTGACGTCGCGGCTACTGTGCCCACGGTGCCCCACTGGCCGGTCGCTGGCGTTTCCGTCGGATCTGGCGTCGGCGGACTCGGCGGGACCAACGGCCGGCCGTCGGGAAAAACCGGCGTGACTGCCGGCGTAGGCGGATCGACTGGAGGCGCGGGTTGCCACGGCGGATGGATGCCGATCGGTCCCGCGGTCGATCGATACGGCGCTTGCGGCGCCGGCTGCGTTTGGGCGAACTTCTCCACGTACCGGCGAATGGCCCCGGTGATGTCGCGCGCCAGCCGCTCGGGATCGCCCCCATAGGCGGCTTGAAACACCACCGTGCGCGCATCGCCATAGCGACCACTCCGTGGTGGTTGCACGACGATCGTGGGATAGGCTGTAATGCGGAGGTTCTCGAAGCGAAAGGCCTGGCTTCGATCTTCGCGCAAATAGATGTTGTAGTGTGCCCACGATTGCTTCGGGTCGTCGGGGTTGGCGAGCGCGAGCAGCCAGGCGTTCGTCGTCCACTGGTTCTTGAGCGCTTGACAGGCCGGACACCCTTGCATACTGAGCACGCTAATGTGCCACTTGTCGGCATCACTGGCCGGTGGAGCCATCGCGGCCACAAAATGATCCGCGCCATCGCTGCGAATACCATCGATGTGCTGCACCAGGTCGCCCATCCGCAGCACTTCCGCTTGATCCACTTCTTCCTGCCCCTGCGCTAGCGCGCCCAGGCAACTGAACACCAACACTAAAAACATGCGTCCCATCAGTGAACGTCCTCCGCGATTAAAAAGAATAGAAACCGTCCGTTACCACCACTGCACGTAGTGCGGCCGCTCCGGATGCGGCGGGTAATCCAAGATCACGACCCACTGGCCGCTCGCCAGATGCAGACGACGAAAAGCAGCTTCGTCGTAGGCGTCGATGCGCTGGGGGCTATTGTTGTTGCAGACGAACCAGGTTCCAGTCCGCTGGTCGTAGCCCATCAAGGTTTGAAAGTGGGCGGTTCCGGCGCCGATGGCGGCCCCCCGACCGGAGGCAGCGGCCCACTGCATCCAGTCCCAAGTGTTGCGCCCGGTGACGTTATATATACGTATGCCGCGACGCTGACTGTACGCCGCGACCCGTGAGGGACCGGAGCCCCCTCGCTCGCGTGGACCGTACTCGGTGTCCCAGAGCAAGGTCGCGGCGGCGGGGACGTTTTGATCCACGCCACACATGCCGAGGCTGCACTGGACGCAGCTTCCATCCTCGTTGCGAAACCACTCACGCAACTCGCGCGGCAGATCCGCTGCTCGGCGCGGATCGGGGGGCTCTAGGGTTTGCGCATATGCCACTCCACAGGTGCATAACAAGACCGCCACGGACAACAGCCACTTCATTCGCGTCTCCTTCTTAGCGCACCACACGAAAGGTGAGGGTCAATAAACTAGTGAATTGCCGGAGTTCATTGAGATGCTCCGGCGCGAATACGGGCGCGTTCTTCACCTCGACGCACCGCGCCCCCGGAAAACTCGCCAACGGTCCCACGCGGAAGTGATCCGCGATCTCTTCCACGAGCGTCATTAGCGCGTCGAGCATCGCCGGTGATTGGTCGGTCCGTTGTTGAACGGCCAGATCGATCTCGTACAGAAACGTGTTGCGCTGGCGATCGAGCGCGCTGCTGGCGATGCTTTTAGGAACCACGGTGACATGCAACGTATACATATCGGGCAATTTGAAAGCGGGAACGTAGTGCCGTTCGGCGGTCAACGACTGGCTGAAGGTAGCGCTGTTGAGCTCCGCGACGACCGCGTCGGCAATCTGCAGGATCGTGGCCACTTACACCTCTTCCGTTTCCACCAACTTGGTATGAATCCGCAAGGTCTGTCGATACGGATCGCTGTAACGCCAACAGGGCTCACCACCGAGCGGAAGCACTTCGTAAATGAACGTTTGGCCGGCGTCGATCTCTTCGATCCGATCACCGTTGGCCGGTAGTGATGCTTCTCCCACCAACACCAGGTCCGCCGTGTCGATCAGGTAATCCCGCACTTGCGCGTGGAGGAGGATGCCTGCCCCATTGTCTTGCTCGAACGTGGTGCGGCCGACGGTCGCCAGCACGACCGTCGCCGCCGCTCCACGCCGATAGGTGACCTCGCGCGTTGCGTGTTTCTTCCGCTGGCTTTGCAGCCAGGCAGAGCCTTGGTTGAGCAAATCCACGATCACATGCTCGCTTAGGGGATGAGCAAAATCCGGACCAGCGCATCGGCG
>CAUJKE010000086.1 GCA_963205385.1 Planctomycetota bacterium | reverse complement strand
ATTGCTGAAGCGCGGCGGAAAATTCGACCGCGGTTTGATAACGATCCGCCGGGCGCCACGCCAGCGCGCGGGCAAGGATCTGGCTGAGCTCGCGGCCGACGCGCGGGTCGTGCTGCCGGGCCGGCGGCGGGCCGGCGCGTTGCCGCTCGAGCAGGTCTTGTGCTACTTGCTGCGCGCCGCGCCGCCACGATAGACGGCCAAACGGATACTGGCCGGTCAGCAGTTGATACAGCACGATGCCCAGCGCATACACATCCGAACGCCCGTCAACTTCATCCGCCGCCGCGTCCAGCACAATCCGTCGAATTTGCTCCGGCGACATATAGGGCATCGTCCCGCCAACCAGACTGGACCGCGCAGCGCCCGCCAGCGACAAGTTGAAATCGAGCAGCAGCGGATCGCCGCTGGGCGCAAGCAGCACATTGGACGGCTTGATATCCAAATGCAGAATGTCGCGGCTGTGCGTATGCGCCAAGGCGTTACTCAAATTCACCCCGAGCTTCACTATCCCGTCGACATACCGCTCGCGCGCCGCAGGCAGCGCGGCCGAATCGTCGGCGGCCGTCGCGGTCGCAAGCGCCGCGAGCGCCTCGGCGAATCGCTCAGGCGCAGGCCCATCGGCAAACGCCACGTCCAACAAATCCTGCAGCGTCCATCGACTAATGAACGGCATCACGACCACGGTGAAGCCTTGCCGCGTGTCCTCGTGGACGGAGAAAATCGGCATCACATGCGGATGTTTCAGGCGGCTCAGTGTTTCGGCTTCGCTGCTATCCGCCTGCGTCAACTTAACGACCACATGGCGGTCGGCGAGTGCGAGTTCCGCGGCCAGGTACACGCGCCCAATCGCGCCGCGTCCCAGCTCCGCAAGCAGCCGAAAGCCGCAAATCTCATCCCCCGCCTCCGGCCATGCGTCGCACAGAAAACGGTCCAGCAGTTCGGAATTGCAATCGAGAAACTGGTCCACCTCCAGGCGGCGATGGAGCGAACTGCGAATACCGGAGAACTGACCGCAGTATTCGTCCACATCGAGCGGTTCGCCCCGCGCGATGCGCTGGCGATAGGCTTCATAGGCCAGGTCCAGCGCGATCGCTTTGGACTGCCCCAATTCCGGATGCGCACAGAGCGCGCCGCGAGCATCGGCCGCCTCGCCATGTTCCCAGCGGGCCTTAATCTCGGAAGCTAACTGATAGTCGACAATTGCGCCCACAAGCTAATCCAGTTCTTCACGGTCTTTCTCCGCGAGTCGCGCGAGCGTGCGGCGCACGGTTCGCTCGTGGATCTCCAGTGCGGAGGCGATCTCTTGGTACGTGCAGCCGGAGAGCCGAAGTTGAAGGATTTCCTGCGACTTCGGCGGTTCGTCCTCGAGCATTTTCTCCCAGCGTTCACGCGCGATGGCGACCTGGCTGGCCGAAGGCAATTCGTTCCGCCGCGTGACCGGCTGACTCGCTTCGATTTGCCCTACGGGGCCGTGCGCCATGGGACGATGCTTCTGCGTGAGTGTCCGCCGACGCAGTTGATCGATGACCTTGTTGCGGGCGATCTTGGACAACAGCGCGATGAGTTGATCCGCCCTGTGGATGTCCGCCAGACGCGGACCAATCCGCACGACCGAGCCCCACATCGATTGCAGGAAATCATCCGAATCGACCAACGGCCGCAGTTTGGAGTGCAGCCGGCTACGCACGACCGCGCGCACATGCTCCCCATAACTCGCGATCAGTTCGGAGGTTGCTGCCTGAGAACCTTCGGCCACGCGAGCTAGCAGGCGTTCCAAATTATCGGGTTTAGCGGTCAAACGAGCACCGAATTCAAAAAAATTTCCGACTTCGTGTCCGCTTTTTCAGACGAATTTCGATGATTGTTCTGGGAAGAACAATTTGCGCCAAAGGGCGAAGCCAGGCTTGCATACCTTACCACCGACCGTGGCAAGGTTCAACGTAAATGCTGCGCGCTGCGCACTCCCCGAGGGCGAACGTCGAAACTGTCGGCGCGTCAGCGGCAGGGTTCGCGCGCACGAGAACAAGCACTCCATCCTCCCGCGGACGCAAGTCCCAGGGAGCGCAGCAGCCACGAGAGCCATGCACCTCGTGGCTGCTGCCATTTTTTCATCTACAAGGCGAATCGCAAAGCGGGCACGCTCGCCAAACTGCATCACTCGCCAACCACAACTCCCAGCAGTTCCCCGCGCCCCCCTTGAGCGACGGTGCGCACGACCAGTTTCCCCTGCGAAAGAGCGGGTAACGCGCGGATGGTTCCATCAACAAGGTTGGCTTGCGCGAGGGGAGAGAACTTCGTGCTCTGCGCGGCGGCGAGCGTGAGTTGGCCGTTGTTGCGAACCAGCAACAGCTTGTCACCGACAAGCAGCGGATGCGCGATCCCAAACCCATCCTCCGACCACATCACCTTGCCGGTGGCGATGTCGACGCAGCGTAAGTTCGCCTCGCCAAGATCTTCACGCCCATCGACCCCGTACAAGTAGCCGTCTCGATAGACGCTCGTCGTGTATTGGCTGGAAAGGCTGTTGTCGTTCTCCCACAGGGCCGGCAGGTCTTCGCCTGGTTTTAGTGGTACGAGCCGCGCTCCAACTCCATAACTCGCGGAGACGAATATTTTGCCGTCAATAATGAGCGGCGTCGCGGCGTTGACGGTGGGCCCGCGCATCCCAAAGCGAAAGCTAAACGCGGACTTGCCGGTTTGGGCGTCGATGCCGAGGCAGTGGTAACGGGTGACGAAGACGACCAACTCGCGGCCCTTCCAGACGGTCCTCGTGGGAGACGAATAACTGGCTTGTTCGTTGGTGCCGGCGAAGAGCGTGCGGCCGGTTTTGAGATCGAGCGCGATCAAGCCAGCGTCGTCGCCGCCGAGGTTCAGCCAGAGCCGATCCCCTGCCACGATCGGACTGCTGCCGGCGCCAAAATAACCTTCGAGCGTCTTGTAGTCGGTCCACAACTCGCGGGACCAGAGCGCTTTGCCGGTGGCTAAATCGACGCTATGCACATCGCCAGCGGCGCCGACGACGAACACCTGCCCGTGGTGAATGAGCGGGACGCAACGGGGGCCTTTATCGGCGTCAATGCCGCCCCGATAAGTCGCGGGAAAATCTGCTTGCCAGAGCGACTTGCCACTTTGTAGCTCGAACGCTTCCACTCGCTCGACTTGATCGACGCGGTGAAACACGACCACGCGCCCCTCAGCGATGGCGGGGCCGGCATATCCCGTCCCAACCGCTTGTCGCCACGCAAT
Source organism: Planctomycetota bacterium (assembly GCA_963205385.1). Classification (GTDB taxonomy): domain Bacteria; phylum Planctomycetota; class Planctomycetia; order Pirellulales; family Pirellulaceae; genus JAEZGD01. The sequence continues at coordinate 4,569 of CAUJKE010000086.1, read as the reverse complement.
CTTCGGCCCGCTCGCAGGCCACGTGGCAAGGAGCTTCTCACTGTCGGCCGTTCCGTTGCGGTGGGGGCCGAGAATCTCCGGCCAATCGCCTGCCTGAGCGACCGCACAGAGCGCCAACGCAATCAAACTAGCAAGTGAAATGAAGCGGCAAGACATGCGTTCAACATCCTTTGGCGGTGTCCGGTAAGTAACTTCATAACGCTGTGAATGCCGTTGTTACGACGTCCGTGAAAATCTGCAGTTGATTCATCACGCGCCCTCAGCGGCCAGATTTCCGGCGGTCGTGAGTTTACCATTGCTGAGCAATCAGCGTTACAACCTCGCGCCGCACCGTGGCGCGAAGTTCCAGGACGGTTACAATGAGTGATTGGCAGTTCGCTGAACGTAAGGAGTGGTTATGTGGTCGGAAATCAGGTTGGCCGGACACCTCTGCGATGTGTTCGAGCCTGCGGAGCCCCATCCGCATGGCTATGTTCTCATCTACCTGCACGGCGTGCATTTGACGCGCCTCGTGGACAAGCCGGCGTTTGTCGCTGAGCTCCAGCGCCACCGCTTGCCGCTGCTCGCCCCCCACACCCAGCGCTCCTGGTGGACCGATAAAGTTTGCGCCGAATTCGACCCCGAGCTGACCGCCGAGCGCCATCTGCTGGATAACGTTCTCCCCTACATCGCCCAGCGCTGGCAAGCCCGACCGCCGCAGATTGGACTATTCGGAACTAGCATGGGGGGCCAAGGGGCCCTGCGCATGGCGTATAAGTATCCCGACAAATTCCCCGTGGTCGCGGCCATTAGCCCGGCCATCGACTACCATTTGCGGCTTGACGAGGGGGACGAAACCCTGCCGCTAATGTACACCGACAAGGAAGCCGCCCGGCAGGATACGGCTTTGTTGCACATCCATCCCCTCAACTGGCCGCGCCATCAATTCTTCTGCTGCGACCCCGCCGACGATCGCTGGCATGACAGTGCGGAGCGCTTGAGAATGAAATTGTGGTCCTTGGGAGTCCCCCACGAAATCGATCTAACAACCACCGGCGGCGGGCACGGTTTCGAATACTACAGCCTCATGGCCCCCAAGACGTTCAAATTCCTGGTCGAACGCCTCGACCGCGAACGCCGCCGAATCCCGTAACCTGTGAATATCGCCCCCGAGTGCGCACGGGCTCGCGCAGCAAATCTAAACGAAAATATACTATTGAGGTAAGACGTAGTCAATACGTATTTATCAAATTAGTGCTAATTACCAACGAGACCCGCGAGCCAGCGCCCCGCGCTCAGACGCAAGCTCGCGTGGCCAAAATTCAGGAATCCACCCCATCTGAGGACGATTATTAGCACGTTTGCGCAACTGCGTATCGGTGCAAACGGCGTATTTCCAGGGTCTTATGGAATTCACGCGCCTCCAATCGCCAGAATGCCGACGTTCCGCCTGTCTATCCCATCGTCAAACCCCCACCAGTAACGGCCATTATTAGCCCCTCTGCGCAAACCCTGCCACGTCCGCCCCGCGACCCCTTCGGGCTCGCCCCGATGGTGAGCGAGTCGGCGAGCTAAACCGTCGCCGCCCGTCCTCTGCCACGACCCCATCGGGCTCGTCCCGATGGTGAGCGAGTCCCCACGCTACGCCCGCGTAACCGCCCCCACCACTCACGGCGATTATTAACGCCTCTGCGCAAGCATCGCGGCCGCAACTGCCAGGGGCGTTTACGCCCCTTCTCCGCGCAGCGGACTTAGGCCCGTGCTAGAGCACGGCTTCGTGTCGCCCGATTGATTCTGTATTTCAGGGGCGTTTACGCTCCTTTTCGCTGCGCGGCTTTAGCCGTGGATCCTCGCGCGGGTTTGGGGGCTGAAGCCGCGCAGCGAGAAGGGCCATGAATGGCCCTCCGGCGGGTGACTGTGGGGACCGCGTCACCGTGCTCAAGCACGGGCCTAATACCCGCCTGACGGCGGGAAAGGACCGTGAACGGCCCTGAATACCTCCGTTTTGGCCGCGCACGCTACCGCGCGCCCCCCACCGATAACGGCGATTATTAGCCCCTCTGCGCAAGCATCGCCGCCACCTCCGCCACGACCCCATCGGGCTCGTCCCGATGGTGAGCAAGTCGGCGAGCTAAACCCTCGCTGCTCCCCCTCCCTCACGACCCCAACGGGCTCGACCCGATGGTGAGCTAGTCCCCAAGCTACGCCCGCGTAACCGCCCCCCACCAGTAACGGCGATTATTAGCCCCTTTGCGCAAGCATCGCGTCAGCGATTTCCCAGGGGCGTTCACGCTCCTTCTCCGCGCAGCGGTCTTAGGTCCGTGCTTGAGCATGGGTGTGAGCTTCGCCGGGCGGTTTCATCTGCTTTATCTGTTTGCTGCGGGAGCGGATCCCACTCGAAACGGCGGTTGTAGTTGTGCAAGTGCGGAATGACTTCGTAAGCGGCGGCGGACATTACGAGGGGGCGCACGCGACGTTGCCTGTCGCGACTCCGAAATTCGTTGCCGTGAGAGTAATCCGCAGGCTCGCGATTTGGACAATAGTCTGGCGATGTTGTAGCGATTGTCGGCGAGTTTACGGCCGCTAGCAAGAGACCGTTTAGAGGGATTTTTCCGGCGGCGCGCCGTCAAGGTTTGCCATGCCTTTGTGCGCGTTAAAGTCTACGTAACGGTTGACGTAAACCACTTGCTGAAAATTGTTTCCGGTTACTCAAGGCTCTTGATCGGCCGCGCCGATACGGTAGGTGTCACCCGATACGACAGCACCGTTACCACGCAGTATGCTGGCGCTTCGGAGGACAACCGGATCGGTCAACTCGGGCCATGGAATGGCTCGGCCGGTTCTGGCGCTACACACCGTGTTTGCTGCGGGTTACGGCCCACCTTCCCGCACTCGGCCTACCCAAAACTGCACACCTAGGGATGCTTTGGCGAATCGCATCCCGCAGAAGCCATAGATGCTGCGTCGATTCGACTCACCTCGAGCGACGCGAACATCACAACCCGCATTCGGCCGGTATGGGAAGCGCCAGTTGGACAGTTCCTGGATAAGGAGACGTGGCTCGATGAAATGGAATATTCTTGTTGGTTCACTTGTGTTAGGCTTCGGCCTATGTACTCAAAGCTTTGGCTTCGAGCTGCTCGACCGCATGTTAGGGGTCGATAGCTGCTGCGAATCCACCTGCTGCGGCAAACGGAGCTGCTGCGAAGCAGCGGCCCCAAGCTGCGGTGTGGATGTCGTAGACCCAGCCTGTGGCTGCGAAGCCGCCGGCCCTGCTTGCGGGTGCGAAAACGCCTGCAACTCGGGTTGTGGTAAGAAGTGCTGCCGTCAGCCTTTGTTTAATTTCCACCGCTGCTGCAAGCCCAAGTGTGGTTGCGATAGCGGTTGCAACAACGGTTGCAACAATGGTTGCAACGGTGGTTGCGCTGCCGCGGCTCCGGCTTGCGGTTGCGAAGTCGCCGGCCCAGCTTGCGGGTGCGAAAACGCCTGCAACACCGGCTGCTGCAAAAAGAAGTGCCATCGCTCGCTGTTGGACCGGATCTTCGTTTGCCACAAGCGTTGCTGCAAGTCGAAATGCGGCTGCGACAACGGCTGCAACAACGGTTGCACCGCCGGCTGCGGATGTGCGGCTGCTGCTCCTAGCTGCGGCTACGATGCGGCTCCGGCTCCTGCCGCCAACGGCGACATGCCTCCGATGCCTCCGGCCCCGGTGGTTGACCCCTCGGCCTTCGTCCCCAGCCAACGTCGTGTCGTTCACGCCAGCACCGGTTCGCTTCGCTAGTCGATGAGAACTCGCTGAGAACGCTACTAGATGCGACAAAACGGCCCGCCACGAGTGCAAACTTGTGGCGGGCCGTTCTTATTTCTTGGGCATCAACGCCGTGTCAAGCACGCGGCGTGCTCCGCATTCACGCTAGCAGTCCTCCCATTCTCCGCCTTGCCCAGACAACCCGCACAATCCGTTCGAGCGGCAGAATCGGAATTGTCGCTACATTTTCTCAATTCCCCCGGCTCGGCCTCCCGATAGTAAGCCGCAGGTTCGTAGGTCTCGCTCCACGCCTGGACGACGACACGAGCCGACTCATCCTTGCTATCACATCCCACGCCGCGGGCGCGGTTCCGCAGCCATCAGGCAACGATGGCCCCGGCGAGCGGACTGCTGGAGGTAGTCGCACGATGACGCGATTGAACGCGAAGATTAACAGCCAGACGCTACGCAAGCTCCAATGGGGCGCCGCGCTTTCAGTGCTCGGAGCCATGGGAGTGGCCGCCGCCTTGAGCGCCGCGGACAACCTGCCTCCGCTGCCGGCGATCGACCGCGATCGTTTTCCGGCCGTGAGCATGGAACCGCCGCTGCCTGAGAACGGGCCGCGTGAATCCAACTTTGTCGGCCGCATTGGACCTGCGCCGTCGGGGCCGATGACGCGCACGCCGATCGCGGCCGCGCCGATCGCGCCGCCGCATGACGCGCCGCGCCCGAGCGTCCGCTTCGAACCGCCAGCGGCCGCACCTCCGTTGCTCCCGCTCCCTACCGAAAATCAAGAGACGACGCCCCGCCCGCGATTCGTCGATAAGCCCGCCATGGCAACG
>CAUJKE010000085.1 GCA_963205385.1 Planctomycetota bacterium | reverse complement strand
ATCGACCAGCGGTCCACCACAGTCTTGCGGGTTGAGGACCGTGTCATGCTGCAGCGCCATGGGGAAGCCTTCGCGGCGTTCGCTGAGTGGTCCGCCGAGAGTGTTCTGGAAGTCCTTGCGGTCGGCGTCCGGGGACGGTGGGCGATGGCCGAGCGTGGCCGCGAAGTCGAGTTGCTTATCGCCCCGCTTGACTTTGAACTTCACGCGATCACCGGGTTGGAACTGCCGGACCGCTTCGACCAGTTGCTGCCGGCCGCCCATCGCTTCGCCATTGAATTGCACGATCAAGTCACCCGCCTGAATACCAACTTTTTGCGCGGGGCTATCTCCCATCACTTCATGGACGCGGGCGGCGCCATCGGCGTCTTCCAGCACGACGCCGAGGATGCCGCTGGGAGCATTGATCTTGCGCGGGAGCACGCTCACCACGCCGATCGCCAGGGGCAATGTTTCCAACCCCGGTGAAGCCAACAAACTGCCGACTGCGGGGACATCGCTCACTTCGCGCCACGCGACGACCGGCAAATGATCGGCTTCGATTTTGAGCATGGCCAGGTCGCTTTTGCGCTCGATGCCGATCAGTTTTGCATCATACAAGCGATTGTCCGCCAGTTTCACGGAGAGCCTGCCGCGGAGTTCGCTCGACTTGGTCAGGATATAGCCGGCGGGATCAACGATGCAGCCTAGCGCTGCCGCTTTGTCATCGCACAAAATGCGGACGGTCGCCAGGTGCGAATCGCTGACAACATCGCGAAAAGCAATCTTGACTGTTTCATGGTCGCGCTCGTGTTCATCCAGCGCGCGGAAGCGGCCAAACCGTTCGAGCCATTGCTTGGCATAGTCGGCGCCGGGTTTGCTCCGCTCGCGACGGGGCTTCTCCGCCTCGACATCTGGTTTCGCCTCAGGCTGGGCTTGCTCGCTCTGGGGTGTGGCTGGCGCCGGTGCATCTTCCGCGGTGGCCTGCGGCGGCATCACCAGCGGGAGCGCCACGAGCGACAACAGCGCGAACCAACCGAGTACGAACTGGCGGAGATCCCATTTCATCACGTGCAGTCTCCTCATTCTGCGAAACCCAAACGCGCCAGGACAGCCCCACGCGTGTTTGTTCAAACCTGCAATTTTCTACCGATGCCAGCACACGCTCGTGGTCCGCTGGCCACAATCAACCACTCGCGGACGGCAGTCGATGACTGCCTGCTACTCGGAACGCTGGCCGATGACCACCTCAACGTTGATGGTCTCGTCGCCCCGTTTGACCTCTAACTTGACCTTGTCGCCGGGGGCCTGGTCTCCCACCAATTTCGACAGCGAAGCGAAATCGGTGATTTCATGCCCGTCGAACTTGAGGATCACGTCTCCCGTTTGTAAACCCGCCTTCTCGGCTGGGGTGTTGGGATAAACCTTGGCGATTTTAGCATCTTTCGCCTCAGGCTCCCCTTGCACGCCTAAAAACGGCGTCTGGCCAGGCATGCTGCCCCACGCTTCCGCCGCCACCAGGCGATCCCAAGTGTCCCGGAACGTATCGACCGGGACGTGCATATTGGCGTTGAGCGGTCCGGCGATGCGGCTGTTGATGCCGATCACGTTGCCGTCCATGTCAAACAGCGGCCCGCCGGAGTCGCCGCCGACGAGCGTGCAATCGGTCATGATGACCGTGTCGTGATTCTTGAGGACGCGGCCGAAGCGAAGCACCGGTTCGCGGCCTTTTTCATAGCCGCCAGGATGCCCGGTGGCGATGCACCATTGGCCTTCCTTGAGCGCTGCCGATTTTCCCATTTCCAAATGCGGCCACTTCTCGTCGCCGGAGATCTTCATCAATCCGGCGTCAATGCTGCGATTCATCCCGAGCGTCTTGCCTTTGACGGTGCGGCCGTCGTGCAGCACGAACGTGACGTCAATATTGGGCCGTCCCACCACATGCGCCGCGGTGAGCACATAACCATCTTCCGAGATAATCACGCCGCTCCCTTGAGCCGCGCCCACGCGCACACCGACCGTGCAAGGAATCACTTTCTTCGCCAGGCTTTGCAAGTGCGACTCAAGCGCCTTGAGTTCGTCAATGCTTTGGGGGGCCTCGCCAGCGAAGATGCGCTCCAGGGCAGCGATCTTGGCTTCGGCGGCATAAGCCGCGCTCGGACCCAGTAGAAATCCCATCCCAACCAAAGTGGCGCAAACCAACACGGCACGACCCAACATCGCATAGGCGATGCGGCGATTCCTTCGCAAGCAGCTTCGCATCATCAACAACTCCAAGGAAAAGGGGGGCGGCTGCGGGTTGGACGTGGGCGATCAGCATGCGTGTCGATGTTCAACCGGCGAAACGAAGGTGCGTCAAGCTGGCTGAACACCGTTTCCACTGTTTAACGCGGCGCGAGCGAACGTTGAAAATTCGAAACACGCCTGTTGCCTAAATGAAACACGGGCTTGATGGGCAACTACCATAATACGCACTTCGAGAGCCGCTTGGTAGTATTTTATGAACATCCTGTTTCGATTCGTGAACACTGCTACCCCGCTAGAGGGGTGGCGTTGATGATTCTTGATACAGCGCTTATGGACTCATCGGCACGATTTCACATCAATGATTGAGGTTCGACGTGGCAAGACTGGTGATAGGCTGTGGGTATTTGGGGAAACGTGTAGCGACTGCATGGCTGCGCGAGGATCGGGAGACACCTGTCTATGCGGTAACGCGCAGTCCACAGCGAGCGGCGGAGTGGAGGCTCGCCGGGATTTCGCCGTTGGTCGCCGATATTCTCGATCCGGCGTCGCTCGCGCAACTGCCGCCGGTCGAGACGGTGCTGTTCGCCGTCGGGTACGACCGCACGAGCCAAAAATCGATTGAAGACGTTTATGTCCACGGGCTGGCGAACGTCATTTCCGCGTTAGTTACGCCCCCCAAGCGGTTCCTCTACATCAGCTCGACCGGAGTCTATGGGCAGGTGGATGGGGAGGTGGTGAATGAGGATTCCATTTGCCGACCGACGCGGGCAGGCGGGGTCGCATGTCTGGCGGCGGAGCGGTTGCTGGAAGACGGGCCGCTGGCGAAAGCGGCCATAATCTTGCGTCTGGCGGGAATTTATGGGCCGGGGCGCGTTCCGCGCAGCGCCGATATTCGCGCCGGACGACCCATCGCGGCGCCCAGTGAGGGTCTTATCAATCTGATTCACGTGGATGACGCGGCGCGAATCGTGCTGGCCGCGGCGCGCAATTTAACCCCGCCGGGGCTATTTGTGGTTGCGGACGGACGACCGGTGGCGCGTGGCGACTATTATGCGGAAGTCGCGCGGCTCCTAAACGCACCGCCCCCCCGTTTCACACCGCCTGCGCCGGAAACGCACATCGCGCAGCGGGCGGGGAGTGATAAACGGGTCGATCCCGCGCGGTTGTACGCAGCGCTGCCGATGGAACTTCAATATCCGAATTATCGCGCCGGGCTCGCCGCGATTCTACGAAACGAGGCGCATTGAGTGGCCCATTGAGAGCCAATCTCAATACACCTCTCGCACGCGGTAGCGCTCTTCGCCGGTTGCTGATGAGGGCAGGCCGCGCTACAATCCCAGCGGTACTTCTCACTCATTCGCGCCCGGCTGGCGCGCGAGGGTTTTTGCATGCTTGAACGTAAGCCGGTCTTCCCCAACGTTATCGAAATCAATCATCAAGCGGGGCACATCCTCGGTTGCAATGTTTATTTGATTTACGATCAAAACGAGTGGATTCTCATCGACACCGGCTTTGACGAGGTGGTGGACGAAATTGTCGAGCTGATTCGGCAGATGGACTTTCCGCTCTCGCAATGCAAGCTCCTGATCGCCACGCACGCCGATGTCGATCATATTCAAGGCCTGGCGAAGATGAAGCAGTTGCTGCGCGCGCCGGTCGCATCGCATCACAAGGCCAAAGGGCCGCTGGAAACCGGCGATAAACTCTTGACCTTCGCCCGCATCGCAGCGCAAGACATCGATATGGAAATGCCGCCGGTTGTAATCGATCAACTGCTGGACGAAGGCGATAAGATTCAGGTCGGCAAGTTGGAGCTGGAAGTTTGGCACACGCCGGGACATACCGACAGCCAGCTTTCGTTTCGCATGGGGGACTTACTTTTCAGCGGCGACAATATCTACCGCGATGGTTGCGTCGGCGCGATCGACGCGCACCACGGCAGCCACATTCCGGACTTCATCAAGTCGCTCAAACGAATTCGCGCCAGCGACGCCAAGTGGCTCCTCCCCAGCCACGGCCCGATCTTCAAGCACGACCGCCAACTCCTCGACGCCACGATCGCGCGCCTGGAAGGCTACCAGCACATGGCCGACTTCGGCACCTGCGCCGTCGACTGGCCATTGATGGACCAATGGGAGGAAGAGTTGGTGGAAGGAAAGTTGCCGGAGTAGGAAGTGACAGAGAAGAGGAACCCGTTTCGTTTTCACCGCCCTTCTCCGCATTCTACCGACTACGATTCCTATGGCGCTTTCATATTCATGCTCATCAAAAATTCGGCGTTGGTCTTCGTCTTTTGCAAGCGCGTGACCAACAGTTCCATGGCGTCGGGGGCGTTCATGTCGTTGAGGACGCGGCGGAGGACGCAGACCCGGCGATATTCTTCCGGATCCATCAGCATCTCTTCCTTGCGCGTGCCGCTCTTGTTGATGTCGATGGCCGGCCAGATCCGCCGATCGACCAGGCGGCGGTCCAGCAGGATCTCCATGTTGCCGGTCCCTTTGAACTCTTCAAAGATGACTTCGTCCATCTTGCTGCCGGTATCAACCAGCGCCGTGGCGACGATCGTCAGCGAGCCCCCTTCTTCCACCTTGCGGGCGGAGCCGAAGAACCGCTTGGGCTGCTGCAGCGCATTGGCGTCCAGACCGCCGGAGAGGATCTTGCCGGACTGCACGCATTCGCTGTTCCACGCGCGGGCCAGGCGCGTGATGGAGTCGAGGAAGATCACGACGTCCACGCCGAACTCGACCATCCGCTTCGCCTTTTCGATCACCATCTGCGACACCTGAATGTGCCGCGACGGCGGTTCATCAAACGTCGAGCTGATGACTTCGCAGTTCTTGCCCTTGACCTCCCGCTCCATGTCGGTGACTTCTTCCGGCCGCTCGTCGATGAGCAGCATGATGACGTACGCCTCGGGATAATTCTTGAGCACGCTCTTGGCCATGTGCTGCATCAGAATCGTCTTGCCTGCGCGGGGCGGGCTGACGATCAACCCGCGCTGGCCAAAGCCGATCGGGGTGAGCATGTCGACGACGCGCGTCGACATATCCTCCGGATCGCTCTCCATGCGGATGCGCAAATCGGGATGCAGCGGCGTGAGGTCGTCGAACGAGACCTTCTGCGACATCAGGTTCGGGTCTTGATAGTTGATCGCTTCGACGCGCAACAGCGCGAAGTAGCGCTCGTTCTCCTTCGGCGGCCGAATCTGGCCGGAGACCGTGGACCCGGTCCGCAGGCCAAAGCGGCGAATCTGGCTGGGCGAAACGTAGATGTCGTCCGGGCAAGAGAGATAGTGGTAGTCCGGGCTGCGCAAGAAGCCGAACCCGTCAGGCAAGATTTCCAGCGTTCCCTCGCCGTACATCAGGCCGTTCATTTTGACCCGCTCTTTCAGGATATTGAAAATCAAATCCTGCTTTTTCATCCCGGCGGTGTCTTTGACGTTCTCGTTGCGGGCTTCTTCAATGAGCTCCTGCATCGACAACTTCTGCAGCTCAGCGATATGGGTCTCGCCTTGCTTGAGCTTTTCGTATTCATCGGTCGCACCGTCAGCGCTGGGAAGTTTGCCGCCGCGGTCAACTTCCGCGGCGATCTCCTCGGCCAGCGAGAGGGGCTCGCGGTCGTCGTACTCGCGATATTCGTTATCGTTATCGCGGTAGCTGCGGTGGTGGTAATCACGCGTGTCGTCTTGCGCTTCATAGCGCCGCTCCGGACGGGGAGAACCGTCGTGAGGGCGACGAGGGCGATCTTCGTTGGGTCGGTTGTAACGGCCTTTAGGCATGGGACGAGGACTCCGGCGAGGGAATCAATCGGGCGACGACTGAATCAGCCGCCGCGGTGGGGAAAGATAAGCCAACGGTTGGGTGGGAGAGAACGGAAAAGTTCGCCTCCGCGGTCTGCCTGGTGAGCGGGCCGCGGGGCGCTGATAGTCATGTTCGGATGGATCGAGGACGGTTACTCAAAGTTATTCAGCGCTATTCAGCGGCGGCTAACGTTTGGATGATGGTTTCAACTTGTCGCGCGGTCTCCGCGGGGCTCTGGGAATTATCAATCACGAGGTCAGCACGATTTTTCTTCTGGTCGAGCGGCAACTGGGCGGCTTCTCGTTGCGCGACTTCCTCGGAAGTCCAACCACGCGCCGCCGCTCGCGCGTGGCGAACTAGCTCCGGCGTATCGACGTACAGGATTTTGTCACAGTATTCATCCCAACCAGCCTCGAGCAGCAAAGCCGCATCGAGCACAACGATATCGACAGCGCCTTGCGTAGCAAGTTCGCTGATTTTGTCGCGCATCTTGGCGGAAATCCGCGGATGCGTGACGCTTTCGAGGAATTGCAAGTCCGCTTTACCGGTAGGCGTCGGTGCAAACACGATCTGGGCGACCGCGCGACGATCAATCTCGCCGCTGGCGCTCAAAATCTTGTCTCCCCAACGCGCTCGTAACGCGGTAATAACTTCTGGCTCCTGGAGTACTTCGTGTCCCAGTCGGTCGCCTTCAATCACTTCCGCTCCTCGGCGGGCAAAATTTTGGGAAACCAGGCTTTTTCCACTCGCAACGCCGCCGACGATTCCAATAACCCACATCGGGTGGCACTCTCACGGCACGCAATTCCCCGCGACGGTTGGTCGTTGGGAAGATGGCAAAGGTGTGGCTCAGGGACCAAATTCGATCCACCGCTGGCGCCGCCGAAGTTCCGGGTTCGGACGGTCAACAAGACCTGCGCGTCGCGGGACGGACCTATAAGTAGGCTCAAGCCCAGTGGCAGCAAACGTTTGGAGAGGAGTTTCCAAGGTAGGCAGGGTCACGTCGGCTCCATCCCGAGACGACACGTATTGTACGCTTCCACTGGGGGGAGAATCTAGTCCTATCCGCTCGAAATGTTCGCCGAGCAGGGAGCCAGGCGGGGGAAATGGAGCTAACGGCGTGAGGAATTCCAGGCGACATATGCTAATGGAAGGGATCGCTCCGATAAACCTTGGTTCACGAAGTCCCCGGGCGCGTTAAATCCTCATCCATCAAGCTGGACAAATGGGACACTCCGCCGCCGCGTCATCCGGTAGCAGAAGGCCGAGCGGTCCCCCCTACCCCGCCCCGTGCCTGGGTTTATGCGTTTGTGGGAAGCGTTACCCATGCTCAAGCACGGGCCTATCGCCGCTGCGCAGAGAAGGAGCGTAAACGCCCCTGGCGGAATCGCTGACGCGATGATTGCGCGCGGCGCTAATAGTTGTCCTCACTGGAGGGGTGGTGTAGGTTTCGCGCCTAGGGAATCGCAGCCGCGACGATTGCGCAGAGGGGCTAATAATCGCCGTTATTGGTGGGGGAATGCTGATCGGTTTTATGGTTGAAAACGTCCGTATTCAGGGCCGTTCACGGTCCTTTCCCGCCGTCAGGCGGGTAATAGGCCCGTGCTTTAGCACGGGTTACGCGGCCCCCGATGCATGATCTACCGCAGGGCCATTCATGGCCCTTCTCGCCGTTCGGCTTCAGCCCCCAAACGCAGTTGCGGTTCCAAGGCTAAAGCCGCGCAGCGCGAAGGAGCGTAAACGCCCCTCAAATACAGGATCAGACGCGGCGACATGTACCCGTGCTCAAGCACGGGCCTAAGACCGCTTCGCGGAGAAGGAGCGTAAACGCCCCTGGGCAGTCGCGGTCGCGATGCTTGTGCGCGGCGCTAATAATCGTCCTCACTGGAGGGATGGTGTAAGTTTCGCCCCTGGCGAATCGCAGCCGCGACGATTGCGCAGAGGGGTTAATAATTGCCGTCATTGGTGGGGGGATGCTGATCGGTTTTATGGTTGA
>CAUJKE010000084.1 GCA_963205385.1 Planctomycetota bacterium | reverse complement strand
TGGGGACCATGTTGGTACTTCCAAAAGCAATTCTTCGAGGGGCAGACGAACAAGCTTTCCACGCCTGACTATTTGATGCGCTACGACGTCGAAGTTTCCGGTTTTCCCAGTTCGCACGCCGGCCACTTATGCCTGCTGCGGCTCAAGGAAGACGACTACCCCGGCACGACGAAGATCGAAGAGTGGCCCAGTTGGGACTTGCCGGTGCTCAAGTGGGGCAAGGAACAAGGAGGCGTCGTGGGCTTCTCGCATAGCGGTTGGGGGCTGCAAATTCCGGGCGACGAACTCCCCAACTACAACCTCCCCAAATATGACGGCATCGGTGCGAACGAGTATATCGTGGATGTTGTTCATGACGTGTGCGATTTCATCTCCACGGTCGACACGCCGAGCGTGTGGGAGTTGAACGTGTGGTATCACACGCTGAATTGTGGGTACGAATGTCGCATCAGCGGCGAGACCGATTTTCCTTGCATTTACGGTGAGCGCGTCGGCATGGGGCGGGCGTATGTCAAACTGCCTACAGGCCAGCCGTTTGATTTCGACAATTGGGTGCATGCGCTGCGCGATGGGCGAAGTTATTGCTGCGACGGCTTGAGCCACTTGTACGACTTTCAAATCAACGGCCTGGCGGTCGGCGAGAAGGGGCTGAACGGCCGCCAGAGCGTACTGGGGGTGAAGTCGGGGGACAAACTGGCGATCCAGGTCAATGCGGCAGCGCTGCTCGAAGAGCAACCTCGCGAGGACATTCGTAAGCTCCCGCTCGACCAGAAGCCGTATTGGCACATCGAACGGGCGCGGATCGGCAATTCGCGGAAAGTGCCGGTCGAGTTGATCGTCAACGGTCAACCGGTCGCCCGCACGGAACTGGTCGCCGATGGCGCGACACAAGCGCTCACGTTCAACTACACGCCGGAACGTTCCTCGTGGGTTGCACTTCGCATTTTCCCCAGTTCGCACACCAATCCGATTTTTGTCGAAGTCGACGGCCAACCGATTCGCGCCAGTCAACGCAGCGCGCAGTGGTGCTTGGATTCGGTGGATGTTTGCTGGAAATCCAAGGTAGGCAACATCCGCGTTTCCGAGCGCGAAGCGGCCGCGGCGGCCTTTGAAGTGGCCCGCCAAGCTTATCGTAAGCGATTGGCCGAGTCGTATGACGATCGGCAGTAGCACGCGACTCGATGTCACATGGCTCGATGTCATATGACTTGATGTCACAGCTAACGAAAACACGCCTGGGCGCTAGCGAGAGCCCAGGCGTGTCACAATGTCAATTGGGCGCGAAGCAGGTGCTGCGCGACCACCTCCGACTAAACGTCGTAGAGATTGGAAATCTCCGTATCGGGGCTGAGGCCCCATGATTTATCGAAGCCGACGTACAGCATTAGCAGATCGACTCCCTGTCCGCCGGCGTCAAGGGTGTCTCTCGAGCCATCGCTGGCAATCTCGTCGCCGAGGAAGTCGAGAATGATCTGGGCGCGGTCGGGAGCGAAGAAGGCGTCGTTCCACAACTGCAGCAGTTCGACCAGGGCCGCATCGTTGTCATCGATGCTGGTGCGTTCGCCGATCACGAGATCGTCGCCGCCATCGCCGTAGACCCGATCAACGCCCAGTCCGCCGATCAACACGTCTTGGCCTGGGCCGCCGCGAATGAAGTCCGCGCCGGCGCCGCCCAGGAGCAGGTCATCGCCGTAGTAGGCGTCGATGTAGTCATTGCCTTCGCCGCCGCTGAGGAAATCGTTGCCGAATCCGCCAAACAGCATGTCGTTCCCCGCGCCGCCGTACATCGTGTCGTCGCCGGCCAGGCCGATCAGGCGGTCGCGACCATCGCCGCCGTCGATGTAGTCGTTGTCGCGACCCCCTTGCAGCACGTCGTTGCCGGCGTTGCCGAAGATCGTGTTCTCGCCGTTACCGGCCAGGACGCGATCGTTGCCTGCGCCGCCGGAGATGGTGTCGTTCCCCATTCCCGTGGCGATGTAGTCGGAACCGTCTCCGCCATAAACCGTGACGTTGAAGCAGAAGTTAACGCCGGTAACGATGCGGTCCGCCCCTCCCAGGCCATAGACGATGATGTCTCTGGACGGAGCAAGTCCGCGGAAAAACGTGTTGCCGATGCGGACCGTCACCAGGTTGTCGCCGGTGATGGTGATGCGATCACTCGCTTCGGTGCCGACAATGACGAGGACGACTTCGTCGCCTACCACAATTTCCTCCACGCTTGGCAGTCGCGCGCCTGCGTGCAGGATGAAGATGGCGTCGTTGCCGCTGGTGGGACTTTCCACATTGGCGAACATATCGCTGGGATTGAACGGATTGATGTAGAGGCCACTCGGCGCGGCGCCGCGCGTCGCCAGCGACGCCAGGCGACCCATCGTATCCGCGACGCCGTCGTTATTGGTATCGGTCGCGACCCACACATCGTTGCCGGGCTGGCCAGCGGTGGGAGCGGGATCGTTCATTTCGCCGATATAAACCCGCCCCGCGGCATCAATCGTCAGATCGGTCGCGGACGTAAATTCAAAGTCCACTGGGCTATTCGTGGCGGCGTCGATGGTCGATTGATCGGCGTACACGCGCACGAAGGGTTCCCCTTCGAAGTTGGTCTCCCCGTTGAGGTCGATCCCCAGCACGCGATTAGCGCCTTGCTCCGCGACGTACAGGATTTCGCTCGCCTCGATCTCGTCGCTCCAATAGTTGTCGTAATCCGTTTCGATTACCGCGCGGCCAATTTCCATATCCGAGGGTTGCAGATACACAGCCGCCGAGATGCCGTCAGCAAGGAACAAGTCATCAATGGCAACCCGCGCGTTGTCTTCAGCGACGGGGCTGAGCGCGACCCAGGTTGAACTCCCTTCGTTCACGAACGGATCGTCATTCACGAGCACGCTCAATACGCCGGATGCCAGCGGGCTATTTTCAAACGGATTGTCAGGATCTGTTTCCGGCGTGAACTGGAAGATCGCCCCACGCACTTGATCGTTCACATACACATGCCCTTCGCTATCGATCGCGAGCGCCTGATGCAGCATGGAGCCGAGCGCCGGACGAGCGTACACCACCGGTTGGCTGCTGGTGGGATTGAAAATTTCATACACCAAACCGTTTTCACTGTTTGCATAATCCGGATCCGGCTCGAAGTCCAGATTGTTGGTGTCGATCGCCTCGGCCACCAACAACGTGCCCCACGGCGTCCACCGTACCGCGTGCAGGTTTTGCAGAATCAAGTGCTCGTCAAAGGTTTGATCCGGTTGCTGCCCGTCCGCGACGGCGATATCCAACACGTTGATCGTCTCACCGGTCAACATGTCCGTGCGGCTGAGATTGCCGGGAATCGACTGGCTCGCGGTAAACAAGTAACGCCCCACATTGGGACCGGACTCATTAAGCGTTGATTGGCCGAGGTTATCTCCCAGGTCGCTATCGCGCACCTGGCTTTGCACGTTGGTCTGGCTGTAGCCGCTGGCCAACAAGAAAGGAGCTGCTTCGCTGCGCGTTCCCACAACCACGGAATCCGGTAGCGGGACAAATTGAAGGTCAGCCGCTAACAGGATGCGGCTCTCCAAGACGTCGATCTGAGGGCGAAAGAAAAGAGTGCGGCGCTGCGCACTTCGCAATTGCCGCCGAGCGTGAAGGGCGCGATTCATCCTGGTGCCTCCGATGAAGCGGTTTGTGAAAGATGTGACAGATGGATAATTTGGCAAAGGTTGAGACAGAAATCCAGACCTTAGCGCATGAATTCGCAAAGTAATTTGCCATAAAATCGGTGTTTCAACTGCAAAGTGTTCTGAGGTAACGCCTTACGACTCATACCCTGCAAATTTGGCCCGCCAAACACACAGTTGATAACTAGCATTTCGTCCGCAGTGGAGAAATAGCCCCCACACGCCAATCACTGCGCTTGCGCCTGCTGACGCATTGCACGCTTTACACGCGCGCGTTGCTCGCCATCCGAAGGCGGCAAACATGCTGCAAGACTTCAACCGTTCGCTCGGCGGCGTGGCGGGCATTCAGAGATTTCAACACGGCCGCGCGTCCCTGCGCGCCGAGTTGCTGTCGTTGACGCGGATCGAGCAACAGCGCGTGGAGCGTATCCGCTAAGTGCGAGGAATCTCCCGGGCGAACGAGTAGCCCGCCGCTTGTGGCCGCGATTAGTTCGGGAAATGCGCCATGGGCAGGCTGCACCACGGGGACGCCGGCGGCAAGTGCTTCCAGCACGAACAAGCCTTTGGGTTCGTGATACACCGTCGGGACGCTGAGCAGATCGATCCCGGCCAGGAATTCGAGTTTGCCTTGACGATCGACCTCGCCGTGATAGCGCACATGCTCGTGATGACCTGCGCGGCGCAGTCGGTCGAATTGCTCCTTCGCATAGGGCTTATGCTGCGCGCCGAGCCAGCCTGCCAGATGCAACCGCGTCTCGCGATGTTCCGGTCGCTGCTTGAGCAACTCGAACGCCTCGACCAGGACGTGCAATCCTTTTTCCGGCGCGAGGCGGGCGAGATAGCCGATGGTGAGCGGCCGCGGTGATTCGTCGTGAGCGGATCGCGGCGATAGCGATTCAAAGTCGAGCGTGTCAATTCCCAGCGGAATGATGTGGAACTTATCGCGTGACAGCGAGAATTGCGCGGCCATGTAGTCGGCATAGTACGTGCTGTTGGTGAGATAGGCGTCGATCGACTGGTCCAGACGAGCCATCTCGGCAATCGCTTGCGCACGAAACGGCTCCACCAAACCGTTCAAGAAGATGTCGTCCCCTTGCAACGTCACGACCACCGGAACGTTCAGCCGGCGTTTGATCTCCGGCACTCCGCCGGCGACCAGCATGTTGGTAAAGACGATAACTTCCGGCTGAAGATCCTCCGCGAGCCACGCGGCCAGTCGCTCCACGTCGGCGCGTTGGTTCCCCTCCATGCCGCGCAGCACCGAGACCGCCAGGCCGCCTAGCGCGCTCGCTTCGGTCGAGATGCCAAAGCCGGTCGCCCAGCGAATGACTGCCGGGCGATCGAGCCAGCGCACCATCCATCGCGGCAGTTGACGATAGAGGCCGAAATTCTGCTCCAGATAGACATTGATTCCACCATAGAAGACGCGCTCCACCGCGAAACTCGCTTCGTCGGTGCGAATCGGCGTGTACAGCGGCGCCAGCGTCACTTCGTGCCCCAGGCTGTGCATCGCGCGGGCCAGCGTGTTGTCGTGCATGCAGCTGCCGCAAAACATGCCTGCCGCGCCGGCGGTGAGGTAAGCAATCTTCAAGCGGAGGTCTCAAGGCGAACGTGCGGAAAGCGAGCGAAATACTGCACTCCTAGTATTGCGAAGCTGCCGCAGACGGCAATCCCTCCTTGGCACGTCGGTTGCTATCTGAGCACAAGGTCGCGATAGACGGCGATGAACTACTTCTCGGTCAACTTCAGCCACTGGGTCAGCGCCGCTTCCAGTTGCTGCTTCTGCGCGCGCCGCGCGGTCGCCTGTTGCGCCAGGTTCGCGCCGTTAGCCGTCTCCTGGTCGTATTTCTTGTTGGCGATGATCGCTTCGTCCATCCACCGCTGTATGGCCGCTTGGAGCTGCGTTTCGAGCGCGCGAATCGCGGCAGCCTTGCTGGCGTTGCGGCCTTGCAAAACGTCGACGGTCTGGAGTTGTGAATGCAGTTCGCATTGCGCCCGCAGCGCGAACGTTTGCATCAAGTCGAAATGGCCTTGCTCGTGATCCATCAACGCGGCGTTTTCGGGGCGCTTATTCCACGATTTGTCCCGCCGGATGCGGGCTTGTATTTCGATCTTGTTGAGCGTCACGATCCACTCGCCGCGACGCGCGAGCGAGTAACCATAGCTGTAATCAAAATCAAGTTCCGTCCAGGCAGAAAACGCTTGTGAGCGATCCGCTTGGGCCTCGAAATCCGCGGCGCTCAACGGACCATCGCCATAAGGGCGATAGCTCCCTTGTTCCGCAGGCTCGGCCGCTTCCCCCAGCGCGACACTTATTCCCGCCAGTGCGAGCAAGAGCATCCAGTCCGCTGCCAGGTTCGCGCCGTCACGCAACATGCGCGCCGCATTCATGCCGTATTCCCTGACCGTCCAAACACTTCGCAAAAAAATCGTGCACGGGCCAGATCTTACGGCGAGCGGCGAGTGTATGCAATGATTTTTTTGGGTAGAGCGAGCGT
Source organism: Planctomycetota bacterium (assembly GCA_963205385.1). Taxonomy (GTDB): domain Bacteria; phylum Planctomycetota; class Planctomycetia; order Pirellulales; family Pirellulaceae; genus JAEZGD01. Next base: position 3,942 of record CAUJKE010000084.1, on the reverse strand, counting down.
AGAAGCGCGGATTCTGCTGCGGGAGGCGCGGGAGCGGCTGCGGAAGCGCGCCGGGAAGAGTGCTGCCGAAAAGTGAGCGCGGATTATCGACGATTCGGGTTTCCCGCTCCGCATCGACGTCACGTCATCAGGCAACTTCCCCATCACTCGTTCCGGGCCGTCTCATGCAGCGCGCGGGTGGCCTGGCCGGCGTTGCGGTTGCCGGGGATGTTGTGGACGCCGGGGAGGATGCTATCGACCTGGCGGTTGATGCCGAAATTGGCCATCGCGTCGACGTCGGGGTTGCCGTTGGCGTCTTCGATGTACGGCACTAACCGGCGGCCGTCGGCGGCGAACTCGTCGTCGATCATCTGCCCGCCGTTTTGCTCGTAGCGCTGAAACGACTCCAGCGCCTTGGACGCCTTGCTATGCGTCGGGTCGCTCGCCAGCGCGCGGCGGAAGCAGGTTTTGGCATCTTCGATTTTGTTCTGCGAAGCGTAGATGAACGCCATGTTGTAATGCGCGTCCGCCTCGCTGCCGACCTTGAGGAACTCGTCGAACGCGTCGCCAAGCTGCCCTTGCTGGCCGAGCACCATGCCAAAGTTGTTATGAAACCGCGGGTTGCCTGGTTCCAGTTGGATCGCTTTCCCCAGCGCGCTCTCGGCCTTGGGCAATTGCCCGCTGAGATAGAAACTGTAGCCTAAGTCGTTGAACAGTTCCGCATCGCCAGGCCGGATTTGAATGGCGTGCGCGTAGAGCGCTTGGGCCTCGTCGTGCCGCTTTTGCTTATCGGCCAAGACGCCCAGGCGATGCACCGGCTCCGACGATTCGGGATATTGCCCGATCAGCGACTCATAAATGTCGCGGGCCTTGTCGTATTGCCCGGACCGCTCGTGGTTCATCCCCTTGGCCAACTGGGCCGAGAGCGACTGCTCGCCGCCGGCCAGGTCCGTCTTGGAACTCCAGGGAAGCATGCGACCGCTGGTCGGCGCGAAGTTCGTGCAGCCAGCCTGAAGGGCCAGCACCAAAAGCGCGATTAGCAGGTGATACGCGGCGAACCACAGGAAGCGAGTCGTCATGAGCGCCTCAAGAATTCAGAAAAGGGGATTGTAGGATGGCGTATTCCAGATTGCAGATTGAAGATTTCAGATCAGTCCCAAAGCGTGCGAAAGTCGGTGCTGAGTACACCGGACTTTCGCACAAATTGTGAGCCTTGAGCCAACTTGAAATCCGCAACCTGCAACCCGAAACCGCTCCCCCCTGGCGCGATCTCTGGAGCAGGCACTTTCGCGGATGACACTGGGAAAGTGCCTGCTACGGTTGTTTAACGATACATGCCGCCGGAGCCGCCGAAGCGTCGTCCCCCGCCGCCGCCGAAGCGACTGCCGATGACGCCGTAGTAGTAACTTCGCTCCCCTTCGATGGCGGTGAAGCCTTCGGCAAAGGCGTTGGCGACGACCACGCGTTCCTCGACGTTAGGCACGCCGAGCCGCGCGAGTTGCATCACGATCGTTTGCCGCCGGGCGAAATCGAGTTCCGGTTTGGCGTTGTACATGCTTTGTTCGATGACCACCGGGAACGGCACATGCGGCAGCCGCAACGCGACTTCCTCCAGGTGGCGTTTGGCGCCGGGGCCCAGGTTGGCCGTCTCGCCGAGGAATTCGTGATCGTAGAACACGAAGTCGGCCGCTTCGGCGTTGGTCTGCTGCGTTTCCCAAAAGGCATCGCTATTTTGCCCCAAGGGGAACGGTCGGTCCGCAGCCGGCGCGGCGCCTCGTCCGGCGGCGCCAAAGCGTCCGCCTCCTCCGCCGCAGTACGGGTCGCTCGCGCAACCGGTCACCGCGACCGCCGCGAAGAGCAGGATTGTCAGCCAGGTTTGATCGAGTCTCATGGGTTCCGTCCCCCTGGAAAGCATCCGAAGATAGGCTGCTAAAGTTCATCACTTTAGCGGTAACTTAGGAGTGCTTCCTTTCGCAAATCGTCATGGAGTGCTGGGTTCTTGCAGTGTGTTCTTCACGCGATGCGTGAGGATTTGTTCTCGCCGGGCGAGATAGCTTCGTTGGGCTGGACTATCGCCCGTGTCCAAAGGGTCCGCTGATCATGGCCGAGCCGCCCGCCTTGTAGCGATAACGCAAGTGGGGCCAGATCGTGCTGCGGTATTCCATCGTCGGATCCCCTTCCAGGCGGTTGTGCAGGTAAAACTGGAAGTTGGTCGGTTCGGTGACATCGAAACCCGGCAGGGGCGGGACTTCGTCCGCTTCCATCGGGTGAATCAGTTCCGGCGTGACCAGGATGATCAGTTCGGTTTCATTGCGGGTCATGCTGCGGTTGCCGACCAGCCAGGACAAGCCAGGCAAGTTGCCTTGCGTGTTGCCGCTCATCGAGTCTTCGAGTAGCCCCGCGATTGCCAGCGTTTGTCCTTCGCGCATTTCGACCGTGGTTGTCACCGCCCGCACGTTCAAGCCAGGCGTGCCGCCGACGGAGAGACTGTTGTTGATCTGACTGAACTCCGGCGAGACCGACAAGCGAATGCGATCCTTATCGACCACGGTGGGGAGGAAGCTGATGATGGCGCCGAACGAACGGAAGTCGGTCGTGACGGCGTTAAGCCCGCCGGTGCCAACCACAGTGGGCACGGCGAATTCACCACCGGCGACAAACGTGGCCGAGCGTCCGCTCATCGTGACGACGGTCGGTTCGGAGAGCAGTCGCACCACGCCATGTTGTTGCAGCCAGCTCACGCCGATTTGAATGTCGTCGCCATCGAACTGCGCGAGCAAGGCCGGCGCGCCGCCGCTGGATGTATTGAGCAGCGATTGCAAAAACAGTTGCGAACCGTTGACGCTGTCGCTGAAGTTGATGCGGGCATCGACATCGACCCCCATGCCGCGGGCCGCCGTGCGATTGAGTTCAGCGATCTTCACCCGCAGCGCGACTTGTTGCACGCCGGGGACGCGGAGCATGTTGATGAGTTGAATGCGCGGCCGTGTGGCCCGGCCGGTTTCTTCCGGCGTGAGCACGTGCGCCGCGGCCCCTTGATAGAGCGAGCCGAAGCCGTTGTTGCCAAAGCCCATGCCGCCGCCGCCACGACCACCGCCCCCTTGGCCTGCGTTGCCACGAATGACGGTCATGATCTGGGCCGCTTCTTCGATGTCCTTCGCCTGTCCGCGGACAATCAACTTGTCGGCGACTTGCGTGAGGTAGACCTTGCTGTCCGGGAACAGCTTGGCGACCAGGCTTTCGAGCAGAAAGTATTCTTGTTCGAGGCGCTGCCGCGCGACCGGATCGGGGGCGACCTTGACGAGATACGTCACCGGCATGCCGTCCCCATCGCGGAACCAGAACGTGACGTGCGTTGCGCCGACTCCCTTACCGATGATGGAAACTTCGCGGGGCGTGAACTGCACGACCTCGCAAGTGCGCGGATCCACCACCGCCGTGCGATAGATATCGGACTTGGTGCGGAGTAATAAGCTGCGGCCCACATTCACTTCGAGCTGGCCGGACTGCTCGATCACTTCAAAGTTCGGATCCGCCTTGATCTGTGCATTACGATCCCCCGGAACGTCCCCCGCAACATCCGCTGGCGTTCCCGGCGCCGGCGCCGGCGCCGGCTGCCCCGGCTGAAACCGCACCACCTCAATCTCCGGCCGCCGTGACTCAGCGCGGCGCAGGTTTTGTGCGGACTCGACCGGTTCTATGCGGCCGACGTATTGAGGACTGGGCATCTCGTTTGAAGGGAGTGGCGCCGGCAGCAGCCCACGCTCCGACTCAGCGGCAAGTTCAATGACAGGGAGCCGCTGCGCGGGCACAGGCGGTTCAGACTTCAAGCCCAACGTGGAAAAAATTGCCTGCGAGCGGCGGGCTGACGAGACATTCTCGCCGCCGATTTCACGCGAGGCCTGGACCACGCCGGAATCCATCTCCGTCGCTGGCGCCCATTCCAACTGCTTAGCGCTGATG
>CAUJKE010000083.1 GCA_963205385.1 Planctomycetota bacterium | reverse complement strand
GGAGACGCCGCGAACGTATGCCACCAAAGTCAAAAACGCGCAAGAAGCCCACGAAGCGATCCGTCCTGCAGGCCACCCGTTTCGACTTCCCAGCGAGCTGCGCAATGAGTTGGACGCCGATCAATTCAAGCTTTTCGATATGATCTGGAAGCGGACGATTGCCAGCCAGATGAATAACGCCCGCGGGCGGCGGATCACCATCACCGTCGAAGGGGACGGCGCGATCTTTCAAGCCAGCGGCAAGACCATCGACTTCCCAGGTTTTTTGCGGGCCTATGTGGAAGGTTCAGACGATCCCAACGCGCAACTGGCCGATCGCGAGATTATTTTGCCGCCGGTGAAAGTAGGCGAGACGCTGACGCTCAACGACCTGCAAGCCAAAAGCCATACCACGCAGCCGCCGTCGCGGTACAGCGAAGCGGCGCTGACGCAAGAACTCGAACGCCGCGGCATCGGTCGCCCCAGCACGTACGCCTCGATTATCGAGACGATCCTCGCTCGCAACTATGTGTTTCGCAAGGGAACAGCCCTGATTCCGACCTGGACGGCGTTTTCCGTGGTGCGGTTGCTGGAGGATCATCTGGCGGATCTCGTCGATTACGAGTTCACCGCGCAAATGGAAGACTTGCTCGATTCCATCAGTCGCGGCGAACAAGACTGGGTGGAATATCTGAAGAAGTTTTACTTCGGCCACGATTCGCAAGGGCTGAAGCATAAGATCGATCAAAAAGTAAAAGAGGTCGATGCCCGCGAGATGAGCCGCTTCCCGCTTGGCGCGCCGGAGTCTGGCTTGCATCGAGAGCCGGTCTTTGTCCGCGTGGGCCGCTATGGGCCGTACATCGAGCAAGGGGATCGCAAGGCGAGCATTCCGGATCAACTCCCGCCGGATGAAATGACGCTCGAGCGCGCGATCGAAATGCTCGACCGCGCCAAGGCGGACGACGCCCCCCTTGGCGAAGATCCGCAAACCGGCAAGCCGGTCTTTGTGAAGAACGGCCGCTTCGGTCCCTACGTGCAACTAGGGACGAACGAAGATGGCGAGAAGCCGAAGATGTCGTCGCTGATGAAGAATATGTCGCCGGAGGATGTGACGCTGGAAGTGGCGCTCAAGCTCTTGGCGCTACCGCGCGTCGTCGGCAAACATCCCGAGAGCGGCGAAGACATCGTGGCTTCCAATGGACGGTTTGGGCCATACATCAAATGCGGAACCGAAACCCGTTCGCTACCGGCGGAGACGTCGCCGATTGACGTCACGTTGGAACAATCGCTCGAACTTCTGAAACAGCCCAAGCAACATGGGCGCGGTCGCGCGGCGCCGAAGGAACCGCTCAAGGTGTTCGAAAAATCGCCGATCACCGACGAGCCGGTCAAATTGCTCGACGGGCGGTATGGTCCCTACGTCACCGACGGCACGACCAACGCCTCGCTCCCCAAAGGAACTTCCGCGGAAGCTTTCACCTTTGCCGAAGCATTGGCCCTGTTAGCCGAACGTGCGGCGGCCACGCCTGCCAAGAAGAAGCGAGCGGCAAAAAAGGCGGCTAAGAAAGCGGTGAAGAAGACGACCAGCAAGAAAAACGCGAGTAAAAAGGCGGTAAAAAAAGCCGCCGACTCGGACGACATATAACCCGAGCCACCAAGAAACGCGCATGCTTCGCCGCTCACTACTTATCGCTTGTTGGGGCTTGTTCCTGCTGCCGTGGGCAGTCTGGGCGAAGGAGGCGGGCGACAAAGTGCCTCCGCTGCGGGTCGTTCGCATTGTCTACCTCGTATCGAGCGACCGCAAGGAAAACCCCGCGTACACCGCGGCTATCGAGGCGGCGATTCGCGACCTGCAGCAGTGGTATGCCAGGCAGCTCGGAGGACCAACGTTTCGCCTCCACGATCCGGTGGTCGAAGTCGTGCACAGCACTCGGCCTGCCGCGTGGTATTACGAAAACCCCCACGGCAACATTCGCGACAACTGGGGATTTAACAACACATTGGCGGATGCCGAGCGACTCTGCGGTGCGAAGCAGAACGACCCTCAATACGTGTGGGTGATCTATTCCGATGGCCCCGGCGACAAAGGGCGCGGCGGTGGCGGCGTCGCCTGCTTGCCTGAGAACGACCTCTTGGGGCTGGTCGGGAAACATCCGACGGAAAAGGATAAGTCGCGCTGGGTGGCCGGTTTGGGGCACGAACTGGGGCATGCGTTTGGACTTCCCCACCCCGCGGATACGAAGAAACACGCCGATGCGCTAATGTGGGCGGGCATTTATGGCAAGTATCCCGATCGCGCTTATTTGACCGACGAAGATAAGCAGGCCCTGCTTCGCAGTCCCTTCTTTTATGACGAGCATGATGGGCCGGTGAAATGATTCTTTAACCGTGGCGAGTTTGGCGACGGGGCAATATAGGCTCCTTGACCGTGGGAGGCGTCGATTCTAGGATGGATCGTTTGCTCAAACCCTTGCTAGTTGCGAAGTTAAGATGTCTCGTCTGAATGACTCTTCCGCCATCTGCGACGGCGCGTCCTGTGACCCGGAAGACGCGACCAACGGCGCGCGGCGGTCACCTGTCGATCTCAAACGCATCGAAGCGGCCGTGCGCGAGATTCTGGCGGCGGTAGGCGAAGATCCGGATCGCGAAGGATTGCTCGAAACGCCTGCCCGCGTCGCCCGCATGTATGCCGAGATGTTCAGCGGCTTGCATACCGATCCGCGCGAGCACACGCAAAAATTCTTCACCGAGAAGTATGACGAAATCGTGCTGGTGCGGGACATCTGCTTTAGCAGCATGTGCGAACATCATCTGCTCCCCTTCACCGGGAAGGCACACATTGCTTACGTCCCTAACGGCAAGGTGATTGGACTCTCGAAACTCGCCCGCGTGGTGGAAGCCGTCGCCCGTCGCCCGCAAGTGCAGGAGCGGATGACGGAAACGATCGCGAACCTGTTGGAGAGCGAACTCGGCGCCCGCGGCGTGGCGGTGGTGGTGGAAGCTTCGCATAGCTGCATGACGATTCGCGGCGTGCGCAAGCCGGGCAGCATGTGCGTTACTTCGGCCATGAAGGGGCTGTTCCGCTCCAATTTGTCGTCCCGTTCGGAAGTCATGCAACTGATCTACGGCGACCGGCGGTAAAGCACGTGAGCATCGCGCAGCTACTTGTTCAGTTCATCTTCCGGCTGACGTTCGGCATGGCGCTGGCGATGGGGATAACGCCATCTAGGCTGGTCACCAGCGGTTATTATCGCGTGCATTTGTGGGTGCTGATGGGGCTCAACACGCTCGCCTCGCTCGCGCTCTTTTCCAACCGCTCTTACGATCATTGGCCAGTCGCGTTCGCGTTGGCGATCGGGCTGACCATGGCAAGCTACGTCGGAGCAGTGGCGTGGCTGTATGAAAAATCGAGCGCAGGCACAGCCATTCTGTACGGCATTGCCCTCGTCTCGCTCGTGGCGGCGGTGTTGGCGACAAACTGGCGCAGCGGCACGTCCGCCGTGGGGCTTACGCTAGGGTTCTTGGACATCGCTTCCGGCGGCTGGCTCCTGGGCGTGACGTTGGCCGCGATGTTCCTGGGCCACTGGTATCTCAACACGCCGACGATGGAATTGGTTCCGCTGCAGCGCCTCGTGATCTTGATGGCGATTGCCGTGGCGATCCGCACGTTGGTGAGCGCCACGGGGCTGGGGCTCAATCTGGTTTACGGTCAACCGCCAGAGACGACCTGGTGGATCTTCATTGGCCTGCGCTGGCTCTCGGGACTGTTGGGAACGGCCATGCTGGCGCTGATGACCTGGTACGTCCTCAAAGTTCCGAACACGCAAAGCGCCACCGGCATCCTCTATGCCGGCGTCATCCTCTCCTTCATCGGCGAGCTGACCTCGCAACTCCTGTCCGTGGAGACGCTCTATCCGGTATGATATGGACTAGCCCCAAGCGTCAATACACACCGGTTGGTCCTTTACGTTCTAGTCAAGCTCATGCTCAACATCGCTTTTGCCTGCCCCAAGTGCGAACAGACGACGCAAGCAACCGTCTCGCCTGAGACGATGGAGTTGCGGTGTGCGCGGTGCGATTATGTGCTGCCGTCGACGACCGGCGCGCTGCAAGAGGGCAAGCTCACGCGCTGTCTCTGCTGCGGCAGCCCCGAATTGTTCGTGCGGAAGGATTTTTCGCAGCGACTGGGCGTTGCCATTATTGTCGTCGGCTTCCTCATCAGCACGATCTTTTGGTGGAACTACATGCCGCTGGCGAGCTACGCGACGTTGTTCGCCACGGCGCTGCTCGATTTGGTGCTCTATTTTCTGGTCGGCAACTTGCTCGAGTGCTACCGCTGCCACGCGCAGTATCGCGGTCTGCCGGAACTCGAACAGTACGGGCCGTTTAGCCTCGAAGTCCACGAGAAGCATCGCCAACAGGCCATTCGTCTGCGCGAAGCCGAACGGAGTGTCCCGGCCAAGCCTGGTTCTCCTTAACGGGGTCCGTCGTCCCTTCCATCCTTACCGAAACAATCGCTCATGGACCCGGAGCGCGAACGCATCCAATCCGATCTGCGCGGCCTGTTGGAAGGCGAGGTGCGCTGCGATGACGTTTTCTGCCAGCTCTATGCGAGCGACGCAAGTCTCTACGAAATTCCCCCGCTCGGCGTTGTTCGCCCGCGCGGCGTGGGGGATGTGGCGGCGTTGGTGCAATATGCGGCGGAGAACAACTTGCCGCTCCATCCGCGCGGCGCGGGGACCGGGCTGGCCGGCGAATCGCTCGGCCCCGGCCTCGTCGTTGATTTTTCCCACGGCATGCGACGGATCATTTCGGTCGATGGCGATACGGTCCGCCTTCAACCGGGGGTGGTGCATGCGACGCTCAACCGTCATTTAGCTCCCTACGGCAAGCACTTTGGGCCAGATCCCGCCACGCGCAGCGTAACGACCATGGGGAGCGTGCTCGCGCTGGATGGGGCCGGCAGCCATTGGCTTAAATATGGTTCGGCGCGGCGGCACATTCGCAGTTTGCAGGTCGTGCTGGCCGATGGCACGGTGACGGAAGTCTCGCAACATGCCGTCCGCGACTTGCACTCGATCGACGCGGACACGCGGCGCGGCGCGCTGGTGCAGCGTGTGGCGGAATTGTTGCATCGCGAGACGAAAACGATTGCGGACAATCAGCCCAAGTCCCTGGTCAATCGCTCCGGCTATCAACTCAGCGACGTGCTTCAGAATGACCGCCTCGATTTGGCGAAACTGTTGATCGGTTCGGAAGGAACACTGGCGCTCATTACCGAAGCGACGGTGCATATCGACCCACTCCCCAAGCATCGAGGCGTCGCGATCCTGTTTTTCGATCGCTTAGACGGCGCCGCGCGCGGCGCGCTGGAAGTGGTGAAACACGGCGCGGCGTCGTGCGACTTGATGGATCGCCGCTTGCTCACCATCGCGCGGGAGATCGATCCCCGCTATGAGCGTTTGATCCCGCGCGATGCGGAAGCAATGTTGTTGGTGGAGTTTCAATGCGACTCGCGGGATGAATTGCGCGAGAAGTTGCAAAATTTGGTCGTGCAGTTGCAACGCCGCAAGAAGTTGGCGACGGCGGCGTTCACCGCGCTGGAGCGCGAAGAACGGGATTTTTACTGGCGGTTGGCCCGCCGCGTCGTGCCGCGGTTGCATCGGCTGCGCGGACAATCGCGGCCGGTTCCGTTTATCGAAGACCTGGCCGTTCCGCCGCCAGCGCTCCCTGACTTCCTCGTCCGCCTGCAAAATGTGTTTAAGACGCACGAAGTGACCGCTTCACTCTTTGGCCACGCGGGGCATGGGCAACTGCACGTGCGTCCGTTTCTGGATATTTCCAACCCGGCCGATATTCGCAAGATGCACGATCTGGCGGCCGATGTGTACGCCGAGGTGATGTCGGTCGGCGGGACCATCAGCGGCGAACATGGCGATGGCCTCAGCCGCACCTGGTACGTCCGGCGTCAGTTCGGGCCGCTGTACGATGTGTTTCGCGAAGTCAAACGCATCTTCGATCCGCAAAATATCTTCAACCCCGGCAAGGTCGTGGCCGATGTGCCGCAACCGTTGACCAAGAACCTTCGCCCGGTCGTCATCGGCGGCGCGCTCGCAGGCGAGCCAGCGGCGACCCTCAGCGAGTTTGAAAACAGCCCGCCCACGACGGGAAGCGCCCCGGTCGTCTCGGCCCCGTTTGAACTGCACCTGGTCTGGCCTTCGCCGGAGGAGCTTGCTTATACCGCGCGCAACTGCAACGGTTGCGGCCGCTGCCGGACGCAATCGGACGACACGCGGATGTGCCCCATTTTTCGCATCGCGCCGGCGGAAGAGGCTTCGCCCCGCGCCAAGGCGAACCTGGTGCGAGCGGTGTTGACCGGCCGGTTAAAGGGGGATCAGCTCTCGAGCGAAGCGTGCAAGGCGATTGCCGACTTGTGTGTGAACTGCCATCAATGTCGCCTGGAATGCCCGGCCAGTGTGGATATTCCCAAGCTGGTGCTCGAGGCCAAGTCGCAGTATGTGGTGATGAACGGTTTGACCACCGCCGACTATTTCCTCTCGCGACTCGACCGGGTTGCGTCATGGGCAGCGCTCGTGCGGCCTTTCGCAAACTGGACGTTGGCCAATCGACAACTACGGTGGTTGCTGGAGAAAATGTTCGGCCTGGCCCAGGGGCGCAAGTTGCCGCGGTTAGCGCGCCGAAACTTTCTGCGCGTCGCGGCCCGCCGGCGGTTGACTAAGCCGGTTCGCCAAACTGGACGTAAAGTTCTGTATTTTGTCGATACCTACGCGAACTGGTTCGATGTGCAACTGGCGGATGCCTGCGTGCAAGTGCTCGCGCATAATGGGACGTCCGTTTACGTGCACCCCGGTCAACTCCCGTCGGTGATGGCGCAAATCACACTGGGAGATATCGAGCGCGCCAAGCC
>CAUJKE010000082.1 GCA_963205385.1 Planctomycetota bacterium | reverse complement strand
GAACAGCGAGAAGGGCCATGAATGGCCCTCCGGCGGCTTCCATGTGGGACCGCGTTACCCGTGCTCAAGCACGGGCCTATGACCCGCCTGACGGCGGGAGAAGGACCGTGAACGGCCCTGAATACTGAGGTTTTTAACGATGAAATCGATCACCGTTCACACCACCAATAACGGCGAATATTAGCTCCGCTGCGCAATCACCGCGACGTCCGTCCCGCGACCCCATCGGGCTCGTCCCGATGGTGAAGAAGTCCTTTACTTCAACCAGGAAGTGATTCACCCGACGCGCTGCAGTTGATCCGCCTGGGGCGTGACTTGGGTGATGTTGGGAGTTACATCGGCGTCGACGTTGCCGAGCACCCACGCCAGGCCGCCGAGGACGATCTGCTGGAACGGTTGTTCGATCCAGACGTTTTCGCGATGGGCCAGCGACGTAAAGAAGACGCGGCCTTTCTCATGCTGGCGCGCCCAAGTGGAAGGATAGGGGGGCCGCTGGTAACAATCCCCTTTCATGCCGGCCGTCTCTTGCACGAGAATCACGTGCAGGTCTGGGGCAAAGTTCTTGAGGGCGTACCATTCTTCATGCAGCTTGAACTTGTCGCCGAGATTCTTCAGGCCGGGAAAGTTCGGCGACGTGACGCGCATCGTCGCTTCCTGCTGCGGACCGTGGGCGACGAACTCACCGCCGAGCATCGCGAGGTACGGATCGATCTTCTTCGCCTCACCCGCTTTCGTCGGCGGCGTGCGCCAGGAAGCACAACTGGAATGAAACGCGATAAAGCCTTTGCCTGCGGCAATCGCATCGAGTAGTCGTTGCTTGCCCTCGGCCGACATGGGCGGTTCTTTTTCCGGGTTGGGAACCGTCAAATCGTTGTTGGTGAAAAACGCGATCGCGTCATACTTGTCCAGATCCTCGTCGAAGACGCGCCCGTCCTTCGTGCAGACGACCTCCACGCCGACTTTCGCAGCCATGTCCACAAGCGCCCGCTCCGAATGGCTCAGCGCGTCCCCTTTGCGCTGCACGACAGAATGATAGAAACCCACGTTGCGGGTGAAATAGAGCACCTTTTGCTTCTTGTCTTCGGCCGCCGGGGTCCAGCCCCCAGGAAACGCCGCGGCGGATAACGCGGCCGCGCCGCTAGTCAATAGCATGTCTCGTCGGTTCATGATCTTGCTTGCTCTTTTTTGGTGGGTCGGCTGCTCTTCTTCATCAGTTCGATGACCTCGGCCTCGTCGACCTCAATCCCTAAGCCGGGACCGGTCGGAACTTCAGCCTGGCCGTTCTTAATCGTCAGGGGTTTGGTGAGTACGTCGGCGGTGAGGAATTGCGGGCCGTTCAGCGCCGCTGGTTTTTTCAGCTCATAGGCTCCATACAAGCCGAGCGTCGCGGCCAGCGAGATGTCGGGGTCGGTCAACCCGCTCCCCAACCACATGAGATCGTCGCGCTGCAGCAATTCGATCTGCCGCCGGGCCGAGACGAGTCCGCCACAACGGGACGGCTTCATCGCCACGCCGTCGAGCATCTTTAAGCGGATGAATTCTTCCAGTTCGATAGGCGAGACGATGCCTTCGTCCATGAGAATCGGCAGCGCCCCTTGGCGCTTGAGCGCTTGGTAGCCGCGAATGCGATTGGGCTTGAGCGGCGCTTCGAGCACATCCACGCCGGCGTCGGCCAACTGGGGCGCCGCGGCCAGGGCGACGTCGGGCTCGTAACCGCCGTTGGCGTCGGCCCAGAGGAATCCGTCGGGGACGCGCTTGCGCACGCGGCGCGCCAGTTCGACGTCGAATTTCGGATCGGGGGCGACTTTGATATTGAAGTGGCGATAGCCGCGCTCCCAGCCACTGTCGATCAGTTCATCGACTTCATCGAGCGTGCGCGGGTTGAGCGTCCAACTGAGCGTGAGCGGCCCGCCAGGCTTGCGACCCCACAACTCCGCCAGCGATTTGCCTTGCAATTTTCCGAGCAGGTCGTGCAACGCCAAATCCAGTCCTGCGCGGGAGATTGGCATGCCGGTCGAGAACCCGCCGGCCAATGCGCCGTCCAGCGCCCGCTGCGCGGCGTCCATGTCGAGCGCGTCGAGCCCCACAACCGCTGGGCCAAAGTAATCGCGGAGCACGATCGTGGCCGTCTGGAGCGTTTCGTAACTCCACCGCGGAATCGGTACGCTCTGGCCCCAGCCCACAACGCCGTTGTCGGCGGTGACCTTCACGATCACCGCCCCTCGCCCGCTCGACCCATGCGCGTCGCTGAAGAACTTGAAATAACCCGTCATCGGGTAGCGCAGGGGAAAGAGATCGACGCGCTCGATCTTCACGCCGGGCGCCGCGGCGCCGGCCACGAGCGGCGCTTGCAAAACGGCAACCGACGCGGCGGCCAGGAATCGGCGGCGAGTTGTTGTGACGAGGTGCATACTCATAGCGATCTTCAGGCGTCAGATACGGGGGACGCTGCGAACACTCCTGCTCAGGAAACGCGAAGTGCTCTTACAACTGCTGCGGGAATTGATACGGTTGACGCTGATCGCGCGCCACCAGCGCGCTGGCCTCGTTGTCGTCGGGAAACGTTTCTTTCGCCGGATCCCAGCGGAGTTTGCGTCCCAGTTCGCGGGCGATGTTTCCCAAGTGGCAGAGCGTCGCCGAGCGATGTCCGATCTCGACGTCCGCCGCCGGCTTTTGCCGCGACTGGATGCAGTCGATCCAGTTTTGCATGTGCTGCTCGCTGCCGTCCGACGCCAACTTCGGATTTGACAGCAGTTCTCGCGAAAGTTCCGCAGGCTCGATCTTGAACTTCCCGCGATCGATGGTGATCTTCCCCCGCTCGCCGACAACGACGCAACCGCCAGGAGGCCCATCGGCGAGTTTCAGGGTCACGCCGTTCGCATAGCGAAACGACACTTGCGGATGACTACCAGCGGCGTCGCCTCGCTTGCGCGATTCTGGCGCGGTGTAGACCGGCGGTTGGAAGGCTTCGCCTTCGGTCCAGATTTCAACGGGGCCGGTCTCATCCATGCCCAGGGCCCATTGCACCTGGTCCAGTCCGTGCGCGCCCCAACCGGTCATTTCTCCGCCGGAGTAATCGCGAAACGAAATCCAGCCGGGATTGGCCCGCGGCGTGAAGATGTCGTTGTGAAACGGTCGCAGCGGCGCCTGACCGCACCAGGCGTCCCAGTCGAGTCCGGCAGGTGGGTCTTGCGCGGGAAATTTACACAGCCACGGGCTAGGGTAATTGTGCCCAATCACCTCCAGCACTTTGCCGAGATGTCCCTCGCGCACCAGACGGCAAGCTTCGCGATTTGCAACCGTCGAACGCTGTTGGCTGCCGGTCTGAAACACGCGATCGTGTTTCCTCGCTGCGGAGACCATCAACCGACCCTCGGCGATGGTGAGTGTCAGCGGTTTCTCGCAATACACGTCTTTGCCTGCCTGACAGGCATGAATGCTCGGCAGCGCGTGCCAGTGATCAGGCGTCGCAATCACGACGGCATCGACGTCGCCGGACTCGAGCAACTGGCGATAGTCCACAAAAGCCTGGCCGCCATAGCGCTCGGCCACTGCCTGTGCGCGGGGCAGATCTAAATCGCTGGCCGCGACGATGCGCGCGCTCTGGGGGAGATTCCGCAACTGGGCCGAGCGACGACCGCAACCGATATAGCCCACCCCAATCCGGTCGTTTGCTCCGACTCTTCCCGGCGCCGACAACACGCTCGCGGGAACAAAATAGGGCGCGGCCCAGATGCCGCCGAGCAACGCGCCGCTGAGACCCACGAATTGCCTGCGTGACCATTTGTCCTGGTTCGACACGGGAAGCTCTCCTGTTTCAAGTGCTGAAGGAACCGCAAGTCGGCTCTTTGCTGGACTGTTATCCTAGTCAATATGACAAACCCATGTGGCATTGTCTAGTTTTGACCGGATGTCGGCCGGCTCGCTGGTCCCCTCCGTAGCCCATACGAGCGAGAAGCGGCCGCGCCGTTCACGTGGCCCCATGGAACGAGAACACTTGGATGTCCTAGTCTCTGGACGACGATTCTGATAATATAGGAGTTAGCTTGGCCAGATTAGGTCTGGCGGCAGCCTTGAAGCCCGGCGGTCGCGTTGGTTCCGATGTTTCCGGCCTCGGGCCGCCTGCCGCAACCCTTGCGCAGAGGTTTCTTCTCGTGGCGATTGGACAATTCTTTTCTCAGCGATTCAGTTATGGCATCCATGCTTTGGCCTACGTGGCGACCAAGCCTGCAGGCGAGTTGACGACGCTTCCAGAATTGGCCGAGTGGATGCGAACCATCTGGCCGACGGCTTCGGAAACGTATCTCTCCAACGTGGTGCAGCGCATGGCGCGGGGCCGGTTGCTGCGCAGCCATCGCGGCGTCGCCGGCGGCTATTCCTTGGGCCGCGCCGCTGCGAGCATCACCTTGCGCGACGTGGTCGAATTGCTCGAAGGCGTGGACATCAACCGTTGCAGCCTGTCGCTGGAAGATTCTTGTCCCGTGATGGGCCGTTGTTCGATTCAGAGGAAATTGAACAAGCTCGAGACAGACTATCTCAATGCGCTAGCCGGCGTGTCCATCGCCGACCTGGCCAAGGAGATTCACGTCCGGCCCCCGAAACAGCCCAAGGCCGACGCGAACACTACCGGCGCCTAGCTCGCCTGGACTTCAGCCACAGCTTTATACGCTGACGCCATTCATGGCCTCGCAGCGCGCTACGCCCCTTGCGCGCGGCGCGCCGGATCCTGACGATAATACTCGCGCAGCACATCATACAACTCTGCGTGTTCTTCCCGCAGTTCCACCGGCAAAGTGAAAAAGACCTCCGACGAAACTGCGAAAAACTCCGCCATGTTCGTGGTTCCATAGCAGTCAAGCAGCGTCTCTCGCCTGTGCCGGCAAGCTTGCCCGAGCTGTTCGTATTCGTGGGTCACGACTTTCGACCAGCGCTCGAATTGGGCGCGCGACGTCATCGGCGGGACGCCGTCCGCGTGGCTGCCGTTTTGCATGTCGAGCTGATGCGCGAATTCATGTACGACGAGATTGCTGCCGTACTCCGGCGCGCGCACGTCGGCGAGCACCTCATCCCAGGCGAGAATCACCGGCCCCCGATACCAGGCTTCGCCGTCGCGCGCCGAACCCCGCTCATCCACGATGCCGCTGTGATTGTGCGGCGAATCGGGAGCGACATACGTTTGGGGATAGACCAGGATCGAACGCACGTGGTCGAAATACTCGTCGTCGAATCCCAATACGAGCAGCGCCACTTGCGCCGCGATGGTGACTTGCACTTCCTCGGTGAGCTCGAAGCCCAGGCAGCCTTCCCAATTCTTTTCGGGAATGAACACCCGCACGTAGTCGTGCACGCGCTGTTGTTCTGCAGCGCTCAAGAGCGGATAAACCGCGAGCCTGTCCACGATGACTTCCCGCCACTGGTCCGGCAGCGGTTGACTAAGCAACTTGTGACGTCTGCGTTTGGTCCACCAACCAAAGATCATGGAGTTCCCTTCAAGAATAGTAGTCAACCCACTCCGCGACTAACGCGCCTCGCGCGCCGCGCATCGTCGCCACTGGCGTAACGGAAGTCGATAGGCGGCTTCAGCTACTTTTACCTTCCAACTGCGCCACTTCATGCACCAGTGCCCGCAGAAAAGGCTCGACATCCGTCACCAGGCCGACGGTTTGAAACGAGCCCCGGTCGTTGAGCTTAATCACGGTTGAGGGGTTGATATCCACGCACACGACCGGCACCCACGCCGGCAGCAAGTTTCCCACCGCGATGGAGTGCAACGTGGTGGCGATCATCAGGCAGAACGTCACGTCCCGAACTTGTTCGCGCATCATGCGTTGCGCCGTGAGCGCGTCCGTCGTCACATCCGGCAACGGGCCGTCATCGCGAATGCTCCCCGCCAGGAGAAACTCCACGTTGTGCTTCACGCATTCATACATGACGCCGGACGTGAGCACGCCCGCTGCTACCGCCTGGCGAATGCCTCCCAGGCGGCGAATGCGATTGATCGCCCGCAAGTGATGCTCGTGCCCAGCCTCGACAATATCCCCTCGATCGACACT
>CAUJKE010000081.1 GCA_963205385.1 Planctomycetota bacterium | reverse complement strand
CGTCCATGCGATTCTCCTTTGAATCCCAAATCAAGTTTAGCCAGACATCCGAGTCGCCCCCAGTTTAACGCATCCAACCCAAAATCTCCTATTGACGTTTTGCAAAAGCAAAAACCGCCCGCAAAAGCTGACATGCACCCGCCGTGATCTCTTGGCCGGCGTGAAAATCGGAAACTTATTGAACGATCGCCCCTAAAGGCCTGTCGCCTCCATCACTGCGCATCGCGCTGCGCGCGCAACCAATCGCATACCACTCTCTAGCAGGGCTTCGTGCGGATGCAGCCGCGATTGCCCCTCTCGGGTTATTTCGGTAGAATGTCGGGTTTCCACTTGGGCCAATGGCGGCCGCCTGCGCGTGGCAGGCGGGCTAGTGGCGTTACCCCTTACCCCGTAAGCTCTTGCATGTTCAACCGCGAAGCCACAGTGGCTGGCGGCGTGCCGAGAGCGAAGTGAGTGTTATGGTCAACCGTAATCTGATCCGCAGTTTGGAAAGCGATCCCGATCTGGATGCCCTGTATGAAGCGGCGATGGTGGGCATCGAGGAGAATGGTCTCGAAACGATCGAGGCCGAGTCCGATTTCGATCTGAACAAGATCGTGCAGGGCAAAATCATTCGCGTCGACGACGAGTACGTCCTGGTCGATGTAGGCTTCAAGAGCGAAGGGCTCATTCCCCGTCACGAGTGGGACGAAGACGCGCCGCAGCCGGAAGTCGGGCAAATCGTCAAAGTGCTGGTCGAAGACCTGGAAGACGAAGTTAGCGAAGATGCCGGCGGCATGGTCGCGCTCAGCAAGCGCAAGGCCGATCGCCACATCATCTGGGAAGAGACCATGGCCCAGATCGAAGAGGGCAAAGTGGTCACCGGCGAGGTCACTCGCAAAATCAAAGGCGGTTTGCTGGTCGATGTGGGAGGCATCAACGTCTTCTTGCCTGCCAGCCAGGTCGATATTCGCCGCCCGTCGGACATTGGCGACTACATCGGCCGCACGGTGCAGTGCGAAGTGCTGAAGATCGACAAAGAGCGCAAGAATATCGTCGTCAGCCGCCGTTCGCTCATCGAACGCCAGCGCCAGGAAGATCGTGAGCAACTGCTTCGCGAGTTGGAAGTCGGCCAGGTCCGCAAAGGCGTGGTCAAGAACATCGCTGAGTTCGGCGCGTTCGTCGACCTGGGAGGCATCGACGGTTTGCTGCACATCACCGATATGAGCTGGGAGCGCATCGGCCACCCCAGTGAAATGGTCGCCATCGATCAAGAGATCGAGGTGATGATTCTGCACATCGACCGCGAGAAGGAAAAGATCGCGCTGGGGCTCAAGCAGCGTCAGAACAACCCTTGGGAAAAGGTCGAGGAGAAATACCCGGTCGAAAGCGTCCACAAGGGCCAGGTTGTCAACGTGATGAGCTACGGTGCGTTCGTCAAGCTGGAGCCAGGCATTGAAGGCCTGGTGCACATCAGCGAGATGTCCTGGACCAAGCGGATCAATCACCCCAGCGAACTTGTCCAAATTGGCGACGAAATCAACGTGGTCATCCTCGGCGTCGACAAGCAAGGCCAGCAGCTTTCGCTCGGCATGAAGCAGACGCAGGAGAATCCGTGGACGAAGGTCGGGGACAAATACCCGGTCGACAGCACCGTCACCGGCAAGGTTCGCAACCTCACCAACTATGGGGCCTTCATTGAACTCGAGGAAGGGATCGACGGTTTGTTGCACGTCAGCGATATGTCGTGGACGCGCAAGATCAGCCATCCCAGCGAAATGCTCGAAAAGGGCCAGCAAGTCACCTGCAAGGTGCTCAGCGTGGACCAAGAACGTCGGCGCATCGCGCTGGGGCTCAAGCAGCTCGATAACGATCCGTGGGCGACGGACATCCCCGCACGTTACCAACCCGGTCAAATCGTCAACGGCAAGATCACCAAAATTACGAACTTTGGTGTGTTTGTCGGACTCGAGGATGGCCTGGAAGGTCTGTTGCACATTTCGGAACTCGCCGAACACAAGGTCGAGAACCCGGAAGACCTGGTCAAAGTTGGCGACGACATCGAGGTCAAGATTCTCCGCGTCGATACGGACGAGCGGAAGATTGGCCTGTCGCGCAAACGCGTCGACTGGGCGCACGAAGATCAGCCTGAGGAGGAAGGCGCAGCGTCTGGCGGTAAGTCCAAGACGCCGGCCGCAGAACTCAAAGGGGGCTTGGGCGGCAGCGGGCTGTTGATTCCGCCAACTCCGTCGGAACCGGTCGCGGAAGTGGCTGAAGCGGCGCCACAGGAAGCGGCGCCGGAGTCGACCGAGGAATAATCCCTCCCTGCGACTCGACCGATTCAAGCGACAAAATCTGTCTCCAGGAGCGCCGGCCAATCATCCAGTGGCCGGCGCTTTTTCGTGTGTGCCAGGCATGTTTTTCAACTTGAGGGTGTGAGTCCCTTATCCAACTTGATGGAGGTGAAGGATTAGCGAAGCGCAAGGGCGTCATGGTGACGTGGCGTCTGAAGGCAGCGTGGAGCAAAGTTGCGACCCGACGTACAGGAATCGGATACAAGGCAATGCCAGTAGGACGAGCTGACACGACACGGCGAAGTCCTCCTTCCATCAAAGTCTGGAGTTGTAAATCCGGCGGGCGTGCAACGAAGGTTGTGAAACTTACCCTGGGAGGTCTGGCGTGTGTGCGGGAGGAATTGCCTTGAGCAACGACCCGCACTGACCGCTTCGCAAGGAGCGGTGACCGCGCGTCAGAAGTCAGCTGAGGGCATAGTAGGCGCGCAAGGCCGATCCGCTTGAGCGAGACACTGACCCGTAAGAGCAGAAACAGCCTGGGCTCACAAGATCGTAGCGGCGCGACGAAGGCCCGAACGGTCCCCGGCGCTAGCGCGGATTATTCATCAAGTTGGGAATTCTTGAGCCTCCAGAGGTATCTAAGAGGTTAGTTCACAAAGACTTCCTTCGATACTTGGAGGCTCGGAATGAGTTTACACGATGTTTGGCAGTTGTCGTTCGATTTCTTTTCCCCAAAACCTGTGGTTTTGGAACCGGTCGAGGAGAACTTCTCGTCCGATGGCGGCCTGTTGGTCTTCCGTCAATGGGATGAGCAGCAACAGTTCACCCACGGCTTTGCTCAGCAACTTGGCGACTTCCGAAACAAGCCGAGGCATTCCATTCTCGAAATGGTGCGCAGCCGAGTGTTTGGCATTTTGGCTGGCTACGAAGATCAGAACGATCACGATTCACTACGGTCGGATGCAGTCTTCAAACTGCTTGCCGATCGCTCCATCGACGGTGACGATCTCGCCAGCCAGCCAACCCTCTCGCGATTCGAAAACAGCATCACACCGCAGGAACTGATGCGACTCGAAGCGTGGTTTATCGAGCGCTTCGTGGAGTCGTTCAAGGAACCGCCGCACGAGGTGACACTGGATGTCGACGTGTTCGACGATCCCACGCACGGCGATCAGCAACTCACGTTTTTCCATGGCTACTACGAGCAGTATCAGTATCTTGTGCGGCCTATCACCTGCGCGGAGAACGACATGGTCGTGTTGCCGGTGTTGCTGTTCGGCACAGCCGATGTCGCCGCAGGCCTCACCGCTGACTTAGATCGCATCGTCGCTGCGCTGCGCAGCAAGTTTCCGGACGTGCAAATTGTTCTTCGCGCCGACTCAGGCTATGCGAAACCAGCGCTCTACGAGTGGTGTGAACAGCGGAGAGTCCAGTACACGATCGGTATCGGCATGAACAAAGTGCTGAAGAAAAACAGCGAGGAATTGCTGAAAAAAGCGGTGGAATTGTATGAACAGACCGGCGCGCCGCAGCAGCTCTTCACCGCCTTTGATTATCAGGCTGGCAGTTGGGATCAGCCGCGTTGGGTCGTGCTCAAGTGCGTGAGCGTTGCATCTGCGGCGTGGGGAGGTTACGGCGGGTTTCGGGCGTGGGGTGATGGGGGCGACGGGGGTGAGAAGCAACTGGCTGCTCAATGCCAGGCGTCGAGCGAGCCGTTGCTCGTGTCGTTCACGTAGTCGAAACGCTCGCTCAGATCGATGATGTCCGCGTCTCGGCAACCGCGTTTGACGATCGCGTGGTTCAGATCGCCCGCCAGGAAGTGAACGTCGGTGGCGGTGAAGGTGATGGGCTTGATGTGCGGGCTCGATGCACATGCTGCGAGTTGCTCACGCACCTCGCCGCTGGTGAAGTTTCCTCGGAGCAACGCGGCCCGTTCGTGTGGCAACAACTCGACTATGATTCTGCGAGGCTCCAGGAACGATCGACTTCGTGGTTGCTTCCACATCTACGCGGCGCGTCTTCTCTCGGCGCGCCGTTCGCGCGCACGCTGAGCGCGGTCGAGAGCCTCGTACACACGTTGTTGAATGAGATGTTCGGGGTGATCAGCAAACCAGCGGTCCGGCAGCAGCGACGATAACTCGTCCGGCGGCGTGGTCGGCAACCGGGCGTAGATATCCTGCAGGTAAGCCAGCGGATCGAT
>CAUJKE010000080.1 GCA_963205385.1 Planctomycetota bacterium | reverse complement strand
CCGACGTTTTTGACCCCGCACGCGATCGCCTGCCCCCTACCAATGACGGCGAATATTAGCGCCTCTGCGCAATCATCGCCTCAGCGATTCCCCCCCGCGGGCGTTCACGCTCCTTCTTCGCGCAGCGGTCTAAGGCCGGTGCTTGAGCACGGGGCTCGCGGATTCGCCCCACAAAGTTGGTGTCAAAATTTGCCGGTTGGGCGGATGGTCCTATACTTGCGAAATACCCAAGCAGGCCGCCGTCTGAAACTTCCCTCTGTATTTTCGAGGAGCCGATCATGCGTTTTCTTGTCCTGGCCATTGCCCTGACTGTCGGTTGGAACCTGGTTGCAGCCGGTCGGATTGGGGCTGCGGAAACAAGCGAAGAGGAATCGATCGACCGCGCCATTAGCGGCCTGGTGAGCGCGTTTAATCAGCAAGACGCCGCCGCGGTGGCCGCCCATTGGGCCCAGGACGGCGTCTATGTCGATCAGCAGACCGGCGAGCGGGTCGAGGGGCGCGCAGCGATTGAAGCGATGTACACCAAAGTCTTTGCCGCCGACGTTGCTCCGCGGCTATTAGTGCGCGTCGAGCGCGTGCAATTCGTGACGCCGGAAGTCGCCTTGGTCGACGGCCAGGCCACGGTCGTGGGGAGCGCGGGTCCGGTCGCGTCGAGCTTTGCCGCGGTGATGGTGAAAGTCAAACGGGAATGGCTCCTCCACAGTTCGCGCGAAACGGCGCTCCCGATCACGCTCAAGCCCGGCGATCACTTGCTCGGTCTGGATTGGCTCGTCGGCAACTGGGTCGATGAAGATAGCAGCGGCAACGTGCGCTCTTCCGTGCGGTGGTCGGCCAAACATGCGTTTCTTATCCGCTCGTTCCGCGTGACGCACGAGGCGGACGTCGTCTATGAAGCAACGCAAATCTTCGGCTGGGATCCGGCCGCCGAGCGAATCAAGGTCTGGATGTTTGGTTCCGAAGGGGGCTTTGGCGAAGGGCATGTCGACGTCGATGGCGATCGCGCGGCGATCCACCTCGTAGGCATCTTGCCTGACGGTCGCACCGCTTCCGCCACCCAAGTGTTGACGCGCGTGAGCAACGACAACTTCACGTCGCAACTCGTCGCCCATGAAATCGGCGGCGAACCCCAACCGACGCCGGAGGCCGTAAACGTGGTCCGCGCCGTGGAAGCCGATGCCGCCGCGCCGGTCCAGGCGAAAGAACAAAAAGCGGAGGCGAAGATTAAAGCTCCGGCCCTGCTCAAGCCAGCGGAGCAGAAAAAGTCCGCTCCAACTCCAGAACCCCCAGCGGAAAAATCGCTGGAGAAGTCCTCGAAAAAATCAGCCACTGCCCAGGAATAAGCTCCGCTCACGTAAGGAAATAGGAATTATGAAACGCACAATACTTTACCTGGCCGCAGCCCTCGCGTGCTGGTTCCCGGTCAGCGACGCCTTGGCGATCGGCGGACGGGGGGGCGGCGGCGGAGCGCGTGGAGGCGGCGGTGGAATCTCGCGTCCCGCTGGCGGCGGCGGAGCGCGGCCCAACGTCAGCCGGCCCACCCCACAAGTTAATCGACCTTCGCCCAACATCAGTCGTCCCAATGTGAGCCGTCCCACGCCCAACGTCAGTCGCCCCTCGACGCCTTCTTTCAACCGACCATCGGCCGGACAATTGCCCTCTCGGCCCTCGCCGGGCGCCGGCGGATCGACCAGGCCCAACATCGGCTCCGTCCCCAACCTAGGCGGCAACCGCCCGTCGCAATTGCCGAGCAATTTGAATCGCCCCAGCGGCGACCTCAACCGGCCAAGCACGGGAAACATTACCCGCCCCGGCAGCGGTAACATCAGCGGTAACATCGGCGCTAATCGCCCCAATGTTTCTCGGCCGACAGGTCGTCCCAGTGCCAACGATGTCGGCGACTTCCTCGGGATTCAGGTCGACCAAGGGGCAGGCCGACCCACCACGCTGCCGGGCACAACCCGCCCCGGTTTAGGCGGCGAGCGACCCACCACACTTCCCGCTCGCCCCGGTATAGGCAGCGGTGATCGACCCACCACGCTTCCCGCTCGCCCCGGCTTAGGCGGCGGCGAGCGTCCTACCACACTTCCCGCTCGCCCCGATTTGGGCGCTGGCAATCGACCAGCGCTCCCCAATCGCCCAGGCGGAGGTGACGGCATTGGTCCCGAGCGACCGAACCGGCCAGAACGCCCCAATCGACCTGGCGGCGGAGACCTCAACATCAACAATCGTCCTGACTGGGTGAATATCGACAACAACACGATCAACAACATCCACAACAACTGGGGCAACGCCATCAATCGCCCTGGCTTCAACAACTGGGCTGGCACTCATCCCAACCGTGTCGATCATTGGCACAACTGGGGCAATGGCATTCACAACCATTGGCGCTGGCATGGCGATCCTTGCTTCAACAACCGTTGGTGGCTCAACCACAATCATGCGTGGGGCGGCTGGCACTATCACTATTGGAACCACAATCATCCGTGGGGCTACTGGTGGCGAGTTCCGGTCTGGACTGGCGTGACATCGTGGTTCGCCCCCTGGGGTTGGAACCAGCCGTATTACTACGACTATGGAACCGGCGGCAACGTCGTCTACGAAGGGGACACCGTCATCATCAACGGCCAACCGGTCGCGACGACGCAAGAGTTCGCTGAATCGGCCGCCGCCTTGGCCACGGTCGCTCCGCCTGAGAACGAAGCCGAAGCGGAGAACACCGAGTGGATGCCGCTGGGAACGTTCGCGCTTTCGACCAACGAGCAAGACCAAAACCCCTCGCGCGTGGTGCAACTCGCTGTGAGCAAAGACGGCATCATCAGCGGCACGCTGTACAACCGCGAAACCGACAAGACGACGACCATCCAAGGGCGCGTCGATAAGGAGACGCAACGCGTCGCGCTCCGTCTGGCCGCGTCCGACGATGTCGTTATCGAGACCGGCATCTACAACCTGACGCAGGACGAAGCGCCCATCCTGATCCACTTCGGCGCGGACAAGACCGAGACCGGCCTCCTGGTGCGACTCCAACAACCGGAGGAAGAGGACGCCGCCGGAACCGCTGGTTCCCCGAGCGGCGAGTTCTAATCGCGATTGTTGAAATCATCGTCAACCGACCGCGCGTCGTTGCTCAGCAAACGCCGCGCGGTTTTTTTATTGGCATTGCTTTGCTCGATTGATTGCACATTTGCCCCGCAACACATTCGCGCCGCGTCCCCTGCTGTTTCAGGCTTTTCGGCTCGCTAGAATGAGTTATCCATTTCAACACCTTCTGCGAGAGACATCACATGCGTTGGGAATCGGGGCGACGGAGCAGCAACGTGGAAGACCGCCGCCGCGCGTCAGGCCCGGTGATGGTCGGTGGCGGGTTGGTCACGCTTGTCTTGGTGCTGGTCGTCATGTTTCTCGGCGGCGATCCGCGGCCGCTCCTCAATCAAATGCAACAGCCAGGCCCGCCAGCCAATGCGCCGCGGGGAGCGGTCGATCCTGAGGAAGAGAAGTTGGCCGATTTCGTCAAAGTCGTATTGGCCGATACGGAAGACGTCTGGACAAACCTATTCGCGGAGCAAGGCCGCAAATATCGCCAGCCCACCTTGGTGCTGTTCACCGGCCGCGTCGAATCGGCATGTGGCCTGGCGAGCGCAGCCGTTGGTCCTTTTTATTGCCCGGTGGATGAAAAGGTCTATATCGATCTCGCGTTTTACGAGGAGTTGCAAGAGAAGTACAACGCCCCCGGTGATTTCGCACAAGCCTACGTGATCGCGCACGAGATTGGCCACCATGTGCAAAAGCAACTCGGCACGAGCGACAAAGTGATCGCGCTGCAACGCCGCGTAGGCAAGAGGGAAGCCAATGAACTGAGCGTGCGATTGGAACTTCAAGCGGATTATTTCGCGGGGGTTTGGGGGCATTATGCATGGCAGCGCGGCTTGCTTGATCCAGGCGACTTGGAAGAAGGCTTGCGCGCAGCGGCAGCCATCGGCGACGACCGTTTGCAAAAACAGGCCCAAGGCTATGTCGTGCCTGACTCGTTCACGCACGGCAGTTCCGCCCAGCGGGTGCGGTGGTTCCGTAAAGGGCTGGAAAGCGGCGACATGACACAGGGAGACACGTTCGCCACCGACGATTTGTGAACTCGTCTTCCGTCCCAATTGAGATAAAAATACCCAGCCTTAACGCGCCGCGCTATCAAGCTAGTGCGCCAAGGCGACTCCGCTAACCTGTGAACACGATTGGCAACTGGTTTATGTGGGACATGGCCATGGGTTGGTTTGACTGGCTCTTTCGCCCGCCGACGGAAGCGCGGTTTGCGCAACTATTCATTGCTCAACTGCGTCAGGCGGGCGAAGCGCGTTCGCTCCGCTTTGATCCGGATAACTTTCAATTGTTGATCGACGAGGAGAAGCAGGCCGGCATCGTCAACCTGCGCAACTTCTACGCCGAATATTGCCAACTCTCGCCGGCCGACCGCAAGCAATATCTGCCCCAGACCGTGCAAGCGATCCTCGCGCCGCGGATGGAGCTACCGGCCAGTTTCGAGGACATCAAACCGCGCTTGCGCCCCAAGATTTGGGCCCGCGCCGGCATCGAGCATACGAATTTGCAGTCTCGCTTGCGCGGTGACGGGCACGGCATCGATATGCCGCAATACCAGGTCGGAAGCCATCTCTTGGC
The DNA here is from genome assembly GCA_963205385.1 of Planctomycetota bacterium. Classification (GTDB taxonomy): domain Bacteria; phylum Planctomycetota; class Planctomycetia; order Pirellulales; family Pirellulaceae; genus JAEZGD01. The sequence continues at coordinate 3,682 of CAUJKE010000080.1, read as the reverse complement.
GAGCATCGTCTACGACTTGCCCCGATCCGTTCGCTCGATCTCGACGGACGAACTCACAGGCTGGGACACGTCCTACTACGAGGCGCTCGAAATCGCCACGCAGAATTTGCTCGAAGAAGGCTTCGCCTATGCCAAAGTGGGGGACGGACTATACATTTCCGCAACCGGCGATAGCTACGACGCCTCGCGCATCTTGCTGACGGAAGTCATCCGCCGCTTTGAAGTGCAAGGCGAAATCATTGCGATGGTTCCCAACCGCGACATGCTCATCGTGACCGGCGCCGATGACGATGAGGGACTCGAGGCGATGATCTCGCTCGCCGAACAAGCCGCCGAGGCGCCTCGCCCGCTCATCAGTTCACCGCTGCGGCTGGATGGTGACGAATGGGTCGATTGGCTCCCCTCGCGCGGGCATCCGCTGTTCGATCGTTTTCGCTTGCTCGAACTTGAATACCTGTATCAGGAGTATGGCCAGCAGAAAGAGATGCTCGATAAGCTCTACGCGCAGCAAGGGATCGACCGTTTCGTGGCGACCTATTCGGCCATGCAAGCCGAACAAGAGGGGCCGTTCAGTTACGCCGTCTGGAGCGAAGGGATAGAAACGCTGCTTCCGCGCACCGAGCGCGTGATGTTTTTTCGCCCCCCAGCAGACGGCGATGGCGACGGCGAAATCGTCGCCCACGCCCCTTGGCATAAGGTCGAAAAGATCGTCGGCCATCTGCTCTCCAGCGCCGACCTCTACCCCCAGCGCTTTTTGGTGAACGGTTTCCCCAGCGACGAAGAATTAGCGGCCCTAGGAAAATAACGGCTTAGTTATGTGTTGACCTTTTCGGCGGCCTGGTTCGCCGCCGGTTTTCGCCTGCCAGCGATGCGGCCCGGCACCGTGAGCCAATTCGTTGCGGTTGATCTTGGGGTGAGCTACAATTGCGACGGAGCAAGGTTGATTGCCTGCCTGCCAAAACTCACCCTTTCACCTTGCTGGCGGTTGTTTTTCCCTCGCGATTACGACCGCGTGGAACCAAACGACGTCCTCCCAGGCGTCTTGCCGCCATATCCCGCCCTGACCGATTCTCCCAATCCCTTCTCGGAAGCGAATATCGACCCATGCTGCGATTCACGACTATCGGGACAATCGCCTTGTCCTTGGCCCTTGGTTTTCTCGTCAGTAGTCCCGCCTCGGCGGCCGAGCGGAAACTTGAACTTCGCAAAGACGACCACGTCGTCTATATCGGCAACACGACGGCCGACAGGATGCAACACTCGGCCTGGCTGGAAACCTATCTCCATGCCCTGCATCCGGAGCTAAACCTCACGTTCCGCAATCTGGGTTACTCAGGCGACGAATTGAAGTTGCGCCAGCGCGAAGAGAACTTCGGCAGCCCCGATCAATGGCTGGAGAAGTGTCATGCGAGCGTGATCTTTGCGTTCTTTGGCTACAACGAAGCGTTTCGCGGCCCGGCCGGATTGGCCGCGTTCCGCCAGGATCTGGCCGACACGATCGACGGCATGCTGTCACAAAAGTACGACGGCGCCACGCCGCCGCGGCTGGTGTTTTTCTCGCCGATTGCGCATGAGGATCTAAAGAATCCGAACTTGCCTGACGGTTCGGCCAACAACGAGAACCTGGCCCTCTACACCCAAGCGATGCAGGAAGTCTGCGAGGCCAAGGGGGTGCCGTTCGTCGATCTGTTCACGCCGACGAAAGCATTGTACGCCGCCGCGAAGAAGCCCCTCACCATGAACGGCATTCATCTGCTCGAACATGGCGATCGGGCTGTGGCGAACGTGATTATCAAGGATTTGCTAGGCGTCGAGAAGGTCGATAAGGACGAGCAGGAACTGGAGCGACTGCGGCAGGCGATTCTCGACAAGAACTACTATTGGTTTAGCCGCTATCGCGTGGTCGATGGCTACAACGTGTTCGGCGGACGCTCGAAGCTCGCCTGGTTTGGCCAATCCAACGCCGACGTCATGATGCGCGAGATGGAGATCTTCGACATTATGACCGCCAATCGCGACGAGCGGGTGTGGGCGGTCGCGCGTGGCGGCGACCTGACCGTGAGCGATAGCAACCTGCCGCCGGAGGAAGTCGTCAAGACGAACATTCCCGGCAAGCTTCCCGGCGGTAAGCATCTTTATCTCGGCGGTGAGGAAGCGATCGGCCAGATGAAGGTCGCCGAGGGGATGCAGGTGAACCTGTTCGCTTCGGAAGAGATGTTTCCGGAGATGATAAACCCCGTGCAAATGGCCGTGGATACCGACGGCCGGTTGTTCGCGTCCGTCTGGCCATCGTACCCGCACTGGAATCCGACGCAGCCGCGCCGCGACAAGATTGTCTGCCTGCCGGACGACGACGGAGACGGAGTGGCGGATCGCTGCATCACTTTTGCCGATGGACTGAACAGCGTCACGAGCTTTGAATTCTGGGGGGGCGGCATGTTGGTCGCCGCGTTGCCGGAGATTTGGTTTCTGAAAGACACCGACGGCGACGGCAAGGCGGATGTCAAAATTCGGATGCTGCAAGGCGTCAGCAGCGCCGACTCGCACCACTCCGCAAACGCCATGCTCATCGGGCCTGATGGTTGGCTCTATTGGTCGCGCGGGATTTTTAATGTCGCCGCGATGGAGACTCCCACGCACACGTATCGTTCCGGCCAGAGCGGCGTGCATCGCTTCAATCCGCGGACGTTTGAAGTGGAGTTTCATTTCCCGATCGGTCCCAACCCGCACGGTGACGTGTTCGATCAGTGGGGCTATCAATTCGCCAATGATGGGACCGGCGGCACCGGTTCCTACGTCAATATCGGCAAGGGAATTGGCAACAAGCAGTGGTTCAAACAGCGCGTGCGCCCGGTCGCCGCGACCGGCATTCTCTCGAGCAGTCACTTTCCCGACGCGAACCAAGGCAACTTCTTGATCTGCAACTGCATCGGTTTCCTCGGCGTGTTGCAGCACGAGGTGCATTACAACGGCGCGGATATCACCGCCACGGAAATCGAGCCGATTCTCGTCTCCAGCGATCCGAACTTCCGCCCTACCGACCTGGAGATCGGCGGCGACGGCGCGCTCTACGTCTCGGACTGGAACAACGCCATTATCGGCCACATGCAGCACAACATGCGCGATCCCAATCGCGATCACGAACATGGCCGCATCTACCGCGTGACCGCCAAGGATCGGCCCCTCCTCAAGCCAATCAAGCTCAAAGGCAAGCCGATCGAGGAAGTCTGCCGGGCGTTCTATGCGAAAGAAAACAGCAACCGCTATCGCGCGCGCTTGGAGTTGAGCGGACGGGAGACGCCGGAAGTCGTCGCGACGGTCGGCAAATGGGCCGCCGCGCTCGATCCCAAGAAGCCGGCCGACGCCCAGGCGATGCTGGAATGCCTGTGGGTGTTTGAGGAACACCGCGTTCCCAACGCCGACTTGCTGCAAGCGGTCTTCACCGCGGAAGAACCCCGCGTGCGCGCCGCCGCGATTCGCACGCTCGGCCATTGGAATACGAAAATCGCCAACTGGCAACCGATTCTCATCGCCGCCGCGCGCGATAGCTCGGCGCTAGTGCGCGCGGAGGCGGTCAAAGCAGCAGTGGAGTTCGAAGGACTCGCCGCAGCCGAAGCGATCTTTGAAGCCGCGACGCGACCGACCGATCCCGAGTTGGACACCGTACTGGATTACGCTCGAC
>CAUJKE010000079.1 GCA_963205385.1 Planctomycetota bacterium | reverse complement strand
CACAACGTGGTCGTTGAGCCTGCTTAAAGGCATGACGCCGCGCGGCGGTCCCCCTTGTTCGACGTTTACAAAAAAGGAAAGCAACCGATGGCTGACAAGTCGATGCAGGGCCTGGTGGACGCGCTCCGCGCCAAGCGCGCGCAGCTCGAGCAAGGAGGCGGCGCCGAGCGGCTCGCTAAACAAAAAGAACAAGGGAAGCTCACGGCCCGCGAGCGGGTTGCCGCGCTTGTCGATGCCGAATCCTTTGAAGAGTTCGGTTTGTTCGCCCAACACCGCCAATCCAGTTTCGGCATGGCGGACAAGGAATTTCCCGCCGATGGCGTCGTGACCGGCGCGGCTGCGGTCGATGGGCGGCTCATCCATTTGGCCAGCCAGGACTTCACGGTCCTCGGCGGTTCGGCCGGCGAAGTTCATTCGCTCAAAGTGGCCGATGCGATGCAGCGCTCGCTCAAAACCGGCAGCCCGTTCGTCTTCATTAACGATTCCGGCGGCGCCCGCGTGCAGGAAGGGATCGATTCCCTCTCCGGCTACGGTCAGGTGTTCTACGCCAACGTGTTATTGTCCGGCGTCGTGCCGCAAATCTCGCTGATCTGCGGCCCCTGCGCCGGCGGCGCTTCGTACTCGCCCGCCCTCACCGATTTCATCATCCAAACGCGCAAGGCCCAGATGTTTATCACGGGGCCCCAAGTCATCAAGCAAGTCACCGGCGAAGACATCTCCGCGGAAGCCCTCGGCGGAGCGGACGCCCACATGGCGCATTCCGGCGTGATTCACTTCGTCGCGGAAGATGACGAGGAGGCTGTCTACGTTTGCCGCCGTTTGCTCAGTTTTCTCCCGTCGAACAATCTCGACGAGGCGCCCCGGCTCCCCACGGATACCAGCGTCGATCCGAATCCCCAACTCAACGACGTCCTGCCGGTCGATCCCAAAAAAGGCTACGACGTCCGCAATGTGATTTCCGGCATCGTCGATCAAGGGGACTTGCTGGAAGTCCAAGCCGGCTATGCGATGAACATGGTCGTCGGCTTTGCGCGCATCTTGGGGCGTTCCGTCGGCATCATCGCCAACCAGCCGTTGGTCCTCGCCGGCGCTATCGATATCAACGCCGCGAACAAAGCCGCCCGGTTCATTCGGTTTTGCAACGCGTTCAACATTCCCATCATCACGTTCGTCGATGTCCCCGGCTACTTGCCCGGCGTGGAGCAAGAGTACGGCGGCATCATCCGTAACGGCGCCAAGCTGCTCTTTGCCTACTCGGCCGCGTCCGTTCCCAAGATTCAAGTCATTTTGCGCAAGTCCTACGGCGGCGCTCACGTGGCGATGTGCTCGAAGGATCTCGGGGCCGATAGCTCCTTCGCCTGGCCCACAGCCGAAATTGCCGTGATGGGCGCCGAGGGGGCGGTCGAGATTGTGTTCCGCAAAGAGATGCAAAACGCCACGGACAAAGCCGCGCGCCGCGCCGAGTTGATCGAACAATATCGCCAGGCGTTTGCTTCGCCCTACATCGCCGCAGGCAGGCGTCTGGTCGATGACATCATCGAACCCGCCCACACCCGCCGCCACTTGGCGCAGGCCCTTGAATACTTACAGAACAAGCGCGATCAACGGCCGCCTAAGAAGCATGGCCTAATCCCGCTATAACCGTTCATAACGTCCGGAGCCCCCCATGAATTCGGAACCCTCAGACCTGCGGCAACTGCTGGACGCGGTGGAAGCGCTGCGCGCGGAAGTCGGCAGCCTCGGCGAGCGCTTGGCGAAGCTGGAAGTTTCCGCCCAAGCGGCCGAGACGACCCGCACGCAGCAAGCAGCGGCTGATGCCTCGCAGTTGAGCGAAGAGCTCGTCGCGACGATCAGCGCCGCCATCGCAGCCTATCTGGGAGAGAAGCCCAAGATTCGCCAGATTCGCTTACTCGGTAGCGCCGCCTGGGCGCAGTACGGCCGCGCCACGATTCAAGCCTCGCACATCCTTTCAGGCCATCATGGTTAGGAGATTGCCTTGAAGCTCAAGCTCACAGTAGACGGAAAACTATACGAAGTCGATGTCGAGGTTGCCGAATCCGAGCAGCCGCAGCCCAGCTATGTGCCGCCGGTGGGGCAACCACGGCGTGAAGCAGCGGCCGGCGGTCCGCCTGCGGCGCGCTCCGGCGGCGCCCAGGTCGCCGATGAGGCCAAGGTCTGCCGCAGCCCGATCGCCGGAGTCGTCGTGCGCGCGCCGGTCCAGGTCGGCCAGCAAATCCAAGTCAACGACATCCTGCTCGTGCTCGAAGCCATGAAGATGGAAACGCAAATCACGGCTCCCATCGCCGGCAAGATCGCCAAACTCAACGCCGCCGTAGGCGATTCCGTACAGGCCAAGCAAGTCCTTATCGAATTCGAATAACGCCATCGCCCGACGAGTAATCAAGTATCTTCCCGATGAGAAGCGGCATGACCAAAACACTCCCCGCAGCCTTCACCATCTTGGATGACTTCCCGGCGGTGAGCTACCAACAGTGGCGCACGATGGTCGAGGAATCGCTCCAAGGCGCACCGTTCGAGAAGAAGCTCGTCACGCATACCTATGAAGGTCTCCAAATCCAGCCGGTCTATGCCCGCGATAACACGGCCGTGGAGAATCATGCGATTGGGCTGCCTGGACTGGCGCCGTTTGTGCGTAATTCCCAACCGCTGGGGGCGGTCCGCTCCGGGTGGGACTTGCGGCAGGAACACGCGCATCCCGAGCTCGCCGTCACCAATGCAGCGATCCTGGCCGATTTGCGAGGGGGCGTGACATCCGTGTTGCTCCAACTCGATGCGGCCGCTGGCAGTGGGTATGATCCCGATCAAGCCCCGGCGGAACTGGTTGGCCAGGACGGTCTGATGGCGTATAGCGCCGCGGATCTCGACGTCGCGCTGGCGAACGTGCATCTGGACCTGGTCGGCATCGCGCTCGACGGAGGCGCTGCTGCTTTGCCTGCGGCGGCCGCGCTCGTCGCGCTCTGGCAGCGCCGCGGCGTAACGCCGGAGCAAGCGCGGGGCGCATTCAACGCCGATCCGTTTGCCGTGCTGGCCCGCAACGGGCAACTTCCGCAAACCCCGGCAGCCGCGCTGGCCGCCTTGGCCGATTTGGCGAAGTGGACGACCGAGAATTATCCCCACGTTACCGCGATCGGCGTCGACACGTCGCCCTATCACGATGCCGGCGCGACCGCGGCGCAAGACATCGCTTTTGGCCTGGCCACCGCGGTCGAATACCTCCGCGCGCTGACCGCCGCCGGCCTCGATATCAACGTCGCAGCGCGGCAACTGCTGTTTCGCGTGGAACTAGGAACGCATCATTTTCTCGCTCTTGCTAAGCTGCGCGCGGCGCGCGGCAATTGGTCGCGCGTGATCGAAGCGTGCGGCGGGCAGCCCCAGTCCGGCGCGATGGCGATCCACGCGCGAACCAGCCACCGCGTGCTGACGCAGCGCGATCCCTACGTCAACTTGCTGCGCAACGCCGTCGCCATGTTTGCCGCCGGCATCGGCGGCGCGAACGTGGTGACTTCCGTCCCGTTCGATGCGTTGACCGGCCTACCCGACGCTTTCAGTCGCCGCATTGCCCGCAATACGGTGCATATTCTGCAAGAGGAAGCGCATCTGCATCGCGTGATCGATCCCGCCGGCGGCAGTTGGTTTTTGGACGACCTCACCGCACGCCTCTCGGAAAAAGCATGGGAGATTTTCCAAGAGGTTGAACGCCAAGGAGGGATGTTGGCCGCGCTGCAGAGCGGTTGGATCGCGCAACAGATCGACGCCGCCTACGCGCCGCGCACCAAGGATATCGCGCGCCGCAAGGAAGGGATTACCGGCGTCAGCGAGTTTCCCAATCTCCGCGAACCACGTGTCGCCCCTTTGTGTCCCGACGCCGCCGTGCTCCGCGCCGCGGCGCAAGCGCAGCTTGCTAAAACTCGCACCAGCGACGCCGCATGTGCCCCGCCCCAGGCGGGAACGAGTCACATGGCGGCCATGGTCGCGGCGGCTGCAAGCGGCGCCACCATTGGACAAATGGCCCAGGCGCTTGGTTTTCATCAACATCCCAGCGCTCGCATCGCTCCGCTCGAACGCCGCAGTTTCGCCGAACCCTTTGAAGAACTGCGCGACGCTAGCGACGCCTGGGAGGCAGCGCATGGCCAGCGGCCGCGCGTCTTTTTGGTGAACCTGGGACCGATCGCGCATCACACGGGTCGCGCGACGTATTCGCAAAACTTCTTCGAAGCCGGCGGCTTTGAGGTGCTGAGCAACAATGGCTTCGACGACGTAGACCAGGCTACGGCCGCGTTTGCCAAGAGCGGCGCGAAGATCGCCGTGATCTGTTCGTCCGACAAGCTCTATCCACAATTCGTGCCCCTGGTGGCTCCCAAACTCAAAGCGGCCGGCGCTCGCACCGTGGTGCTCGCAGGCTTCCCCGGCGACAACGGCCCGCCGTGGCAAGCCGCTGGCGTTGACCGTTTTATCTACATCAAGTGCGACGTCCTCGAGACGCTGCGCGAACTGCTGCGGGAAGAAGGCGTTTTAACGTCGCAGGAAGGCTAAGTGCATGAACAAGATTCCTAATTTTGCCAACGTGCCGCTCCGTTCCGATCAACCGCGTACGGCGAGCCTCGACGCCTGGCAAACCCTGGCCGGCGCGGCGGATGAACAACTCCTCTGGCAAACGCCGGAACGCATTCCCGTCCAGCCACTCTACACGGCCGCGGATCTAGAAGGCGTCGATCACCTGGCGACGATGCCGGGGCTGCCGCCGTTTTTGCGCGGTCCCTACGCGACCATGTACGTCCAGCAACCCTGGACGGTGCGGCAATATGCTGGCTTCTCGACCGCCAAGGAATCGAACGCTTTTTACCGCCGCAACCTGGCCGCGGGACAGAAGGGTTTGAGCATCGCGTTCGACCTGGCGACGCATCGCGGTTACGACTCGGATCATCCCCGCGTCACCGGCGACGTCGGCATGGCCGGCGTCGCGATCGATAGCATCTATGACATGCAAGTCCTGTTCGACGGCATCCCGCTCGACCGCATGAGCGTCTCGATGACGATGAACGGCGCGGTGCTCCCCGTGCTGGCCATGTATATCGTCGCGGCCGAAATTCAAGGCGTGAAGCCGGAGCAACTCACCGGCACCATTCAGAACGACATCCTCAAGGAGTTCATGGTCCGCAATACCTATATCTACCCGCCTGCGCCCAGCATCCGCATCATCGCGGATATCTTCAAGTACACCAGCCAGCAGATGCCGAAGTTCAACAGCATCAGCATCAGCGGCTATCACATGCAAGAAGCCGGCGCCACCGCGGACATCGAACTCGCCTACACGCTCGCCGATGGGCTGGAATATGTCCGCACCGGGCGAGAAGTGGGTCTGGAGGTCGACGCCTTTTGCCCGCGGCTATCGTTCTTCTGGGCGATCGGCATGAACTACTTCATGGAGATCGCCAAACTCCGCGCCGCCCGCATGATCTGGGCCAAGCTCATCAAGCAGTTCGAGCCCAAAAACCCCAAGAGTCTCTCGCTCCGCACACATAGTCAAACCAGCGGTTGGAGCTTGACGGCGCAGGATGTCTACAACAACGTGATTCGCACCTGCGTTGAAGCGCTCGCGGCCGCGCATGGGCATACGCAGTCGCTCCACACCAACGCGTTGGACGAAGCGCTCGCGCTCCCCACGGAGTTCTCCGCCCGCATCGCCCGCAATACGCAGCTTTTCATTCAGCTCGAGACCGATACGTGCAACGTCGTCGATCCGTGGGGCGGAAGCTATTATGTCGAACGGCTCACGCACGACCTCGCGCAGCGCGCCTGGACCCACATCCGCGAAGTGGAGGAACTGGGCGGCATGACCAAGGCGATTCAAGCCGGCATTCCCAAAATGCGGATCGAGGAAGCTTCCGCGCGCACGCAAGCCCGCATCGACTCGGGGCAGCAAACAATCATCGGCATGAACAAGTACCGCCTGGCCGAAGAAGAGAAGCTGAACGTTCTGCACGTCGATAACACCGCGGTGCGCGAGGCCCAAATTGCGAACTTGCAACGTCTGCGGCACGAGCGCAATGCGGAAGAAGTCGCGGCGACCCTCGCCGCTTTGACCGCCGCCGCGCGTGACGGCGCCGGCAACTTGTTGGAACTCGCGGTCAACGCCGCCCGCGCCAAAGCCACCGTGGGGGAAATCAGCGCAGCACTAGAAGAAGTCTTCGGCCGCTATGAAGCGCCGGTCAACGCTGTTTCCGGCGTGTATGGCAAGGAAGTCGGCAGCGGAGCGCACGCGGACGAGGTTCGCCATCTGGTCGAATCGTTCGCCCAAGCCGAAGGGCGTCGGCCGCGGATTCTGGTCGCCAAGATGGGACAAGACGGGCATGACCGCGGGCAGAAGGTCATTGCTAGCGCTTTTGCCGATTTGGGTTTCGATGTCGACATCGGGCCGCTCTTCCGCACGCCGGCCGAAACCGCGCGGCATGCCGTCGAGAACGATGTACATATCGTCGGCGTCAGTTCGCTGGCCGCGAGTCATTTAACGCTCGTGCCGCAACTGCGTCAAGAATTGGCCGACTTGGGGCGGGAAGACATCATGATCGTCGTCGGTGGCGTCATTCCTCCTGAAGACTACGACGCTTTGCATCAGGCCGGTGCTTCCGCTGTGTTCGGACCAGGAACCGTCATCGGCGAGGCGGCTGTGAACCTCCTCCGCGAACTCGCGCAGCGTTTAGACCTGCTTTTGGAGGACGCGCCCCAGCCAACCGCTTCCTCTCGCGCCGGTGGCCAGCATGACGTCTGACGTGCCGCGCCGCCGTGAGTTGACGGTCGATGATTACTACGCCGGCGTCCTTAACCGCAACATGGCCATCTTGCCGCGGGCGCTCACGCTTGTGGAATCGCACCTCGCGCGTCATCAACGCCTGGCCGAAGAGCTCCTCACGCGCTTATTGCCGCACACTGGCAGCGCGATGCGCGTCGGCATCACCGGCGCGCCAGGCGCCGGCAAGAGCACGTTCATTGAAGCCCTCGGCGTGCATCTGGTCCGCCGCGAACATCGCGTGGCGGTGCTCGCAGTCGATCCTTCGAGCGGCGTCAGCGGCGGCAGCATCCTCGGCGATAAAACCCGCATGACGCGCCTCTCCGCGGAGCCGCACGCCTTCATCCGTCCCTCGCCGTCGGCTGGAACCTTAGGCGGCGTCGCGCGCAAAACGCGCGAGGCGATGCTCGTCTGCGAAGCCGCCGGATACGACGTCGTCTTGATCGAAACGGTCGGCGTGGGGCAATCCGAAACGATGGTCTCGGATATGACCGATTGTTTCCTCGCGTTGATGCTCCCCGGCGCCGGCGACGAATTACAAGCCGTCAAGCGCGGCCTGTTGGAACTGGTCGATGTGATTGCGGTAAACAAGGCGGACGGCGCCACCCGCACCGCCGCGGAGCTCGCCGCCCATCAACTCGCGCGCGTGCTGGAATCGCTCTCGGCGCGCAGCAACGACACCCCCACGGTGCTCACGTGCAGCGCGCTGCACGACGACCACATTGACGCCGTGTGGCGCGCGATCGAACGCCGCCACGCACGGATGCAAGCCAGTGGTGAACTTGACAAGCGCCGCAAGCTCCAAAACGCGCGCTGGCTCTGGAACATCATCGATGATCAACTGCGCCGCGCGATTCGCAATCATCCCCAAGTAGCACTCGTTCGCGCGCGTCTGGAAGCCGGCGTCCTGGCCGGCTCCATCTCGCCCGAATCCGCCGCCCGCCAAATTCTCGAAGCCTTTGGCCTGGCCGGCGATCGCGCGTCTCACCCGTGAGATATCGCCATCGCCTGGCGTGACGAGCGCGCCGTAAAGCGTACAGCTTCGCACACTCAGGCGCGCGTGGCGCGACGATTCGGCCGCACCGTGCCGAGCGCCGTGGGAAATGCGGCCGTTGCGCCCCGCGGTTTCAAGCGGCATGTTTCTTGCACTAAGAGTATGGTCAGAAGACATTGCGTTCGCTCTTAGGGGAAACAAGGATGAACACCAAACGTTTCGTGCTCGGCGCGACGGACCCCGTGATTGTCACCGTGCAGCAACACATCTTAAGGGAGCAGCGAAAACATTCGCCGCATGCCACGGGGAGTTTTTCCTGGCTCCTCTCCGGCATCACGCTGGCGACCAAAATGACCGAAGCCCGCGTCCGCCGTGCCGGTTTGCTCGACATGCTCGGCAGCGCCGAGCGGGTCAATGTGCAAGGCGAATTGCAGCAGAAGCTCGATGTTTATGCCAATGCGGCGCTCGTGCATTGCTTGGGCATTCGCGAGAACGTGGCGATCATTGCTTCCGAGGAGATCGATGAAGCGATCACCTTCGACGGCCGCTCGGGGCCTGGCAAGTATGTGGTGGTGTTCGATCCGCTCGACGGCTCTTCCAACATCGACGTCAACGTGAGCGTCGGAACGATCTTCTCCATTCTCGCGCTGCCTGAAGACCTCCGCGCCAGCGACGATGCGAGCCTCGCGGTGTTGCAACCCGGCGTGAAGCAACTCGCCGCCGGCTACGTTGTCTACGGCTCGTCGACGATCATGGTCTATACGACCGGCCACGGCGTGCACGGCTTCACGCTCGACCCAGCGATTGGCGCGTTTGTGCTTAGCCACGAAAACATTCGTATGCCGCGGCAGGGCGACTACTATTCCTCCAATGACGGCAATTGGGACACGTTCCCTCAGCCTTATCGCGATTACATCTCCTACCTTCGCAGCGGCGAAGCAGGGCGGCGCTATAGCTTGCGTTATATTGGCTCGCTCGTCGCGGATTTCCACCGCACGCTCCTTCGCGGCGGCGTCTTCCTCTATCCGCCGACCGATAAGAACCCTCAAGGCAAGCTGCGTTTGCTCTACGAAGCCAACCCGGTCGCCTTCATTGCCGAACAGGCCGGCGGATTCGCCACCGACGCAACGCAACGGATCCTGGAGATCGTTCCCACCGACATCCACGACCGCACGCCACTAATTGTCGGCGGCCCGTTCGAAATGGCAGCGTTCGAAAAGTTCGTCCAACCCGCCCGCCGCGTACCGTCCTTAGCAAGTTAAGGCGCCGTCGCGCATCCGTTCAACAGCATCCCTCGACCGCGTTCCTCTTCCCCGGAAGGTGAATCCGTTTTGCGTGGTTCCGCGGTCGCATGCTTCCGCGCGATTGTACCCGCTCACTCAAACTTCAAAATCGGCTGATCCACCGCCAAGGTCTCACCGACTTGCGCGAGCACCTTCTCGACTCGGCCGTCGCGCTCCGCCCGCAGCACGTTCTCCATCTTCATCGCTTCCACCACCGCCAGGTCTTGACTTGCCTGCACATCTTGCCCTTCGCCCACCAGGAGTTGCGTCAACAGCCCCGGCATGGGCGAGAGGAGGAACTTCGAGGTGTCCGGCGGCGTCTTCACCGGCATGCACGCGAGCAGTTCCGCCGCCCGCGCGGTCAACACCATGATGTCCACCTGCGAACCCCAATGAAACAGCCGGTAGTGCATGTTCCGCCGCTCCACCTGGATGCACACGGAGTCGCCGTTGACCGTTCCCTTAAAGAGCGGCTGGCCGAATTGCCAGTTGCTGCGAACCTCGTAGCACTGGCCGTTGTAAAGCACATCATGCCCCCCTTCGACCGGCCGAATATCGACTGCGTGGCGCTCGTTGTTCACAACGATCACCCATTGATCGATCACGACGCGCTCGTAACCGGGGAGTTGACCGCTAATGCCTGCCGCGCGATCCATATAGCGCCGATGGATCGCTCCGGCCACCGCGATCAAGAGCGCCGGATCGTCATGAATCACGTCACTCGGATGAAAGCCATCCGGATACTCCTCGGCAATCATGTTCGTGCTAAGGCGACCTGCGCGGAATCGTGGATGCTCAATCAGCGCGGCCAGAAAGCTGATATTGTGCGAGACGCCGCGGACATAGAACTCGTTGAGCGCCTCGCGCATCTGGGCGATTGCCTGCTCGCGCGTCGCGCCGTGCGTAATCAGCTTGGCGATCATTGGGTCGTAGTGCAGCGAGACTTCGCCCCCCTCAAACACCCCCGTATCAACACGCACCGCTGCAGTTTCCGCAGGCGGCAAGTACCGCACCAATCTCCCTACCGAAGGCAAGAAGCCGCGGAACGGGTCTTCCGCATACACGCGGGCCTCGATCGCCCAGCCGTTGAGCTTGACATCGGCTTGCAACAGCGGCAGCGGCTCTCCGTAAGCGACGCGAATCATCAACTCGACGAGATCGAGCCCGGTCACGAACTCCGTCACCGGATGTTCCACTTGCAGCCGGGTATTCATTTCCAGGAAGTAAAACTGCCGGTCGGGACCGACAATGAACTCGACCGTTCCCGCCGACTCATAGCTGACCGCCCGCGCCAGCGCCACGGCTTGTTCTCCCATCGCGGCCCGCGTCTGTTCGTCCAGAAAAGGCGACGGAGCTTCTTCAATCACTTTTTGATGACGGCGTTGGAGCGAGCACTCACGTTCCCCCAGATAAATCGTCTGGCCTTGTTTGTCCGCCAGAACTTGAATCTCGATGTGCCGCGGCTCTTCAATAAACTTTTCGATGAACACGCGCTCGTCGCCGAACGAGGAGCGAGCTTCATTACTGGCGCGTTCAAACCCATCGTGGCACTCGTCGTCGTTACGCGCGATCCGCATCCCCTTGCCGCCGCCGCCTGCGGTGGCTTTTAGCATCACCGGGTAACCAATTTCGCGCGCGATGACGACCGCTTCACTGGCGCTCGGAATAATATCCGCGTGACCGGGGACCGTGTTGACGCCGGCCGCTTGCGCCAACCGCTTGGAAGTGATCTTATCTCCCATGCTCCGAATGGCATGCACGTTGGGACCAATGAAAGCGACGCCGGCTTCCGCGAGCCGCTCGGCGAACGTGGCGTTCTCGGAGAGAAAGCCATAGCCGGGGTGCACCGCGTCGACGCTCAACTCGCGGCAGACTTGCACAATCTTGTCGATATTCAAATAGCTGGCGGAGGAGGGGGGCGGGCCAATGCAGACCGCTTCATCCGCGAGCGACACATGCAAGGCGTAACGATCGGCTTCGGAAAACACGGCGACGGTGCGGATGCCCATCCGGCGGGCCGTCTTCATCACGCGGCACGCGATCTCGCCGCGGTTGGCAATGAGTATTTTTTTGAACATGGTGCTTATCTCTGGTAAGTGTTCCGTGCACGTAACTCCTACAGGGGAATATTGCCGTGCTTGCGCCACGGGTTTTCCAACTGCTTATTGCGCAGCATGGCCAGCGAGCGGCAGATCCGCTTGCGCGTTTGCCGCGGCATGATGACGTCGTCGATAAACCCTCGCCGACCGGCAATGAACGGGTTGGCGAACTTCACGCGATATTCTTCCGTTAATTCTGCGATCCGCTCCGGCGTGTCGAGTTCCTTGCGGAAGATAATTTCCACCGCTCCCTTGGGCCCCATCACCGCGATCTCAGCGCTCGGCCAGGCGATGTTCACATCGCCGCGCAAGTGCTTGGACGACATCACATCGTAGGCCCCGCCATACGCCTTGCGGGTAATGAGCGTGACCTTGGGAACGGTCGCCTCGGCATACGCAAATAGCAGCTTAGCGCCGTGTTTGATAATGCCGCCGTACTCCTGCGCCGTTCCCGGCAAAAACCCTGGCACGTCGACAAACGTCAGGATGGGAATACTAAACGCATCGCAAAAGCGCACGAAGCGGGCGGCCTTGATCGACGAGCGAATATCCAAGCAGCCGGCCAATACCAGCGGCTGATTGGCGACGATGCCGACGGGATAGCCTTCCATGCGCGCCATGCCGACGATAATGTTCTTGGCGTGTTCCGGTTGAATCTCGAAGAAGTCCGTGTCATCGACGATCTTCAGAATCAATTCCTTCATGTCATACGGCTTGGTCGGCGAGTCGGGCACGAGCGTATCGAGCGAAGGCTCAAGGCGGTCGCCGGTGTCCGGCGTGGGGCGATGCGGCGGGGGCGTGCGATTGTTGGCCGGCAAGTAGTTGATGAACCGCCGCACCATCGCGAGCGCTTCCACGTCGTTTTCAAAGGCCCGATCGGCGACACTGGAAATCGTTGAGTGCGTAACCGCGCCCCCGAGCTCTTCCTGCGTCACCTCCTCGTGCGTCACGGTCTTCACCACGTCCGGCCCGGTGACGAACATGTAGGAACTGTCCTTGACCATGAAGATGAAGTCGGTCATCGCCGGTGAATACACCGCGCCGCCGGCGCATGGACCCATGATGAGCGAGATTTGCGGCACGACGCCCGACGCGAGCACGTTGCGTTGAAAGACGTCCGCATAACCGCCGAGCGACGCTACGCCTTCTTGAATCCGCGCGCCGCCGGAATCATTGATGCCGATGACCGGCGCGCCGACTTTAAGCGCGTGATCCATGATCTTGCAGATCTTCTCCGCGTGCGCTTCCGAGAGCGAACCGCCGAATACGGTGAAGTCCTGGCTAAAGACAAAGACCACGCGGCCGTTGACCGTTCCATAACCGGTCACGACGCCATCGCCGGGGACACTCTGCCGATCCATGCCAAAATCGTGGCACCGATGCTCGACAAACATGTCCCACTCTTCAAACGACCCGGGATCGAGCAACAACTCGATCCGTTCGCGGGCGGTGAGCTTTCCCTTGTGATGCTGCGCATCGATCCGCTTCTGGCCGCCACCCATTTCCGCGGCGGCGCGCATCGCGGCGAGTTGATTGATGATGTTATTCATGGGAGTGTCTCGGGGAAGGTAATAGCTGTTGAATGCGCGGCGATCCATTCCGCGGCCCGTGGCCACAGATCGCGCTGCGCTTTGGAACTCACCGCCAGGCCAATATGACCGACGCTGAGCGACATCGATTGCACGTCGCGAGAGCGCACGTGAGTTTCTAACGCCAAGGTCGAACTCGGCGGGACGAGGTGATCGTGTTCCGCGACCAGTATTAGCAACGGGCAAGTGATCGCGTCCAATCGGATCGGCGCGCCGCCGAGCGACATCCGCCCCTGGATCAGGCGATTTTGCTGATAGAGCGACTTCACATACTCGCGGAACGTCTCGCCGGCCACTGGGATGCAATCGCTCGCCCAGCGTTCCAAGGCAAAGAAGTTCTCCAAGAACGCCTCATCGTCCAGCTTGTCGCAAAAGGTCAAATACTTCTCCGCGAAGTTCTGGACCGGCTTCATCAGTTGAAAACAGTATTGCAAGAACTCGCCGGGGCAGTTGCCGTATGCGTCGATCAGCTTGTCGACATCAAAATTCTCGGCCCGCGCCCACAAATTCAACAGCCCCTGTTCGCCGCCGAAGTCGATCGGGGCGGCCATCAAGATCAAGTTGCGGACCCGCGCCGGATAGAGCGCCGTGTACATCACTGCCATGGTCCCGCCCATGCAATAGCCGAGCAGATTCAATTGCGCCGCCTGCGCGTAGTGGCAGACAAACTCGACGACGTTTCGCAACAAGCGGCCAACATAATCTTCCAGTCGCAAGCTGTGGTCAGCCGGTGCCGGAATTCCCCAGTCAATCAAATACACATCGAAGCCCCGCGCGAGCAGTTGCCGCACCACACTCCGCTCCGCCTGCAGGTCCATGATGTAAGGTCGATTGACGAGGGCGAAGCAGATCAAGATCGGTTCGGCGAATCGCACCGAGGGGGTCTTGTAGCGCAGCAGCCGCAATGTTCCTTCGGTATAGACGACTTCGTGCGGCGTCACGCCCATCATCGATTCCGCCGCGGAGCGCCGCACGCGGAGCACATCGAGAAACCGCTCCCAGCCGGCGTCTTCTCCCGTCGCAGGCTGCGGCGCGTTCTCCAGCGCGGCGACGCGTTGTTCGAGCTGCTCCAAACGGGAGCGCAGGGTAGTTTCCACCTCGGCAATGCGTTTCGATAAGGTCGCCAGCGCGCTCGCCGTGGCGGCATCGCTGGGCGAGTTTGCGGCCCCGTGGCGTTCCGACTGCTTCAGTTGAATGAGCGCGTCAATGTGGGCTTTCATCATCCGCAGAAACGGCGGACTGCGGAGATAGGCGTCCGTGCCGCCGCTGAGCGCATCGAACCACTGCCGCCGCCAGGCTCGCGGATCGGCGCTCCCCTCTAAACGCCCACACGCTTGTTGTGTGACCTGGTTCGCCTGCTTAACACAAGCCAGCCATTGCTCCGCGAAAGTCCGGAACAGCGTTTCGCTGGCAGTCGCGTTGTCGTCAGGCGAAGTCATGGGAGTGGGAGCTAAGTCGGAGGCGAGGGATGCTCCATCGTGTAGCTGATGAGGGCCTTCATGTAATTGGCCCGCTCCAAAGCGCTGGGGTCGGCGCAATTGCCGCGGCTCATGCTACCCTTCATCTGTTCCACCGATTCATACTCGTGCTCTTCGAGCCACATGGTAATTTGTTCCAGCAAGAGCGCAATAAACGCCGGGCCTTTCTTGAGCAAAATACTGGCCATCATTGTGACGTCCGCCCCCACGAGAAGCATCTTGAGCACGCCTTCCATCCGGTGCACGCCGCTGGTGGCCGCGAGCGACGCTTTCAATTGATCGCGCATGATGGCGATCCAGCGGAGCGGCACGCGCGCCTCGTGGCGATTGCTGAGCAACAGATCGGGCTTGATCTTGAGCGTCTCCAGATCAATGTCTGTTTCGACATACCGATTGAACAACACCAGCCCATCAGCGCCGGCCGCCACTAAATGCTGGGCAAAGTTCGGCAAGCTGGTGAAGTGTGGTCCGATTTTCACTGCCAACGGGAGCGATACCGATTGGCGGACGTCCGCGACGAGGTCGATATAACGTTGTTCGACATCCGTCGACGTCATCTCAAACGACGTGGGGATAAAATAGATGTTGAGTTCCAGCGCATCGGCGCCGGCTTGCTCGATCAAGCGGGCGTAACGAATCCAGCCGCCTTTGGACGCGCCATTGAGACTACCGATGATCGGCATCGAGACCGCCTTTTTCGCGGCTTCAATGTGGCGGAGGTAATCCCGCGGTCCGGTGTTGTACTCGTGCAAATCGGGAAACTGCGTGAGCGCCTCGGCGAACGATTCGGCATGGTCCTCGAACATGCGGTCGAATTCGAGTTCGTCATGGACGATCTGCTCCTCGAAGAGCGAAGGCAAGACGGCCATCGACGCGCCGGCGGCTTCCAGTCGCCGTAGCATGTCCAAGTCGCCGGTCAAAGGCGGACAAGCCGCGATGCCCAGCGGGTTCTTCAGTTTGAGGCCCAGGTAATCGGTGCTTAAGTCGACGCTCATGTTTCCGCTTCCTTTAATTCATCCAAGATGCCACGCTCCACGCCGGCCATTTGCTCGTAATAATGCCACTGCTCGTCGATGTCCTGTTGGGCTTGCGCGAACAGGTGCTCGGCATGTTTGGGATCGAGTCGCGCGAGCATCGCGAAGCGTCCCTCCTGCATCGCCATCTCCTTGAACGACTTGGTCGGCTTGCGACTGTCGAGATGGAACGAACGCTGGCCGGTGCGAGCCTCGCGCGGGTCGTACCGGAACAGCGGCCAGAAGCCGCTCTGCACGACATCCTTTTGATGCGTCATCGACGTGGTCATGTTGATGCCGTGCGCGATGCAATGGCTATACGCCAGAATGAGCGAAGGGCCATCGTACGATTCCGCCTCGCGGAACGCCTTCACGGTCTGCGCGGGGTTGCTCCCCATCGCGATCTGGGCGACGTAGACATTGCCGTAGGAGACGGCCAACATGCCGAGATCCTTCTTCCGCGACGACTTGCCGCTGGAAGCGAATTTCGCGACCGCGGCGCGCGGCGTGGCCTTGGATGCCTGGCCGCCGGTGTTCGAATAGACGCCCGTATCGAGCACCAGAATATTGACGTTGCGGCCCGTCGTTAGCACGTGGTCGAGTCCGCCGAAGCCGATGTCGTACGCCCAACCGTCGCCGCCGACAATCCACACGCTCCGATTGACGAGCACATCGGCAATCTGGTGCAACTTCTCGGCCCTCGGATCCTGTGAAGCGGCGAGAATGGCTTTCAGTTCCGCGACGCGTGCGCGTTGCTCGCGAATGTCTGCTTCTGTGATTTGCGGCGCGGTCAGGAGCGGGACGACCAAGTTTTCTCCCACGACCGAAGTCAACTCGGCCAACAAATGCGCGGCGTAATCGTGTTTTTGATCGATGGCCAAACGTAATCCCAACCCGAATTCCGCGTTGTCCTCAAAGAGCGAATTGTTCCACGCCGGTCCTCGGCCGTCCGCGTTGGCGCTCCACGGCGTCGTCGGGAGGTTGCCGCCGTAGATCGACGAACAACCGGTGGCATTGGCGATCAGCGCCCGATCGCCATACAACTGGCTCATCAGCTTCAAATAAGGCGTCTCACCACAGCCGGCGCACGCACCGGAGAATTCAAACAGCGGTTCGAGCAGTTGCGAGCCCTTGACCGTGTCGAAATTGGTCTGCGTGCGATCGAGTTCCGGCAATTCCAGGAAGAACTCGAAGTTCGCCCGCTCGCGTTCCAGGTGCTCCAGTTTGGGCTCCATGTTGATGGCTTTGTGCTTGACGACCGACTTGCTCTTGGCTGGGCAAACATCGACGCACACACCGCACCCGGTGCAATCCTCCGGCGCCACCTGAATGGTCATTAAATGGTTCGGTAACTCTTTGCCTTTCCACGGCAATGATAGGAAACCTTCTGGCCCGCCTGCGACGGCCTCCTGCGGATACGCCTTGGAGCGAATCGCCGCGTGTGGGCAAACGAGTGCGCACAGCCCGCATTGAATGCAGATTTCCGGATCCCAAATCGGAATCTCGATCGCGATGCTCCGCTTCTCGACCTTGGCGGTGCCGGTGGGGAACGTGCCATCGACCGGCAGTGCGCTGACCGGCAACAAATCGCCCCGCCCATCCAAGAGCATCGCCGTAACCCGCTTCACAAAATCGGTGCTTTCGGTCGAGACCGGCGGCAGTCGTCGCATGACGCTGGTGACTTCTGCGGGAATCGATACTTCGTGCAGGTTCGCAAGCGCGGCATCCACGGCGGCGAAATTGCGTTGCAGAATTGCATCCCCCCGCTTGCCATAGGTCTTGCGAATCGTTTGCTTGATCTGCTCAATGGCCTGCTCGCGCGGCAAGACGCCGGCCAGCGCGAAGAAGCAGGTCTGCATGATCGTGTTGATCCGCATGCCCATGCCGGTCTCACTCGCGACCTTGATCGCGTCGATCACGTAGAGCTTGATTTTTTTGTCGATGATTTGCCGCTGCACCTCTTGCGGCAGGTGGTCCCATACTTCCTCGCGCGAGTAAGGACTGTTCAGCAGAAACGTCGCCCCTGGATCAGCCGTTTGAAGCATGTCGAGCCGTTCGAGAAAATTGAACTGGTGGCAAGCGACAAAGCCGGCGCGTTCAATCAGATAGGTCGAGTTGATCGGCCGGGGACTAAAGCGCAAGTGCGAGACAGTGATCGATCCCGCTTTCTTGGAGTCGTAGACAAAATAGCCTTGAGCGTATAGCGGCGTGTTTTCGCCGATGATCTTGACGGAGTTCTTGCTCGCCCCGACCGTCCCATCGCTCCCCAAACCATAAAACACCGCGCGGGTGACATCGTCCGCTTCGGTCGAGAACTCGGGATCCCATTTCAGACTCAAATGGGTTACGTCGTCGATAATGCCGATGGTAAAGTGCCGCTTGGGCGATTCCGCGTTCAATTCCTCATAGACGCGAGCGGCCATGGCCGGCGTGAATTCCTTCGACGACAGCCCGTAGCGCCCGCCAATGATCGTGGGGCAAGTCGCCAAACGACCGCTCTCGGCGAGTGCGGTGAGGATGTCCTGATAGAGCGGTTCGCCCACGGCGCCGGGTTCCTTCGTCCGATCCAACACGGCGATCTTGCGTACCGACGGGGGAAGCGTCGCGACGAACGCGGCGATATCGAACGGGCGGTAGAGGCGCACCTTGAGGAGCCCGATTTTTTCGCCGCGTGCGGCAAGCGCTTCCACGGCTTCCTCAACCGCGCCCACGCCTGAACCCATCATCACGATCGCCCGCTCCGCGTCTTTCGCTCCGACATATTCGAACAACTGATACGAGCGGCCCGTCAGTTCAGCGAATTGCTGCATGGTCTCCTGGACGATTTGCGGCAGGACATCATAGAACGGATTCGCCGCTTCGCGAGCTTGAAAGAAGACGTCTGGATTCTGTGCTGTGCCACGGAGCACGGGGCGTTCGGGATCCATCGCTCGATCGCGGTGGGCGCGGATAAAGTCGTCGTCGATCATCGCGCGAATGTCGGCAGAAGGGATCTGCGCGATCTTGTTCACTTCGTGCGACGTGCGGAAACCATCGAAGAAATGCACAAACGGCACCCGCGCGCGGAGCGTCGCCGCGTGCGCGATCAGCGCGAAATCGTGAACCTCCTGGACCGTGTTCGAGGCGAGCATCGCCCAGCCGGCCTGGCGAACGGCCATCACGTCGCTATGATCGCCAAAAATCGACAGTGCATGCGTGGCCAGTGTGCGGGCCGCAATATGAAAGACCGTCGGCAGCAGTTCGCCAGCGATTTTATACATATTGGGAATCATCAGCAGCAGCCCTTGCGAGGCCGTGAAGGTCGTCGACAACGCTCCCGCCTGAAGCGCTCCATGAACAGCGCCGGCGGCGCCCCCTTCACTTTGCATTTCGATGACGTCCGGCACCGTCCCAAAGATGTTGCGGCGCTGCTGGGCCGACCACGTATCGGAAAACTCGCCCATCGGCGACGCAGGCGTGATCGGATAAATCGCGATGACTTCGTTCGTTTGATGGGCGATCGTGGCGGCCGCTTCGTTTCCATCGACGGTGACAAATGTTGAACTCACGAATGCATCCCTGTCTGTCAGAAGTGGGTGACATCTCGCTCGCAATTTCACCCCCAGGCGATCCACCTCCACGTCATGTGTGCGAAGACCGAAGCCCAACCGTAGTCAAGTCGATCCAGGCACCGCAACTGCCGCGCTGTTGAACGCTGGGGACATTCCATCGATTCCAATGGAATGTGCGAGTGTTGCTTAAGTTACGGCGAGCGATGCCATTTGTCGAGCGGACCGCGCAATTCGCGGCAATCCGCTGTTCAAATTTTCAAATATCGCCCCGCGCGATTCCGGCTGTCGCTGGACATGCGCAGTGGCCGTGAGCCATCCGCGAACGCCGCGCGCGGGAGATTTTTCCAGGATTGCGCGTGATTAAGTGCCGGTTTTGGTGATAAGTTCACTCCACTTGTTCATGGCGTCCTGGAATTCCTTCAACTGCGCCTCGGACGCTTCCCGCATGAAATCCAGCATTTTGCGGAAAAGTTGCTCCGTCCGCTGGCGGAATTCCTCCGGATTGCCCGACTCGCCGACGCGGAGCGCTTCATCCAGCGACTCCAGCGCCGCTTGATATTGGCGATCCACCGTGTTGCGGTGTTTGCGGGCGAGATCCGAGATCGCGCTGGCCCATTGCTGTTGGAAATCCTTCACCTTGTCAATCCAAACGGCTTGCGGTGAAGAAAAACCAGGCCACAACGCAGACCATTGACGCAACACGTCTTGTTGCATTTTGAGATTGGCCTCCGTGGCCTTCTTCATGTTGTCGAGAACTTGCTCGTACATGTTGGTGGTGGTTTCGGTAGTCATGATTCGCACTCCTTAAATTGTCGGACTCAAGGCCAGGCGGACATTCCGTCGGTTGCCTCGTTACAAAAGCGTTACTTTTCAATCACTCGCACAATCTCCTCCGCACCCCAGGCCCCGCGCCGGCCCGCCACTTGCGATGCTTGTCGTGTTATACTTCCCCTAACCGGAGGAACCTGCTGCTTGGAGGAACCTGCCTCATGCCTGACGATATCCCCCTCGCGATTAAGCGCTATCCCAATCGTCGTTACTACGCCGCCGGCAGCACCAGCAAGTACATTTCGCTGCAGGACATCGAGGCGCTGGTCCAAGCGGGCCACACGGTCGAAATCCGCGATAGTCAAACCGGCGACGACGTGACGCGAACCGTGCTCACGCAGATCATCATGGAGCGGCATCCGGAAAAAATGCTGTTGTTTCCGACTGACATGCTGCACTGCATCTTGCGGTCCAACGATGTCATGTCGGGATTTCTGCGCGATTACTTCCGTCACTCGCTGACCTATCTGGACTATCTCAAGCAACACGGCACAAACTCCCCGTCGTCGCTCGTCCAACCGATGCACTGGGTCAAGGCCTGGCTGGACGGCATTGCCGCTACGAATACGACTGCCGCTACGAATACGACTGCCACCAGCACCCAGGCGACCCCAGATGCTGAGTCCGCCCGGCTGAGTGCTCGCGTGGAGGAACTCGAAGAGCGGCTCAAGCAACTGGAATCCAAACCGTCGTAATGCGTGCTCAATGCTCCGACCGATCAACATAAAACGCTAAGCAGGTGGATGCCACCCCGCGTCCGCCCACAGTTCACCGCTGACCGCCGAATTGGAGATCATGAAGCAGATTGCGTCAGCAATCTCGTCAGGCCGAATCAGCCGCCGGAGTTGCGTGTAAGGGAGGACGTTCTTCTTCAAGAAATCCTCGCCAAGCGCACGCGCCATGGGCGTGTCGGTGAAACCAGGGTGAATGATTCCACAGCGGACGCCGTGGAAGATCGCTTCCTTGGTCAAGGTCGCGGTCGCTCCTTCCAACCCCGCCTTGGCGACGGCGTAGGAAATCTGGCCTTTATTCCCTTGCGACGAGACCGATCCCAAGAAGACCACCACGCCCTGAATTGTCTCCTCCGGTTCCCAACGCTTGAGCCCTTTCTCCAGGCGTTGCTCGGCGATCCGGGCGACCATCTCGATGCCCCAGTAAATGGGCGCCAAGAGGTTGACCTCCGTCACCTGGCGGAAGCTCTCAATCGGATAAATCTCGGCCCGGCCGCTCTCCTTGTTGATGCGCACCGCCAGGCCATCACGCGTGATGCCTGCGGCGGGAACGCAGATCGTGACCATGCCGTACGATTCCATCGCTTCATTGAAGACGCGCTTGCGGAATCCCTCGTCGGTGGTGTCTCCGATCGCCGCGACGGCGACGTCGCGTCCCGATTCCTTATTTATCGCCGCGGCAAGATCCTTGACGCCTTCATGGCGATCCACGAGCATCACCGCTTTGGCGCCACGATGGGCCAATTCGCGAGCCACCGCTTCACCAATGCCACTCGCCGCGCCTGTCACCACGGCGACTTTTTGGAAGATGTTATTGGCGGTCCGCGCGACGATTCGCGGAACTTCCGCCAGCGCGATCGCCGCCTCAGGCGTCGGCTCGTCTTTCACGACCACCCGTGGCGGAAGTTCGGCAACCACGGGCGTTGTGCTCCTTTTCTTGCCCACGCCAAGCGCTTCGTCGAAGGCGGTGATTGCCGCATCAAACTGTTGATCGAACAGTTCGCGTTGTGCACGGGCAGCACTCATGATGCCGTGAGAAAATTGCTGGCGAAAATCTGGCAGTTCCCCCACGGAACCAACCTTTCGCCCCGTAAACCCCGGCAAGAACCGAGTCCAGCCCAATAACAATTCCTGCTGCAACCGAAGATTCACCTCGGTTGCCTTGTAAGCATTCTCGAACACGGTGTCGAATAGTTTCCCTGCGGTTGACATGACGGTGTCTCCTATCAAAGTCTCCGCTGTATGTATTGCTGCAAGTGCAGCATTGTTGATCCAAGTGCAAACGTTATGCCAGATCACATTTCCCGTGCAGAGTGCCCAAAAGGGGAATTCGTCAGCCACGCGATGTGCGCCGTTGACCAGTGAAGCGCGCGAAAACGGACATTGCTGCGTTTGCGGATGGGAGACTCAAAACGCCGCCGGAGATGGGTTTGGGAAGTCCCTGGCGGGCTCGATCGGCCAGGCTGACCTCGGGAGTCGAGGATTCCAGAACCGACGGAACGAGAATTGCCCGCTTCATGGAGTCGCCAAAACACTTCCTGGAGGGCCGCGCCATGTCACCCGAACCACTCATCCCCGCGGACACGATCGCCCGCCGAAAGATGCTGTTCCGGACGCAGCAAGTCGCCGACCAGGCGATTCACGACCGGAAAACGAAGGAACGAGACGCGCAAGCCGCCGCTCCAGCCCCGGCGGGCGGCGAGAACGAAGCGGTGATTAAGGCCACCGCGCCAGCGAGTGGTGCTGCTCGCTCCGTGAAAAAAGATGCGTGAGCCGCAATGTGCGGCTCACGTAGTGCTGTCTGGCAAGCAGTGTAGTCTGACAATGCGTCATTCCGCGGTGCGGCGTCTACCCACTCGGGCGGACGTTTACGCGATGGTGACTTCCTTCGCCAGATACACGTCTTGAATGGCGTTGAGCAGTTCGATGCCCTCCTTCATCGGTCGCTGGAAGGCTTTGCGGCCGCTGATCAACCCCATTCCTCCAGCGCGTTTGTTGATCACCGCGGTGCGCACTGCTTCCGCCAGATCGGATGCGCCTGAAGAAGCGCCGCCGGAGTTGATGAGTCCGCACTGACCCATGTAGCAGTTGGCGACCTGATAACGGCACAGGTCAATCGGGTGCGCCGTCGTCAGCTTGTCATACACCAGCGGTGACGTTTTGCCGAACTTCAGGGCCGTGTAGCCGCCATTGTTCTCCGGCAGTTTCTGCTTGATGATGTCGGCTTGAATGGTCACGCCCAGGTGATTCGCCTGGCCGGTCAAGTCCGCGGCGACATGGTAATCCTTGTCCGCTGTCTTAAAAGCCGGATTGCGCAAGTAGCACCACAAAATAGTCGCCATTCCCAATTCATGGGCCCGCGAGAAGGCTTCGGCGACTTCCACAATCTGCCGCCGCGCTTCCTCCGAGCCAAAATAAATCGTGGCGCCGACCGCAACCGCTCCCATGTCATACGCGCGCTGCACGGTGCCAAACATGACTTGATCGAACGCACTGGGATACGTCAGCAATTCGTTGTGGTTGATCTTGACGATAAACGGAATCAAATGCGCGTACTTCCGCGCAAACGCGCCCAGCACGCCAAACGTGGACGCCACGCCGTTGCAGCCTCCGTCCATCGCCAGGCGAATGATGTTCTCGGGGTCGAAATACGCTGGATTGGGCGCAAACGAAGCGCCGGCCGAATGCTCAATTCCCTGATCCACAGGCAGAATCGAAACGTAGCCTGTATTTTGGAGACGACCATGGCTAAAGAGCCGCTGCAAATTGCCGAGCACGCGTGGGCTCCGATCGCTCGGCCCATAATGGCTACTGACGATATCCGGCGCAGGCAAATGCAGATGCTCGGCCGAAATGGTTTGACATTGATGTTGCAAGAGAAAATCAGCGTCTTTCCCTAGCAGT
Source organism: Planctomycetota bacterium (assembly GCA_963205385.1). Classification (GTDB taxonomy): domain Bacteria; phylum Planctomycetota; class Planctomycetia; order Pirellulales; family Pirellulaceae; genus JAEZGD01. The sequence goes on along the minus strand of CAUJKE010000079.1, from coordinate 43,412 downwards.
TCCGCAATTTTGTTCTTCATGACCGGGACTCCGTTGTGCGTCGAACGTAGGAGCATCTTCGCGGCAGACGCCATGCGCTCCGCCCGCGAACTTTCGCTCCCCACAACCTACTCCACACGCCCGCTGAATGTCTACTACGCAGTTGCAGCTAGGGGCGCGCGGAATCGCACGTTTCCAATCTAAGTACTGGGCGCGCTTCCGAAATCGCGGCGGCGCGAGCGCAAGACTAACCGCGTAAGTCGCAATTTGCTAAGCTGAGGCGTGAAGCTGGGCTCCTCTTCCCAAACTCCCTGGTTCCCCGATTGGCAACCGCGCGTAACGTCATTCGCGAAATGAGCGTTGCGCATTCCCGATACCGAGGTGCGTCGCTGGCTTGCATGTTGAACATCCGTGTGTAATCGCTGAGGATCTGTTTCATGTCCACGAAATCCGCGCCTGTGAAGTCCGTGAGCACCACCGCCGATCTGTTGGCGACCACCCCAGTCAAATCGACCTCGCTCCGCGACTCGTTGCTGCATCACTTGCACTACTCCCTGGCCAAGGATCAATACAGCGCGACGCGCCACGACTACTATCTGGCCTTGGTGCATGCCGTGCGCGAGCGATTGATCGCGCGGTGGCTACAAACGCAGCAACGTGTCTACCAGGAAGATTCCAAACGCATCTATTACTTGTCGATGGAGTATCTGACCGGGCGAACGCTGGCCAATTCGCTGCTCAACCTCGGACTGCTGGAGGAAGGCCGCACCAGTCTCACCGAAATCGGCCTTGATCTGGATGAACTGATCGCTGCGGAAGCGGAAGCCGGTCTGGGCAACGGCGGGCTAGGGCGTTTGGCCGCCTGCTTGCTCGACTCGATGGCGACGCTGGGTCTGCCTGCGTATGGCTACGGCATCCGGTTCGAGTACGGCATCTTTCGGCAGATGATTGAGAACGGTTGCCAGGTCGAAGCGCCGGACCATTGGCTGCGCTTCGGGAATCCCTGGGAGATCGTTCGTCCCGAGGACTATTTTGAAGTGCGCTTTGGCGGTTACGTGCGCGAGTTGTCAGACCCTCAAGGCCGCATGCAATTTGAATGGGTGGCGGATGAGGATGTGATGGCCATGGCTTACGACTTGCCCGTGCCTGGTTATCGCAACGACGTGGTGAACACGCTGCGGCTCTGGTCGGCGGAGTCCTCGCACGGCTTCAACCTCGAATACTTCAACCGCGGCGACTACGTCGCGGCCATCGAGGAAAAGAGCCGCAGTCGCAGCATCTCCCGCGTGCTCTATCCCAACGATAACGTCTTCGTAGGCAAGGAGCTCCGGCTGAAACAGGAGTATTTCTTCGTCTCCGCCTCGCTGCAAGACATCGTGCGGCGCTATAAGAAAATGCACGATTCGTTTCAGGACTTTCCCGACAAAGTCGCGATTCAGTTAAACGACACACACCCCGCGCTGGCGATTCCGGAATTGATGCGCATCCTGGTCGACCTGCATCAAATAAATTGGGATGAGGCCTGGAAACTCACGGTGGCCACGTTTGGCTATACGAATCACACGCTGTTGCCTGAGGCGCTGGAGGAGTGGCCCATCGGTCTGTTCGGTCGGGTATTGCCGCGGCATTTGCAGATTATCTACGAAATCAATTTTCGCTTTCTTAAGTCGGTGCAGCATCAACACCCTGGCGACGTCGACCGCTTACGCCGGATGTCGCTGATCGCTGAAGGTCACGAACCGCGAGTGAGAATGTCGCACCTGGCCGTCGTTGGAAGTCATGCGGTCAACGGCGTTTCGCAACTGCACTCGGAGTTGTTGCGCACGCACCTGTTCGCAGAATTCAGCGATATGTTCCCGGCGCGATTTTTTGCGACGACCAACGGCATTACGCCCCGGCGTTGGTTGAAGTTGGCGAATCCCGGCCTGGCGGATCTGGTCACCCAAACCATTGGCGACGGTTGGCTGCGGTGCGACTTGTGCCAGTTGCGAGGCTTGCTGGAACATACGGCCGACCCGGACTTCTTGGCGCAATGGGCCACGATCAAGCAGCAAAACAAAGCCCGTCTGGCGACCACGATTCAAGCTGAACTCGGCATTACCGTCGATCTGAATTCGCTCTTCGACTGCCAGGTGAAGCGCATTCATGAATACAAGCGGCAACTGCTAAACATCCTCCACGTCGTTTGTCTCTACAATCGCATTCGCGACGGCATCACCGCGAATCCCGTCCCGCGCACGGTCATCATGGCCGGCAAAGCCGCGCCTGGTTATGACATCGCGCGCAACATCATTCGGCTGATCCATGCCGTGAGCGACGTCGTCAACCATGATCCGCGCGTGGCGGATCAGTTGAAACTGGTCTTCCTGCCCAACTTCAACGTGTCGCTCGCCGAACAAATCATCCCCGCCACCGATCTCTCCGAACAGATCTCCACCGCCGGCACCGAAGCCTCCGGGACCGGCAACATGAAGTGCATGCTCAACGGCGCGCTGACGATCGGCACGCTGGATGGGGCCAACATCGAAATCCGCGACGCCGTCGGTGAGGAGAACATCTTCATCTTCGGCAAAACCGCCGAACAAGTGGAAGCCACGTTCGCCGCCGGTTACGACCCGCTCGACATCTACCATCACGATCCCGAACTGCGCCGCGCGCTCGACATGATTCGCGATGGCTTCTTCTCCTCCGGCGACGACAGCATTTTTCGGCCGCTTGTTGAACATCTCTTTCGCAGCCAAGACCGCTACCTTTTGTGTGCGGACTTCGCGTCGTATGTCGCCCGGCAACAAGATGTCGCGCGCGCCTATCTGGATCAAACGGCGTGGACGCGGAAGTCGATCATCAACACCGCGCACGCCGGCCGCTTTTCGAGCGATCGCACGGTGCTGACTTACGCGCGCGATATCTGGGGCTTGGACGTTCAACCCTGCGACGATTCGTAACAGAGACCCGGGCGAGAGGTTGTAATCGACGGCGCCGCGTGCAACTTTCCGCCGTGCTGGGGTAGTACAGCATCGCCGCGCAGCATGACGCCGCGACTAATCCGCTCTCAAGTCCCGAGGCGGCCGGTTCGACGCGCCGCCTAAGTTGATCGTCGTCAGCGTCCGCGCTTCACACAGCGGCGTCACGCTGCCAGGCTCGTTCAACAATTCGGCGATCGTGACTCCGCGAAACGATTCCTCCACCATCGCCATCGCGTTATCCAAATGGCGATGCAAAGGGCAGAGCATGACGCCATGCGAGGCAATCCCCAAGGGACACGAGCGGATCCGCTTCAACGGCTCGATGGCATCGACGACGTCCAAAATCGTCAACTCTGAAGCATCCTTAGTCAGCATGAACCCACCGTGCAACCCGCGTTTGGAAGTCACAAGTTCCGCGCGCACCAAGGTTTGCATCATTTTCGATAGAAACGGTCCGGGAACCTGAGTGATGGCTGAGATCTGTGCCGCCGTGCACGGAGCGCCGCCATGCTGCGCGATGGTGACGATCGCGCGCAAGGAATATTCGACCGTTTGTGAAATCATCGAGTGCGTCTTTCCGTATAAAACGATTTCGAGACCTTGACATCCTTTATCGCCACAGCTACTTTGACATAACACACAGCAGATAACCAGACCCTTTTGTCCGGTTTTTCCTCGTGAAATATTTCACATTCCCTTGTTTTTCGCGGTCTTGTGAGGCGGATTAAGCCGCAGGGAGTTCGACATGGCAGCCGAGAATCAGCATCCTCAGCCAGGAAACGCCCTTCACAGCGCTGGCGGCGCAACGGCGAGCCGCATTTGCCCCCTCAAAGGGGTGATGGCGGTCGTGGCGATCCTCTGGCTGCTCCCGGCGACCGGGCAAGCGCAGGATTCGCCGGAATTCTTCCGGCAGAACTGCATGAACTGTCACACCATCGGCGGCGGACGGTTAACGGGGCCAGACCTCAAGGACGTCACCCAACGCAAGGATCGCGAGTGGCTGATTAACTTCATGATGAATCCCAAGGCTGTGATCGACAGCGGCGATCCGTATGCCCTCAAGATTCTTGAGGAGTCGCGCAACGTGCCAATGCCGACGCTCCCCGGCATGACACGCGAGCGATCGGAGAACCTGCTCGATTTGATTGAAGCGGAATCCAAACTCCCGCAGTCGCAGTTTGAAGGCTTGAAGATCTCGAACCAGCCGTTTACCGATGCCGACCGCGCCCTGGGCCGCGAGCTCTTTCTCGGCACGCGCCGGCTCGAAGCAGGCGGCGCGGCGTGCATCAACTGCCACAGCATGCACGATCTGGGCCCGCTCGGCGGCGGTCGCCTCGGGCCAGACCTGACGAACGTCTACGAGCGACTCAAGGGGCGTCAGTCACTCAGCGCATGGCTGGGCGCTCCCGCCACCGAAACGATGCAACCGATTTTCAAACGACATCCGATCAGCGGCGATGAGATCCATGCCCTGGTCGCTTACTTCGATGCTTCCGCCGGTGAAACCCCTGCTCAACCCACCTCCAACCAAATCGCCTTCTTGTTAATGGGGCTAATTGGCGCGACGGCGGCAGTCTTCGGTTTCGACGCCATCTGGAAACGGCGTTTCCGCGCCGTGCGACAGCCATTGGTCGCCGAAAGTATCGCGCACGAACATGCCGAAAATGTGGCGCACCACCAGGCCGAAAGTACGGCGGAGCACTAGCCCCAGCCAGCGACGAACCAGAGGACGGCGGCTTCGCTCCGAGAGCGAACCACTCACAGCCAACCATCATCACTCGCCCAACCTGCAGGTAATCGAATGAGCATTATTCAAGACGCCATCGCTTGGATTCGAGACGAAATCACTCCCCAAGGGCGACAATGGGAAGAGTTCTATCGCAACCGCTGGCAACACGACAAAGTCGTGCGGAGCACGCATGGCGTGAACTGCACCGGCGGCTGCACTTGGAATATTCACGTCAAGGACGGCATCGTGACGTGGGAGATGCAGGGACTGGACTACCCGCTGTTGGAAGCGGGGTTGCCGCCGTACGAGCCGCGTGGTTGCCAACGCGGGATTTCCTTTAGCTGGTATCTCTATAGCCCGCTGCGCGTAAAGTATCCCTATATTCGCGGCGCGCTGCTCGACTTGTGGCGGGAGGCTCGGGCCAATCATGCGGATCCGGTCGCCGCTTGGACGAGCCTGGTGGAAAACCCGGCAGCGCGCCAGCGCTGGCAACGAGCGCGCGGCAAAGGGGGACTGCGCCGCACCGATTGGAACACCGCGCTGGAGATCATCTCCGCCTCGATGGTCTCAACGATCAAGAAGCATGGTCCCGATCGCATTGCCGGCTTTTCGCCCATCCCCGCGATGTCGATGATCAGCTTCGCTTCCGGTGCGCGGCTGATGCAACTGATCGGCGGCGCCTCGCTGTCGTTTTATGACTGGTACTGCGATCTCCCCACCGCTTCGCCTGAGACGTGGGGGGAGCAGACCGACGTGCAAGAGAGCGCCGATTGGTATCACGCCAAGATGCTCGTCTCGATGGGCGCCAACATCGGCATGACGCGCACGCCGGACTGCCACTTTCTCGCTGAAGGCCGGCACAATGGCACCAAACTCTGGGTTTTCTCGCCTGACTTCAGCATGGTGGCGAAGTACGCGGACGAATGGGTCGCCGTGAACACCGGTCAAGACGGCGCGTGGTGGATGGCGGTGAACCATGTGTTGCTCACCGAGTTTCACCATCAAAAGCAGACACCGTACTTCATGGACTATACCAAGAAGTTCACCGACGCGCCGTTCCTCGTCGAGATCAAACCTGCGGCCAACGGTCGCGTGCGTCCCGGTCAACTCCTCCGCGCTGGGCGACTCCAACAATACGCCAAGGTGGAACATGGCGAGTGGAAGTTCTTGATGTGGGACGAAGCCGACCAAAAACCGAAGATGCCAATGGGGAGCAGCGGCGATCGGTGGGGAACGGAAAAGGGCAAATGGAATCTACTGCTCAAGGATGGCCAGGACGGGAGCGAGATCAAACCGCAACTGAGTTTTCTCGAAGACCATGATGCCGTGGTGCAGGTCGAGCTCGACGACTTCGGCGCCGGCGGAGTCTGCACGCGCGGCGTGCCGGTCAAGACCTTGACCACCGCCAATGGCAAGCAGGTGCAAGTCACGACCGCGTACGACTTGTTAATGGCGCAATATGGCGTCAATCGCGGTTTGCCGGGTGAGTATCCGGCCGACTACAACGATCCCAACGCGCCTTATACGCCTGCCTGGAGCGAGAAATACACCGGCATCGGCCGCGACGTGTTGATCCGTTTCGCGCGGGAATGGGGCACGACCGCCGAACATACCGAAGGCAAATGCACGATCCTGATCGGGGCCGGCGTCAACCACTGGTATCACGCCAATTTAATGTACCGCGCAGGCATCCACGCGCTCATGTTCTGCGGTTGCATCGGCAAGAACGGCGGCGGGCTGGCGCACTATGTGGGCCAAGAAAAGCTCGCGCCGGCTGAACCGTGGGCGGCGATCGCCCAGGCGAAGGACTGGTTCTCGCCGTCGCGGTTGCAAAACGCGCCGAGTTGGCATTACGTCCATTCCGATCAATGGCGTTATGAAAAAGACTTCACCGACTATCACACCGTGCCGCAAAACGCTGGTCCCGACACGACCGCGAAAGGGCACACCATGGATATGCAGGTCCGGGCGGTGCGTCAGGGCTGGCTGCCGTTCTATCCGCAGTTCCCGGAGAACCCGCTGGACGTCGCCAAGCAAGCCCGCGCCGCTGGCGCCGACTCGCCTGAAAAAGTTGCCTCCTGGGTCGCCAAACGACTGCAGAACAAGGAGATGAAGTTCTCGGTCGAAGATCCCGACGCTGAGGCCAACTGGCCGCGTGTCTGGTTCATTTGGCGCGGCAATGCGCTGATGGCCAGCGCCAAGGGACACGAGTATTTTCTGCGGCATTATCTGGGCACACACGATAACGCCCTCGGCCAAGACCTGGCCCAGGACTCCGTGAAGGAGGTCGCGTGGCACGAGATCGCGCCGCAGGGCAAGATGGACCTCGTGGTCGATCTCAACTTTCGCATGGATACGTCGGCGCTTTACTCCGACATCATCCTCCCCGCGGCCACGTGGTACGAGAAGGCGGATCTCAATTCGACCGACATGCACAGCTTCATCCACCCGCTCTCGCCGGCGGTTCCGCCCTGCTGGGAATCGAAGAGCGACTGGGCGATTTTCAAGGAAGTGGCCAAGAAGTTCTCCGAACTGTCTGCGAAACACTTTCCCGAGCCGGTCGAAGACCTCGTTGCCACGCCGCTCGCCCACGATTCACCTGGTGAAATCGCGCAGGCGGACATGAAGCAATGGATCCACGGCGAGTGCGAGGCGATCCCCGGCAAGACGATGCCGGCGTTTCGCATCGTCAAGCGGGATTACAAGAACGTCTACAACCAGTACATCTCCTTTGGTCCCGTAGCGCGCCAAAATGGCCTCGGCGCACACGGCACCAGTTACAGCATCGAAGCGGAGTATGACGAATACATCCAGACCCACCACAACGAGAAGTGGAACGGCCAGACGTATCCGTCGCTCAAGGAAGATATCGACGTCTGCGATATTATCTTGCACTTCGCCACCGTGACCAACGGCGAGCTCGCCTATCGGTCCTACCAGAACATGGAGGAGAAGACCGGCGTGCCGCTCGCGCATCTCGGTGAAAAGAATCGCAGCGTGCGCACCAACTTCAAGGATATCCAAGCCCAACCGCGGCGCTTCATCAACAGCCCGATGTGGTCCGGCTTGATCGAGAACGGGCGCTCTTACTCGCCGTTTACGTACAACATCGAGGCCGATGTTCCCTGGAGAACCTTGACGGGACGCCAGTCGTTCTATCTTGATCACCCGGTTTATATCGACTTCGGCGAACACTTGCCGACCTATAAGCCCAAGCCGCTGCCGACGCAATGCGCCGACTTGCGGTTCAGCGAGTCGGATACTCCAACGATTATGCTGAATTTCCTCACGCCGCACGGCAAGTGGCACATCCACTCAACCTATGGCGACAACCAGCGGATGACCACGCTCTCGCGCGGCGTGTATCCGCTGTGGATGAATGACAAGGACGCCGCATCGCTCGATATTCAGGACAACGACTGGGTGGAAGTCTTCAATGACAACGGCGTCGTCGTGACGCGGGCCGTCGTCAGTGCGCGCATCCCGCCGGGGATTTGCATGCAGTACCATTCGCCCGAACGAACGATCGGCAACCCTAAGTCGCCGCTCCGCAAAGGGCGTCGCGCAGGCGGGCACAACAGTCTCACCCGCACCCGCCTCAAGCCGAACTTCATGATCGGCGGATACGGTCAATTTACCTACCACTTAAATTACTGGGGACCCGTCGGATGCAACCGTGACACGCATCTCTTGGTGCGCAAGTTGCCCGGCGAGCCCATTTATTAAACCCATTTGTCGAGTACGCGCGAGCCACGCCGCTAACCATCGCTTCAGCCACCACTTAAACAGAAGTCCCACTCATGAATATCCGCTCACAAGTCTCGATGGTGTTCCACTTGGACAAGTGCATCGGCTGCCATACCTGCAGCATCGCCTGCAAGAATGTGTGGACCGACCGCAAAGGGGCGGAATACATGTGGTGGAACAATGTCGAGACCAAGCCTGGCACCGGCTATCCCACCAAGTGGGAAGATCAGGATAAGTATAAGGGAGGCTGGGAAACCAACGGCAACGGCAAGCTCAACATCAAGTCCACGGGCAGGGCCAAGATCATTCCCAATATCTTCCATAATCCTCACATGCCGAGCATGGACGATTATTATGAGCCTTGGACTTACGACTATCAAAACTTGTTCAACGCCAAGGAAGGCGCCGATCAGCCCACTGCCGAACCGATCTCCCTGATCGACGGGCAAAAGATCGACGTGCAGGCTGGTCCCAATTGGGACGACGATCTCGGCGGCTCGCCGATTTATGCGGAAAACGATCCCAACCTCAAGGGGCTCACCGAACAACAGCGGATGCAACTCAGCTCCGTCGAGCGGTTGGTGTTCTTCTATCTGCCGCGGATTTGCAATCATTGCCTTAATCCCTGCTGCGTCGCGTCGTGTCCTTCCGGCGCGATCTATAAGCGGGGTGAGGACGGCATCGTGCTGATCGATCAACAGCGATGCCGCGCGTGGCGTTCGTGCGTCGCAGCGTGCCCCTACAAGAAGACCTATTTCAACTGGTTCACCGGCAAGAGCGAGAAGTGCATTCTCTGCTACCCACGCCTCGAGACGGGACAAGCGCCGGCCTGTTTCCACTCGTGCGTCGGGCGGATTCGCTACTTGGGGGTGCTGTTGTACGACGCCGATCGGTTGGAAGAAGTCGCCAAGCTTCCCGATGACCAACTCGTTGAGGGGCAGCGCTCGTTGATTCTCAATCCGCACGACCCAGCGGTCATCGCGGCCGCGAAGAAAGCCGGCATCTCGGATGGCGTGATTGATTCGGCGCAGAAATCGCCGGTCTATCGCTTCGTGATGGAGTGGAAGATCGCGCTGCCGCCGCACGTCGAATATCGCACGCTGCCGATGCTGTTCTACGTCCCGCCCATGTCGCCGGTGCAAGCCAGCAAGTCGGACGACACGATCCACCACGACACGGAAGACCTGTTCCACGACATCGACTCCGCACGCGTGCCGATGAAGTTCCTCGCGAATCTGTTCGGCGCGGGACACGAAGGGCAGGTCCGCTACGCGCTCGCCAAGCAAAAGGCTGTCCGCTGGCATCGCCGAGCTGAAACCGTCGGCGACGTTAGCCGCGAGTTGGCCGACCGCATGTTGCAAGAAGCCAATTGCACGCGCGAGGAAGCCGAGGCGATCTACAAGCTCACCGCGCTCTGCACGTTCGAGGATCGCTTTGTGATTCCTCCCATGCACCGCGAACAAGCCATCGAAATGATGAAAGAACCACACGAACACCGCGAGGAAGCCGGCTTCGGCTTCGTCGGCGGCCTACGAAGGGGGTTGTAATGTCACACGTACCAAAAGTCTTCGATGCCTTTGCGCGACTGTTGAGCTACCCCGACCAGCACACGGCACAAGCCGCCGAACTGTTGTATATCATCCTGCAAGGCGAAATTCAGGAAGCGGCGGATGAAATCGCCACGTTCGGCAATTTCCTGGAGCAAAGCGGCGACTGGGAAGTGGAGGAAGTTTTCACCAGCACGTTCGACGTGAACCCTACGTGCGCGTTGGAAGTCGGCTGGCATCTGTTTGGAGAAGAGTATGCCCGCGGCTTGTTCCTCGTGCGGATGCGCGAGGAGATGCGTAAGTACGGCCTGGTTGAATCGACCGAACTTCCCGATCATCTCTCGCACGTGCTCGCGATCGTCGCCTCGATGCCTGACGATCAAGCGGCGAAATTCGTCACAGCCTGCGTCCAGCCGGCGATCGAAAAAATGAACGAGGGGCTGGCTGCCAAGGAGACGCCTTACCGGCATGTGATGGCCGCGCTCGTTAAGGTCGTGGCGCGGAAGTGGGGCGTCTGCACTTCGCACGATCAACAGGCCGTCCTCGCGTCCCGCAAAACCGGCGTGGACCCTTTACACGCCTTTCCCGTGGCCGAGGTCGGGTGCGGCGGCGGTTGCGGCGGTTCGTGCAGCGAACCCGCAGTCGTCTCGTTGGAACTCGACCTTCCCGCCCACGCCCCTGATGCCTAGCAGTGCGAAGCACATCCGTCGACGCAAACCATCCAGCAGCCCAGACTCCAGACCGACCAGGTGATGACCATGAGTAAACATTTTTTCGACCAATTCCTGTTCGTGGCGCTCCCCTATGTCTGTTTGTTCACGTTCTTCTTGATGACGATCTATCGTTATCGCATGCAATCGTTTTCCTATTCGAGCTTGTCCAGCCAACTGCTCGAGAACAAGCATCACTTCTGGTCGGTCGTGCCGTTCCATTACGGCATTCTCGCCATCACGGCGGGGCACTTCATCGCGTTTTTGATTCCCCGCTCGGTACTCGCTTGGAATAGTCATCCCGTGCGACTATACGTGCTCGAGGTCTCCGCTTTGATTTTTGGCCTGCTGACGCTAGTCGGCCTGGTCGGCCTGATCGTCCGGCGGTTTTCCAACACCAAGATTCGCAAAGTGACGACGCCGACTGACTGGATCCTGTTCGCAATGCTGCTTGTGCAGACTGCGAGCGGCGTCAGCGTCGCGCTGTTGTACCCGTGGGGCTCCTCCTGGTTCGCCACCAGCTTGTCGCCGTACCTGTGGTCGATCTTCATGCTCAGTCCCGACGTAACCTACATCGCGGCGATGCCGCATTTGGTCAAGCTGCATATCGTGCTGGCCTTCCTGACGATCGGGTTCTTCCCCTTCACGCGCCTGGTGCACGTGTTGGTGATTCCGAACCCGTATCTGTGGCGCAAACCGCAAGTGGTGCGCTGGTATGGCTACCGCAAATAACACTCGAAGTGCACCATGGAAATCCGCAACAAAGCTACGAGCATCGATCTGTTCTCGCTGAGTACGCGGCAGATGCGCGCCTTCCACATGAGCTGGTTTGCGTTCTTTCTGTGCTTCTTCGCGTGGTTCGGCATCGCGCCGCTAATGGCCATCGTGCGCGAGGAACTCTCGCTCACGAAGGAACAGATCGGCAACACAATCATCGCTTCCGTGGCGATCACGATTTTGGCCCGCCTGTTCATCGGCTGGCTGTGCGATCGCATTGGCCCACGTTTGAGTTACACGGTGCTGCTCATCGTCGGTTCGATCCCCGTGATGACGATCGGCCTGGCGAACTCGTATGAAACGTTCCTCTTGTTTCGCCTTGGGATCGGTGTGATTGGCGCGTCGTTCGTGATTACGCAATATCACACGTCCGTGATGTTCGCCCCCAACTGCGTCGGCACCGCCAATGCCACTTCCGCAGGCTGGGGAAACCTCGGCGGCGGCGTGACGCAAATGGTGATGCCGCTGGTCTTCGCCGCGTTTGTCGCCCTTGGTTACAACGATGCGCTGTCGTGGCGGCTCTCGATGGTCGCGGCCGGCGCCGTCTGCATGATTACCGGCGTCGCCTACTATTTCTTCACGACGGATCTCCCCGACGGCAACTTCGCGGAACTCCGCGCCAAGGGAGAACATGTCTCCGTGGCCAAGGGGAAGGGCTCATTTCTCTTGGCCGCGAAAGACTATCGCGTCTGGGCCTTGTTCTTCATCTACGCGGCCTGCTTTGGAATCGAACTGACGATCAACAACATCGCCGCGATTTATTTCATGGACTACTTCGGCCTCGGACTCAAGACGGCCGGACTGGTCGCCGGTTTGTTCGGGCTTATGAACATCTTTGCCCGCACCACTGGCGGCTTCATCAGCGACAAGTTTGTCGAACGGGGCGGACTCAGGGGCCGCGTGCGGTGGCTGTTTATCGCCTTGTTTGTGGAAGGCCTCGCGCTACTGTTCTTCTCGCAGATGAAGGTCTTGGCCTTCGCGATTCCCGCGATGATCGTGTTTAGTCTGTTCGTTCAGATGTCCGAGGGAGCGACGTATTCGGTCGTCCCCTTCATCAATAAGAAGGCCCTCGGCTCCGTGTCGGGCATCGTCGGCGCCGGGGGAAACATGGGGGCTGTCGCCGCAGGTTTTTTGTTTCGCTACGAAAGCCTCAGCTATCCCCAAGCCCTCTTGATCCTGGGCGTGTTAGTAACGACGTTCTCTTTCTTTTCGCTGCTGGTGCGATTTAGCCCCGAGATGGAACGAGCGGCCGCGGAGGAACTCGCCCAAGCGCAAGCCAGGCGGCAAGCGACGCGCAAAGTCCGCCGGCCTGTTCCTGCCTTCGTTCCCGGGCTGGCATACCTGCGGCCGATGGACGCCTTGCGGATGTACTTGGGCATCGCGCTGGTGGTCAAAGGCATTTACTTCATCATGAACATGGCCGAACTCGAAGACCGCCTCGGCGGCGACTTCGGTCAAGTGCAAACGCTGCTGGCCTGGGGAGTCGTGTTCGCGCATGTTGTCGGCGGCGCAAGCCTGGCGATGGGCTTCATTACTCGACTGTCCGCAGGCATCAACGCCGCGGTTCTACTCGGGGCCGTCGGTCTTACCCTGTGGAACTCGCCTGGGCTAAACGGCCTGTTCGGCAATGTCGATTTTCAGTTTACCGCTTTCGTCTTCTTCGCGCTCGTGCTGCTAATTTGGCAAGGCGCTGGTCCGTTGTCGCTCGATCATCTGTTTCGCCTGGAAAACGACAAGAGTCTTACAACCACCTAATTCGCGATGCCTGGCGGATCGCAGGAACAAGCCACTATCATGACGCGCACCCCTGAACGTTGGGACGTTGAAGACAATGCCTTTTGGGAATCCACGGGCAAATCCATCGCGAATCGCAATCTGTGGATTTCGATTCCGAACTTGCTCTGCGGGTTCTCGGTCTGGCTGTACTGGGGAATGATCGCCAAGATCTTGGCCCGCATTCATAATGGCAATCCCGAGTTATTCAATTTCACCTTCGGCAATGACGGCGAACCGTACGGCGCCAACAAGGCCGGCTACGCCGCGTTGATGCTAACCCTCCCGGCCGTCGCTGGACTGATGGGGGCCACGCTCCGCATTCCCAACTCGTTCATGATCGCGATCTGCGGCGGGCGCAACGTCAAATTCATGACGACCGTTCTGCTAATTCTACCGGCGCTCGGCGCCGGGCTGGCGCTCCGCGATCCCAACGTGTCCTTCACGACGCTCATTATCCTCGCGGCGATGTCCGGCGTTGGCGGCGGCGCGTTTGCTTCGTCCATGTCGAACATCTCCTTCTTCTTTCCCAAACGCATGCAAGGCCTGGCGCTGGGACTCAACGCGGGGCTGGGGAACGCAGGCGTCAGCGTCATGCAGTTTCTCATTCCGTGGATCATCACACGGGGTGTGTTCGGCGCACTAGGCGGCGCTCCGCAGCCGATCTTCGAAGATGGGGTTTCGAGACAACTCTGGGTGCAAAACGGAGCCCTGGTCTGGGTGCCGATCATGACGTTCTTTGGCATTCTCGCCTGGTTCTTCATGAATAATCTGCCGCAACATAAATGCGGCTCCACGCCGGTCGCGATCGGCAAGTATTTGTGGCTCACGATTCTCGGCTTCGCCGGCGGGGCGCTGGGCATTTGGATGTTGATTAGTGACTGGGGCGCGGTTCCCGTCTTGCTCAAGATCCCGGTCACGCTCGTCGCGTCGGTCATCGCCACACTCTTGCTGATGCGCTTTCTCACGCCGACCGATACGCGCAATAAGCTGCAGAGCCAGTTCGCCATTTTCAATAACAAACATAACTGGGCGATGACGTGGCTCTACACGATGACGTTTGGTTCGTTCATTGGCTACGCCAACGCGTTTCCCGTCTTGATCGACCTGATCTTCGGTCAGATCAACGTCGGTCCCGATGGCGCGCCGTTAGCCAGCAGCATCGCCAATCCGCACGCGCCGGTCACCGCCAACTTCATCTGGATCGGCGCCGGTGTGGGCGCGTTGATCCGTCCCGTCGGCGGCTGGTTGGCTGATAAATTCGGCGGCGCCCGCGTCACACAGTGGGACACCTGGATCATGGTGGCCTCGACGATCCTCGCCGGCTACTTCGTCTATCTCGCGCGGATGTCCCCTACGCCGGAAGTGTACTTCGTTCCCTTTTTGGTGACGTTTATCGTGCTGTTCGCCACCACGGGCATCGGCAACGGCTCCACGTTTCGCATGATCCCGATTATTTTTTCCAAGGAACAGGCCGGGCCTGTGCTTGGCTGGACCTCGGCCATCGCCGCCTATGGCGCGTACTTCATTCCCGAGGTGTTTGCGACCCAAATCCGAGCTGGAACGCCGGAATATGCCTTGTACGGTTTTGCCTTGTATTACGCGAGTTGTCTGGCGGTCAACTGGTGGTTCTACGCCCGCAAGAACGCGGAAATCAAGTGCTAGGGAAAAATCGCCGTTCACACCGCGCAGTCCATCGACCACTCCCCACGAAACACCACGGGTTACTCGCTATCGAGGACCATTATCATGCAACAACGCATCATCACCGTCATTCTCTTGATCGGAATTTGCTTCGGTTTCACCATGCTCGTCTATGGCATGATGGATTGGCGTTTGCCCGATCGCGAGACCGGCTACTCGCCTGAACAACCGATCGACTACTCGCACCGCTTGCACGCCGGCGAATTGCAAATCGACTGCCAGTTCTGCCACACCGGCGCAAAACAGAGCCGCTACGCAGGCATCCCGTCGAGCGACGTGTGCATGAAGTGCCACAGCGTCGTGACGAGTTCCTTCGATGTCTTGCAGCAAGAGCAGGAACTGGCCGACAGCGAGCAACGCAAACCCCAACCCATTATTTCAGATAAGCTACGCAAGCTCTACGATTCACTCGCGCTCGATCAAGACCTCAAGCCCAAAGAGGATGCCACGGCAACCTCGATTCCCTGGACGCGCGTGCACAACCTGCCGGACTTTACCTACTTCAATCACAGCGCGCACGTCTCCGCCGGCGTCACTTGCCAGCGTTGTCATGGGCCCGTCGAATCGATGGAGCGGGTGCGCCAAGTCGAGGATCTGTCGATGGGCTGGTGCGTGAATTGCCACCGCGAAGTGAACAAGGCCGGCGTCAACGGCCAGCCGGTTCATGCGTCGACCGATTGCTCCACCTGCCATTATTGACGCCAGCGCCAAGCAAGACACAACGCGGACCAGCGCGCGGCTCAAACTCAGGAAACTCCACGATGAACTATAGCGAACTCTTAAACCATGCCAGCCGACGGCAATTCTTGGAAGCTGCCGGCTTCACGATGTCTCTCGCGGCGCTGAGCGGGTGCTGGCGCGCTCCGACGGTGACGGCCCTGCCGTTTGTGCACCAACCTGAAGGGGTCGTGCCCGGCCGCATGATGTCGTATGCCTCGACATGCGGCGGCTGTCCCGCGGGGTGTGGTCTGTTGGTCGGCGTGCGGGACGGGCGACCGCTCAAGATGGAAGGAAACCCTGAGCATCCGCTCTCGCGCGGCGGGCTGTGCGCGATCGGTCAGGCTTTGCCGCTGGGACTGTATGACAGTCAACGCCTCGCATATCCGCTGCGCGATGGCCAGCAGGCGACCTGGGACGAAGTCGACGGCGCGATCACCAAACAGTTAGCGGCTTTGGGTGACGATGACGCGGTGGTCTTCGTGACTTCCACAGTCACAAGCCCGACGCTACAAGCCACGATCGACTCCTTCCTGAAGTCGTTCCCAGGCGGCCGCCATGTGACGCTCGACGCCGTCAGTTCCTCCGCTATTTTGGACGCGCACGCAGAGACCCACGGCGCGCGTCTGCTGCCCCATTATCGCTTCGAGCAAGCCAAGGTGATTGTTTCCTTCGGCGCTGACTTTCTCGGCGCCTGGATTTCACCGGTGGAATTCATGGCGGCATGGCGCACGCAGCGCACGCCTACGCCGGACAAGCCGGTGATGTCGCACCACGTGCAACTCGAAGGCCGCATGTCGTTGACCGGCGCGAACGCTGATCGTCGCTTTCGCCTGGCCCCCAGCGAATACGCTGCCGTATTGAGTCACTTAGCACAGGACATTGGGAAGCGCGCCGGTCTGGAGCTTCCCACCGGCCAACCGCCGAAGAGCCCACTCGCGCAATCGGATTTGCGCGACTTGGGTGAGCGGCTGTGGAACGCCCGCGGCGCTAGCCTGGTGATTTCTGACAGCCAATCCATTGCGGTGCAGAAGCTGGTCAATTACCTCAACCACGCGCTCGGGAACTACGGCCAGACACTCGATATCGAACAGCCTTCCCGCCAGCGACAAGCCAGCGATGCCGACGTCGCGCAACTGATGGCCGACCTGAAGGCCGGCAAGGTCGCGGCGCTTCTCGTCGCGGGAACCGATCTCACGCAAAACCTTCCGCAGCGCGAGGAACTCGCCGCCGCGATCAAAAAGGTTCCGCTCGTCATCAGCTTCGCGGAGCGGGCGGACGACTTCGGGGCGCTGGCGCATTATATCTGCCCCGACAATCATCCTCTCGAGTCCTGGCTCGACGCGGAACCGGTCAGCGGCGTCGTGTCGCTCTCGCAACCGACCCTGCAACCGCTCGGCCAGACCCGCTCGATCCTCGAAAGCCTGCAACGCTGGCAAGGCCGCCGAGTCTCCGCCTATGACACGCTCCAGGCGCATTGGAAGGACGTGATCGCCAAACGCGCTAAGACGTCATCGCCGTTTCAAGTGTTTTGGGATCAAGCGGTGCATAACGGCTTCGTCGAAGCCACGGCCGCAGCAGCGAAAACGACGGACTTTCAATTCGACAAAGTCTCCTTTCCAGAGAGCCAGCCAGCCGGCGAAGAGTTTGAGTTGGCGCTGTATTCCAAGATCGCGCTCACCGACAGCCGGCACGCTCATAACCCGTGGCTGCAAGAACTCCCCGATCCCGTCACCAAAGCCACGTGGGACAACTACGTTTGCCTGTCGCCAGCAGCGGCCGAGGCGCGCGGCATCGTCGAGGGGGATCTGGTGAAGGTGACGACTGCCAGCGGCGTCAGTCTCGAACTGCCGGCGATGATCCAAGTCGGGCAACACGATCGCGTCCTCGCGGTCGCCTTGGGATATGGCGTGCCGGGCACTGATCGCTTTGCGAAGATCGGCCCGCAATGGCTGGAGGCGCGCCCCACCGTGGCGCCGGGCGAACTTGTCGGCCAGAACGCCGCGCCGTGCATCGAGTATCGCGACAAAGCGCTGCAATTGGCGCTGACCAACGTCACGCTCGAAAAGCAGCCTGGTCGGCGAGACATCGCCAAGACGCAGCGTTATCCCTCGCTCAAAGTTCCAGCCAACGTCGCGCCCCCCGGCGCGGAAGTCCGCGAGGCGGTGCAAGAGACGACGTTGGCCGCATTCGCCAAAGATCCGCACGCAGGCACGCCGGAGGTGCACGACATCGGCGCCGGGCAGCTCTGGCCGGACGATCATCCAAAGCTCGGCCATCATTGGGGAATGGCCATTGACTTGAACTGTTGCACCGGCTGCTCGGCATGCCTGATCGCTTGCCAGTCCGAGAACAACGTGCCGGTCGTCGGTAAGGACGAAGTCCGCCGCGAGCGGGAGATGCACTGGATTCGCATCGATCGCTACTACGCAGGCGACGACGACGATCTGCAAACCGTGCATCAACCGATGATGTGCCAACATTGCGATCACGCCCCCTGCGAGACCGTCTGTCCGGTGCTCGCGACAGTGCACGGGGCAGAGGGGCTCAACGAGCAAGTTTACAACCGGTGTGTTGGCACGCGGTACTGCGCCAACAACTGCCCCTACAAGGTGCGGCGGTTCAATTGGTTTTACTACGAACGCGACGATGACCTGCGCAACCTCGTGCTCAATCCAGACGTGACAGTTCGTACGCGCGGCGTGATGGAGAAATGCTCGATGTGCGTACAACGCATCGAACACGCCAGGATCGAGGCCAAACGCCTGGGCGTGCCGCTCGCGGATGGAGCGATTCAAACGGCCTGCCAGCAGTCATGCCCGTCGCAAGCGATCATCTTTGGCGACATGAACGACCCCGAGAGTCGCGTGTCGCAGGCCAAGCTAAACCCGCGCCGATATGGAGTGCTCGAGGAATTCAACTTCCAGCCCTCCGTCTCCTACCAGCGCGTGGTCCGAAATCGAGACGAGGAAATCGGTGAGCAACATTCGACAGGAGGCGACCACCATGCCTGACAGCACAACGACGCTTCGACCTCCGCTAGTAACCGGCGACAAAACGCTGAGCGATGTGACGCGCGACATCTGCGAGCCGATGGCGCGCCGCCCCACGGCGCTGTGGTGGGGCGCGTTCAGCATCTCGGTCGCCGCATTATTGATGGGGGTCGTGGCGGTCACGTATCAAATCGCGACCGGCATCGGCGTGTGGGGACTGAACAAGACCGTCGGTTGGGCGTTTGACATCACCAACTTTGTGTTCTGGGTCGGCATCGGCCATGCGGGGACATTGATCTCCGCGGTGCTGTTTTTGTTCCGTCAGAAGTGGCGGACCGCAGTGAACCGCGCGGCGGAAGCCATGACTTTGTTTGCGGTGATGTGCGCTGGGATTTTTCCGCTGATTCACATGGGCCGTCCCTGGCTCGCGTTTTGGATGATGCCTTATCCCAACACCCGCGGGCCACTGTGGGTCAACTTCAAATCGCCCCTGTTGTGGGACGTGTTTGCGATCTCCACCTATCTCTTAATCTCCGCGGTCTTCTGGTATGTCGGCTTGTTGCCGGACCTCGCGACGATTCGCGACCGAAGCGCCCCCGGCTGGCGGAGGCGCATCTTCTCGCTCCTCTGCTTGGGCTGGGATGGTTCCGCGCGGACCTGGCATCGCTATGAAACGGTGTACCTGCTACTCGCCGGACTCGCGACGCCGCTGGTGTTCTCCGTGCATACGATCGTCAGCATGGACTTCGCGACGGCCGTCATTCCCGGTTGGCACGCCACGATCTTTCCACCCTACTTCGTCGCCGGAGCGATCTTCAGCGGGCTGGCGATGGTGCTGACGCTCATGATCATCGCCCGCAAGGTCATGTCGCTGGAAGACTACATCACCCCCATGCATATCGATCGCATGTGCAAGCTCATGCTGTCGATGGGCTGTCTGGTGGGACTCGCATACGGCACCGAGTTTTTCATCGCGTTCTACGGCGGCAACGGCTTCGAGCAGTTCGTCTTCCTGAATCGCGCATTCGGGCCATTCGCATGGGCGTATTGGACCATGGTAGTGTGCAACGTCGGCATTCCGCAACTGTTGTGGTTCCGTCGCGTCCGCGCCTCGCTGCCGCTGGTCTTTGTCATCGCGATTGTCGTCAACATCGGCATGTGGTTCGAGCGGTTTGTCATTATCGTGACGAGCCTGCATCGCGACTTCCTGCCGTCGAGTTGGGCCGGTTACGCGCCGACGATTGTCGAAATCGCCACGTTCATCGGCAGCTTTGGACTGTTCTTTACGTGCTTTTTGATCTTCTGCCGCATCGCCCCGGTGATTGCGATTGCGGAAGTCAAAGGCGCTGCTCATTTAAAGAAGCCGCACGCGCCCCAGCGCGAAAGCGGTGCGGAGAAAGCAGCATGAGCTCTCGCGTTCTGATTGCCACGTTCGACCACGAAGATGACTTGCTCGCCGCCACCACGGCGGTCCGCGAGCGCGGGCTACGGATCATGGATGTCTACACGCCTTACGCGGTGCATGGGCTGGATCGCGCGATGGGACTCAAGCCTTCGCGTTTGACCTGGGTCTGCTTCGTGTGCGGCATGGCCGGCGCCCTGGGCATGTTGTGGTTCGAACATTGGACGGCCGCCATCGACTGGCCCATCGACGTCGGTGGCAAACCGTGGTTCGCGCTCCCTTCGGACGCGCCGGTCGCCTTCGAAGCGGCGGTGCTGCTGGCGGGCTTCGGAACCGTGTTCGCGCTGTTCGGCGTCGCCCGGATGTGGCCCGGGAAGCAACCACGAAAGATCTACCCCCGCACCACCGATGACCGTTTCGTGCTCGTCATTGGCGAAACCAACGCCGCGTTCGATGTGCAGTCCGTGGAGCAGATGCTGACGAAATACGATGTGTTGAAAGTGGAAGAACAACTCGTGACGTGAAGCGGCGCGCGGAGAAAAGCTCGCGCGCTGTCGATTGTAGAGAACAACAAGCCATGCTAAATCGCACCAATACCGTGTTAGCCGTCGTGCTGGCGATTGTCGTCTTGCTCGCCGTGATGTCGCGCGTCGATTACACGCAGCCGAACATCGAGATCCTGCCGGACATGAAATACACGCCGGCGTGGAAAACCTACGCGCCGAACCCCAACTTCGCCAACGGCCGCACGTTGCAAGCGCCGGTCTCTGGGACGATCGCTCGCGGCCAACTGCCGTTGCACTTCGAGGCGACCATGGAAGACGCCCTGCGCGCCGGCGAAGAACTCATCAATCCCTATCACCAGGATGATTCCCCCGAAGCGGCCGCGCAGTTGCAAGCGTCGATCCTGCGAGGCGGCGAGTCGTTTCGCGTCTCTTGCACCCCTTGCCACGGAGCGACCGGACTCGGCGATGGGCCGGTCGCCAAACGCGGCTTTCCGCCTCCCCCTTCGCTCTTGACCGGCAAGTCACGGCAGATGAAGGACGGGCAACTATTCCACATCCTGACGTTCGGTCAGGCGACCATGCCGCAGTTCGCCGCGCAACTCACGCCCCAGCGCCGCTGGGATGTCATCAACTATATCCGCGACATGCAAGCCAAAGCACCCGCACCACCTGAAGCAACAGCGCCGCCAATTGACACAGCGCCGCCGCCTGAACCAACGCCATCCCCTGAACCAACGCCGTCGTCTGAACCAACACCACCCGCTACGACTGAACCCGATGCTGATACTCCCGCGGCCACCGAGCCGACGGAGCCTCCAGCGACGCCGCCAGACGCATCGCCCCCCAAACTGAATCCAGCCGAGGTGAAGCCTGATGCGCCTGACGAAATGTAGCCGAAGTCGCCTTGGCTTTGCTTGCGCTGCGAGTTTATCTCACGTTCTGCATGAGGCATTTCCGAGGTTGCAATGCTCCCAGTGCGGCAGACGTCGAGCGCCCGCTTTGCATGATCCCCCCAGCTATTGAATTGCCGATCCACAGTAGGAGTTCGCCCGATGCCACAGAGCCCATCCCTTTCCGCCGCCGCGCGGCGCAGCCTGAGTGTCGTGAGTGTCGTGAGCCTCGCGATCCTGGCGAGTGGGTTGTATTTCGCCCCCGAGCGCGCGTGGAGCAATTTGTTGGCGGCGGCGCTATTCTTGCTCACAATCGGCCTGGGAGGAACGCTGTTCCTGGCGCTCGCCCTCATCACAGGCGCCGGTTGGCACGTGGCCTTTCGCCGCGTTCCCGAGGCGATGGCGATGATCGTGCCGCTCACCGGCGGCGCGCTTTTGGTCGTCCTTGCCTTGGGCGCGCAATACTACGCCTGGCATCCGCATGGGGACGTAGGCACGTTCTGGTTCAAGCAGTTCTGGCTCACACCGATGTTCTGGTTCGCTCGCTCCGCGGCTTACGTCATCATCTGGAGCGTGCTGGGAGCGCTGCTCGTCTATCGTTCGCGAAAGCAGGACACGGCCCCTGTGAACGTGCAGCAACACACCGGCAATGTCCGCCTGGCCGCGATTTTTCTCGCGGTGTATGCGATTACCTTTTCACTCGCGAGTGTGGATTGGCTCATGGCTCTCGATCCGATGTGGTACAGCACGATCTGGGGCATCTACAACTTCGCCGGCATGATGGTCGCGACGCTCGCGGTGATCGTGATCCTCTGCATTGTGCTCAGTGCGCCCGGTCGCCCGCTGCACGGCGTGTTCACCACCGAACACCTGCACGATTTAGGAAAGCTGCTGCTCAGCTTTAGCTGCTTTTGGATGTATATCTGGTTCAGCCAGTACATGTTGATTTGGTACGCGAACATTCCGGAAGAGACCTCGCACTTTGTCACGCGCACCATCGGACCTTGGGGACCGGTCGTCGTGGCGTCGCTCGTGTTGAACTGGCTCGCGCCGTTCTTTATTCTCTTGCCTCGCCCGTCGAAGCGGAGCCGGAGCGTGATGCTGAGGGTGGCGGTGTTGATTCTCGTCGGCCGCTGGGTCGATGTGTGGTTGATGATCTTTCCCTCGACGCTCGGCGACACGCCGGCGTTTGGGATCTGGGAACTCGCCGCGATCGCGTGCGTCGTAACCGCGGCGCCGCTCTTGCTCGCGCGCTCGTTCGCGTCGGCCCCGCCGGTGCCTGTTCACGATCCGTTCCTGCCGGAGAGTTTGCACTACCACGCTTAGCAAACACGCTTAGCAAACGTCGCTGTCAGTTGACGGCGCCATACGGCGTGCCCCAGTCGTCGGATTGGCGTTTGCCGCGCGCCGTCAGGTCTTCGAGTTCCTGCTTGTTGAGCGGTTTATACGTCTTGGCGAAGCGGATGTTTTCCGCGAGTTCGCGGTCGTCATACATGCCGACCACGACGGTGGAAATTTGCGGCAGGCTCTGTGCGTAGCGAAACGCATCGAAGACGTCTGCGCCGGTGATTCTTCCCCCTCGCGGCTTCGAACCGCCGCCGTAAACCTTCATCGCCACCAAGGCGATGCCGCGCCGCTGCGCTTCCGGCCAGACCTTCTCCTCGAAATCGTAAATGTGCCGCGCAACATAACTCACGGCCGTCATCATGGCTTGAAGCTCAAAGTCCTTCATGATGTCGAGAAATCGCTCAGGCCGATTGTGGCCGCTCACGCCGATGAACCGTGTCAAACCGTCCCGCTGGGCTTTCTGCAGCGCTTTCATGACGCCCTGCGGACCACCGACGGTGCGCGGATCCATCTTGTCCGAACCGATCGAGTGGGCGTAGACCAGATCCGCATGATCGGTCTGCAACTCCTTGAGATTATCGCGCAGCAGTTTGAGCGCCTTCTCGCCGTCCGGCTCCCAGCATTTCGTGACCACGAACGCTTCCTTGCGGCGCGTCTTGAGCACGTCTCCCACTGCAGCCTGCGCCACGCCGTAGCCGGCAAACTCAGGCGCTGTATCGAGATAGTTCACGCCTGCATCCAGACAATCCGCATAGAACCTGGCCGCTTCCTGGCGCGGCCGCTGACCCGCAGGCGCGGTGCCGACACCAATGATTGGAACTTGCACGCCGGTTTTTCCAAAGTCGCGCTGCGGCAACGGCTGCTCTTCCGCGGCGCCCAGCGTCAGTGCATGGCTGGCCACCACCGCCGCGGTTCCAGCGCTGGCCGTCTGTAAGAACTCGCGTCGCGTGCCATCCACATGGTGTTGGTTGTCGCCCATGATGATCCCTTCCCGGTTTATAAAATGCCTGGGTGCCGCGGTCGTGGTTAGGAAGCAATTCCCCCAAGCTGTTTTATAAGCGACGCGAACCGCGCCTGCCACTAAATTCCCACGCGGCGCGGTGCGGAAAACGAGCGCGACGGCGTCACACGCAACGAAAAGAACGGAAGTGGGACAGGGATAATCTGTTGTTTGCCGCTGGGGAAAGATGAATTTACCTCTAACACACAAAGACACGAATAAGAGAGAAGGCTAAGAGAGGTAAGAAATAATTCGTAAGATGTAAGGAAGTATCAATCGAAATAGCATTGACGGGCTGGAAAGAACTTGTTTCTGCCTTATTTCTGCATCTCACCATGTCTTGTCTTATCTTGCCTTTCCTTCGTGCCTTTGTGGCTTCGTGGTAAATCCATCCTCTCCACCATCAGCGTCGATTATTAGGCCCCGCACACGCACTTCCCGCCCTGCCATCCCGCGACCCCTTCGGGCTCGTCCCGATGGTGAGAAAGTTGGTGAGCTAAAGGATTGGGCGGAGTACAATGTTCATTGTTCGCTCCCCAGACTTTCCCAATGCCGCAGCAATGAATGATGACGCCATGAAAACAGCCTGCCCGACAGTCGTTCTGCTTTTCCTTTTGCTCGGTTCATCCGCGTTCGCCCAGGTCGAGCGGGTCTGGCTGACGCACCGCACCCACGATCCCAGCAAACTGGTCGTCAGTTGGACCACAACGCAGCCAGGCGATTCAGTGGTCCACTTTGGCACGACGACGGATTACGGCCATCAAGTGCGAGTCGAGGGCGATCGCACGCTGCATCACGTCGAGATTCCCTTATCCGAGAGTGACACAACATACCACTACGCTGTGAGTAGCGGAGAGCAGCGGTCCGAAGACGCCGCTTTCAAGGCTTATCCCACGGATGTGTTGCGTGTTGCGATCGTGGCTGATTGGCAAGGCCGGCCGGATCTTTCCGCGATCCAGAAAGACGACCCGCATTTGCTGCTAACCGCGGGCGATAACATCAGCAACCTCTGGCAGACGTGCGGAACTGGCAAAAAGGACTGCATCCAGCCGTATGCTGAGCTCATCGACGCCTATCCCAAGCTGTTCCGTTCGGCCCCCTTCATGCCGGTACTGGGCAATCACGACCGCGAGATTCGCCCCCGAGGGAATCGCCCACCGGCAGAAGCCGTGTATGATGTGGATGCCACCGCATTTCGCCGCTTCTTCGAGTTGCCAGATGATGAATGGAAGTGGCATTTTGAGGTGCCCAACTTCGGAGTGCGTTTCGTCGCCTTGGATCTCAACCACATCTCTGACTTCGGCACAACGTGGCAGACATGCCACGCGTTCGATGAGGATTCCGAGCAATTCAGATGGTACGAAGAACGGATGCAGAAGCCATCGGACTTTGTGGTCACTCTTTACAACGAGCGGAACGCCTCCATCCGCAATCAGGCCAAGGGCCGCTGGCATGATCTGTTTCGGCGGGGCACATGCTGCGTGACCGGATTCGGCTACTTTGCAGAACGGGCCGAAGTGGACCACTTTCCGTACTACAACACATCCCTGAACGGCCGTGGCGATCAATATCCCGATCCGCAATCCAAGTTTCTCGCCGGGGAAGACACCTACATCCTGTTGACCCTGCAACGACGCGGGCCCATGACGGTCGACATCAAGAGCCTGAAACACCAGTTACTAGATCGGCAGCAATACAACGCTCCGCATGAGAAATGAGATTGGGCGACGCAGCGGCGCCGGTTCAAAGCGTCCTGGGCGTCGAACGCCTGTGTCAAGCTCGCGGATGGCGGCCCGCGGTTCGTTCCTCTGAGGGTGATGCGTTGGATGGGCGGACTGTTGTTATTGGATTGGCCATCCAAGAGCGCGTTGTAGTTCGAATTGCGCACGGTTGTAATCCGCTACGGCGCGAACGTACTGCCGGTGTGCCTGATCGAGCGCCTGAATGGATTGCAGCGTTTCGATCGGCAGCCCCTGGCCATCGCGAATTCGCTCGGAGTTCCTGCGGTAAGAATCCTTAGCGGCAGTGATTCCGGCTTCGGCCAGTTTGATCTGGGATTGCCGAGATTCTACCTGTGCGTGGGCCTCTGCAACGTCGCTGGCAACCTGGTCCATGACCTGCACTTGACGCCAACGGGCTTGCGCCACTTGCGACTGCGAGCCATTTCTCGCGTAGCGCTCGCCAAAGCCAAGATTTCGCACTTCCCAATAGGCAACGGCATCGAAGTCAACGCGATCATCGAAGCCGGTGATCGTGCTAGTCGGGCTGCCTCCGTTTCCTCCATAGCTGAGGCCGAGGAGGACGCTGGGAACCAGGGGCGCGTGGCGTTCGCGACGTAGCCGCTCGACCGCTTCGCCAACCAGGTAACGACTCTCAGCCAGTTCCGGCCGGTTGGCGAGTCCGGTGGCGATGAGCTCCGATATTTCACTTGAGGGAACAACCAAATCGATGGGAACGAGAGCTGGCTCCTGAGGGACGAGTGTTACCGAATAATCCTGCTGGCTCAGCACGCGGGCCAGGCGGACCGAAGCGACGCGAACATTCTCGACGGCGCGGCGGACTTCAATCTGTCGAGTGGACAACTCGGCCAATGCGCGGTCGGCGTCTGCCTGCAGGCCTTGGCCGCTATCTGCAAATGATTTGGTTAGTTCAGTCAGTTGTTCGGCGTTTGCGAGGGATTGTTGTGCGACTGCGAGAACCTGAAGCGCTTCCAGGAGATCCATATATCGCAGTCCCGTTTCCAATAATGTGTCATTCGTGGCTGTCCGGCTCGCCTGCCGCCGCGCTCCGAGGGCCTGCTCTGCGATGCGCGGCGCGAAGATGGCGTCTCGCAAGTGAAAGTTCATCACCAGGCCCGGCACGGCCGGCGAGCCCGCACCGATGGCTTGCGCTCCCAAACCGGAATAGACCGAGCTGCGACTATTGGTGACCATGTTGCCTGCGACGTCCTGAATCACCCCATCATGCTTGTTGTAATTGACGCCTGCACGCAGCGACGGCACCCAAAGCACCTCCGCCAATTGAAGTTGGGCATACGCTTCCTGAATGCGCTGCCGTGCGAATCCGACTTGAGGGTTCTGCCCGGCGGTGACCTGGAGCGCTGAGGCAAGATCGATCGGAACTTGATTCGGAAAAAGGCTGGCGTCAGCCGCGGCATCGACGGTTCCAGGCGGATCCGACGCCAGTTCAGGCATTGGCGGCGCCAGGCGTTCCGTGGTTGTGATCGCTGTTTCACTCTCAGCGCCGTCTCGTAAATCGGTCTGTGATGGGAGCAACTGCGGAGGCTGCCGCAAAGTCTCCTCGCCCGTGGTGAGTTGGATGCGTTGTTGGCCCGGACGAGCATCGGGCACGACGGGGGAGGACAAGATGGATGCCCGTCGATGTTCCGCCGACGAACATCCGGCGACGGCAAGAACGGCCACAATTACGAGCTTCGAGACGTGCGATTTGAAGCACTCAACAATCATCAGTTGCTCCCCATCAAGACATCGCACCCGGTACCCGCACTCGTCGCACTGAAGATATTCCGCGTATTCTCTTAGAGATCGGCGAAATGCCTTTTCCGAATTCAACGAATATGACGGTTGTGCGGGCGGCAGCACGCCTGCAACCGTCACGGGTGATGCGGCAACAAGGGAGGTGGTTTTTCGTAAGTCGTTTGTATTAAACGATTTGCGAAGATGTTCAGCGGATCGAGAAGCTCGCGTCCTGGTTGCGAAACCGGTCCCTGATTTGCCAATTCTAATTAGCCGTTAATTGAATTAACCCCTGCCATTGATCATGCTTGCCTATACTGCAGAGTTTGCCAACGAGTTCTAGCGCGCTGGTCCGACTCGAGAGGGAACCTAATAACATGCAATTGATCCTGTCGGCCATGCGCCGCCCGTTGACGGTGATAGTGATCATTCTGGCCATTGCCCTTTGTAGCTTCATCGCCATTGGGGGTTCGGTCAGCGAGCAGTTTGGGCTGCCGTACCCGGAGGGGCTGCCTCAAGGCATGGAGGTGGACATCTTCCCCAGTCTGAACCTGCCGGTGATCTATGTATGCCAGCCCTACGGCGGCATGGATCCAGCGCAGATGGAAGGTTTCCTGACAAATTATTACGAGTACCACTTCCTGTACATCAGCGGCATTCATCACGTCGAATCCCGGAACATCCAGGGCATGGCCTTGATGAAATTGCATTTTCATCCAGGCACAAATATGGCCCAGGCGATGGCCGAAACAATCAATTACGTCAACCGCTCTCAAGCCTTCATGCCGCCGGGAACAGTGTCCCCCTTCGTGATGCGATTCGACACGGGGAGTGTGCCGGTAGGTTATCTGGTGCTTTCCAGCGAGACGCGAAGCATCGCCGAGATTCAGGACTTAGCGCTGTTCCGAGTGCGGCCGATGTTTGCCAGCCTGCCGGGCGTGTCCGCTCCGCCGCCATTTGGCGGTGCTCAACGCACGGTCGTCGTGACGGTGGACCCTCAGCGGCTGGAGGCCTACGAAATGTCGCCTGAAGAGGTGATTCGCGGGCTCACCCAGGGCAACACGATTAGTCCGTCCGGCAATATTCCGGTGGGAGACAAGTACCCGATCGTTCCGGTCAATTCGGTCGTTCGACAAGTCTCCGAACTGGAGACCATTCCAATCCGCACCGGAGAGCACCAGGTTTATTTGCGAGACGTGGGGTCGGTGAGCGACTTCATGGACGCGCCCACCGGCTACGCACTGGCGGACGGGCGGCGAGCGGTCTACATCCTGGCCACCAAGCGAGCGGAAGCCTCTACGCTCAGCGTTATTAACAACATCAAGAAGGCGCTGCCTAACATGCAGGCGGTCCTGCCGCCCGACATTAAAGTCGACTTCGAGTTCGACCAGTCCCCGTATGTGACGCGAGCGGTGGCCGGGGTCGTCACCGAAGGACTTCTGGGCGCCGTGCTGGTCGGGCTGATGATTCTTGTGTTTCTACGCGACTGGCGCAGTTCGCTCGTAGTGGTGCTCAACATTCCTCTCGCCCTGATGGCCGCCATCGCGGCCCTGTGGCTGACCGGCCAAACGATCAACCTCATGACGTTGGGAGGCCTGGCCTTAGCCATCGGCATTCTGGTGGACGAGGCAACGGTCGCGATTGAAAATATTCACGCGCATCTGCAGCAGGGCAAGCCAATCGCCGTGGCGGTCCGCGATGGGTCGGCGGAAACAGCCGTACCCCGTTTGCTGGCCATGCTGTGCATTCTGGCGGTGTTCGTCTCTTCGTTCTTCATGAAGGGGGCGGCCCAAGGGCTGTTCGTGCCATTGTCACTGGCTGTCGGCTTTTCGATGCTGGCCTCCTACATCCTCTCCAGCACGTTTGTCCCCGTGATGTGCGTCTGGCTGTTACGGCGCGACGCCCACGAACACGAAACATCGCGAGTGACTTTTTCCGATCGCATGAGGCGCGGCTATCAATGGACGCTTGATAAATTCGTTCGCCTGCGATTCGCGGTGATCGCCGTCTATTTGCTGGCGAGTGTCGGCATCATTGCCGGAGCAGGCCTTCAATTGGGGCGTGATATCTTCCCGGTAATCAATGCGGGGCAGTTTCGCTTACGGCTCAGGGCGCCGGACGGCACGCATATCGGGCGCAGCGAGGAGTACGCCAAGTCAGCCCTTAAGCTCATCGAAGACGAAGTCGGGGCGAAGAACGTTGAACTCACCTTGGGTTATGTCGGAGCGATTCCGTCGAGTTACCCGATCAACGGTGTATTTCAGTGGTCGCGTGGGCCGGAGGAAACGATTCTTTACGTGGGGTTGAACAAGGATAGCGGGATCGAGGTTGAAGATCTCAAAGAAGCTCTGCGCAATCGTTTCCATCAGGAACTGCCTGAACTGCGGGTGTCGTTCGAGCCGAGCGATATTGTGAACGACGTCATGAGCTTCGGTTCGCCGACTCCTGTGGAAGTCGCCGTCAGCGGCCCGAACTTTGCCGAAAACCGAGTCTACGCCGAAAAGCTGTTCGCGGAACTATCCACAATTCCTTCGCTCCGGGATTTGCAGTATGCACAATCATTGGCCTATCCGACCATCGCCGTGAATGTCAATCGCGAGAAGGCTGGACTGGCAGGGCTCACTCCAGCCGACGTGTCTCGCTCGCTGGTGACCGCGACTTCATCCAGTCGCTTCGTCGTCCCCAACTTCTGGGCCGATCCTAAAAGCGGAATTGCCTACCAGGTGCAAGTGGAGATTCCGCGCCGTATTGTTCGCGACCCATACGATATTCAAACCATCAACTCGGCTGATGACCTGGGACGGATCCCCCTGAAGCAGACCGAGTTTGGGCAAGTGCTGATTCGTGATGTCGCCGATATCGAACCAGGAACAATGCCGGGCCAGTACGACCGATACAATATGCGTCGTCAAGTCAGTCTGACCGCCAACATCGCAGGGACGGACTTGGGAACAGTTTCTCAGCAGTTAGATGAGGCTCTCCAGCGGGCTGGAGAACCTCCGCGCGGTAGTCAGGTGGAAGTTCGCGGTCAAATTCCACCGATGCGGGAAATGCAAAACGGTCTTACCATCGGATTGGGGCTAGCGGTCGTCGTCGTCTTTCTTCTGCTGGCGGCAAACTTCCAGTCCGTGCGTTTGTCGCTAGTCACGGTCTCAACCGCTCCCGCCGTTGTTGCCGGCGTGGTAATGATGCTGTACCTCACCGGGACGACGCTCAACATTCAATCGTTCATCGGGTCGATTATGGCGATCGGCGTGGCGATGGCGAATGCAATTCTACTGGTCACTTTTGCCGAGAACTTGCGAAAAGAGGGCATGCCGGCGAATCAGGCCGCAGTTGAAGGAGCCGGCAGCCGCTTGCGGGCAATTCTCATGACCAGTTGCGCGATGATCGCAGGCATGCTTCCGATGGCCTTGGCATTGGGCGAGGCGGGGCAACAAAACGCGCCACTTGGCCGGGCTGTCATTGGCGGATTGATCGCTGCGACCCTGGCGACTTTATTCGTACTTCCCAGCATGTTCGCACTTTTCCAGCGGCGGGCCAGCACTGCTTCGGCCTCCCTCGATCCGTCCGATCCCAAAAGTCCATATTACGCACCGGCCGGAGCAATATCCGCTGTCGCTGCTCACACAGGAGACATTGCGTGAAACGACTCTTCTCATTGACGAGCGTTGCCGTGGTCTGGGCATTGCTGCTGGCGGCCAGCGGCTGCAGCCAGCCGACGGTGGCGCAAACTTCGCCCGGCACAGAGCCAAATACCGCGCCGACCGCCGACCGCGTTATGGCTGGGCATCCCCAGCGCAAGACTTTGAAGCTCTATACCACCCAACCCGGCCGCATCGAAGCGTTTGAAGAAACCCCGCTCTATCCCAAGGTCGCGGGCTATGTCCAGGACGTGATCGTGGACATTGGCGATTTGGTAAAGAAAGATCAGATTCTCGTAAGACTTTCGGTTCCGGAGATGAAGGATGAAATAACGCAAAAGGAAGCACTTGTCGCACAGGCCCAGGCGGAAGTGAAACAAGCCGAAGCAGCCGTGCAAGCCGCCGAGGCCATGACCGACACGGCCCGGGCGCGTGTGAGTCAGGCGGAAGCGGGCATCGGCCGCGCCGAAGGGGAGTTTAACCGTTGGAAATCAGAACACGACAGGATCAAGGAACTGGCGGCAAAGGGCTCTGTCACTCCGAAACTCGTGGATGAGACGCTCAATCAATTCCGCGCCTCAGACGCAGCCCGCCAAGAGGCGGCCGCCAATGTGCATGCCGCCCAAGCCGGCGTGAGCGAAGCCGAGGCCAACGCCCACAAGGCGGAGGCCGATCTCGTGGCGGCCCATGCAAAGGAGCGCGTTACGCAGGCCAACCTGGCATATGCCACGACGATGCTGGGCTACGCCGAAATCAAAGCGCCATTTGACGGCGTCGTGACTCGCCGCGGAGTCAGCACCGGGTACTACGTGCATCCTGCGAATAGCGGCACGACAACGCCATTGATGGTCGTGGCTCGCACCGACAAAGTCCGCATCCTGGTCGATGTCCCGGAGATGGAAGCGTCGCTGGTTGACAGCGGCGCTGAGGCAGACTCCACCGTCGTGCGTGTCCAATCCCTCGGCGGCAAGGAGTTCGATGCCAACGTCACCCGCACGAGTTGGTCGCTCGATACATCCAATCGCTCGCTGCATACCGAGATCGACATTCCGAATTCGGGCGGAAGGCTGCGTCCAGGAATGTATGCGACGGCCACAATTCTCCTGGATCAGCGGAACGATGTACTCGTCCTGCCGATCACCGCCATTGTCCGCGACGGCGCGAACGTCTATTGCTGCCGCGTCGAATCCGGAACGATCCATCGACAAGCCATCACCCTTGGCCTGCGCAGCGGTGACGAAGTTGAAATCGCGTCCGGCCTCGACGCTAGCCAAACCGTCGTGCTCACTCGTGCAGACTCTCTGCAACAGGGGCAGCGGGTCGATATCATTGAGCCCCAACCCTAATTCCCCAGCTTGCCAGGCGTTGTTCGCTGTCCACTCAGACCTGCAAACTTTCGATCCCGTGTGTGTGGGCGTTCAATCATTGGAATAGCTCAATCCTCCGCGGTGTCCATTCCCAACTGGCGCATCTTTCGATACAAATTCGAGCGATGCAGGCCTAGCCGTTCGGCGGCTTCGGTCATGTTGCCGCGGGACATTTGCACGTGACGCTGGATGTAGTGCGTTTGAAAACGTTGCGTGGCGTCGGTGAGGGGGAGGTTGTCGTCGATGGCGCCGCTGGGGTCTTTGCCAGGCGAGAGGATGAAGGAGAGATCGTCGGCGTCGAGCTTGTCTTCGGTCGAAAGGTAGGCCAGGCGTTCCATCAGGTTGCGCAACTCGCGGACGTTGCCGGGCCAGGTGTGCATGAGGAGCCGCTTCTTCGCGGCGGCGGTGAACTTGGGCGGCTTGCGGCGGGCTTTCTTCGCGAAGCCTTGGAGGAAGTGCTCGGCCAACAGGACGATGTCCTCCCCGCGCTCGCGCAGCGGCGGCATGTCGAGCGTGACCACGTTCAGACGAAAGTATAAATCCTCGCGAAACTTCTTCTGCCGCACCAAATCGGCCAGGTTTTGATTGGTCGCGGCGATGACGCGGGCGTCGGTCTTGATCGGCAGCGAACCGCCGACGCGGACGACGGTTTTCTCTTCGAGCACACGCAACAGTTTGGCCTGACCGCTAAGGCTCATGTCGCCGATTTCGTCGAGGAAAATGGTGCCGCCATCGGCCAGTTCAAACTTGCCGGCGCGGGTGTCTTGGGCATCGGTGAAGGCGCCTTTTTCATGGCCGAAGAGCTCGCTTTCGAGCAGCGTTTCGGCAATCGCGGCGCAGTTCACGGCGATGAACGGCTCTTGCCGGCGGTTGCTAAGGACGTGCGCCAGGCGGGCGAGGACATCCTTGCCGGTGCCGTTCTCGCCGAGGATCAGCACGGCCAGGTCGGTCGCGGCGATCCGGCGAATGGTCGAGCGGAGAGCGCCAATCGCGGCGCACTCGCCGATCATCTCGACCCCTTCCGCCGCTTGATCGGCTAGTTGATTGCGGCTCTTGAGCAGTTGCGAATACTCCTGCGTTTGTTCGAGCGCCAGCGCGGCGTGGCTGGCCAGTTCGAGGAGCGCGGCCAGGTCGTCATCGGTAAAGTTACCTTTGACTTTGTTAATCATCTCGAACGCGCCGAACAGTTCGCCATCGTGCCCGCGGAGTGGCACGCAGAGGAGCGTGCGGGTTTCGAACTTCAGTTTTTTATCGACGGAGCGATCAATGTCTTGTTGGCCTTCGTCCGCATCGACGCGGCGCGTCTCGCCGGTCTTGACCACCTGCCCGACGATTCCAACCTCTTCGCCGATGCGGAGCTCGCCCCCTTCAACGCCCAGCGCTGGGCGGCCGACGAGTTGCTTGTTGGGTTTGTCCCACAGGAAGATGCTCGCCCGCTCGGCGTTTAAGAGGCGCGTGGAGGCTTCGGCCATTTGCGTGAGCAGTTCGGTCAAATCGAGCGTCTGCCGCCACTGGGCCGCGATCGCCAGAATCGCTTCCAGGCGTTCGATGCGGCGCTCCCGGCGTTGGCGGCCGCGGACGACTTCGAGCGCGGCGCTGAGGACGGCGGAGAGTTCTTCCAGCGGAATCGGGGGTGGCGCCGCGCAATACAGGGCCAGGATTTCGCCACTAGCGGCGCGGGGCTGAAGGGGGGCGAGATGCCAGGGAAGGCGGGAGACGGGGCCTTCGCGGTCGAGAACGTCCGCCAGAAGTTCCGTCGGCAAAGTTTGCTCCGCGCCGGCCATGCCGAGCGTCCGCCAGCGGCCTCTTTCTCCCCGAAAAACAGCGGCGAAGTCCGCCTTGGCGACGGCGCGGACCGCTTTCAAGGCTTGTTCCAGGAACAACGCTGTAGTGGGGGTGTGGCTGGCCAAGTTCAGGAGTTGGGCGGAGAGCGAGCCGGTTTCGGTTTTGGGCATCGGTAGCAACTCCTTGGCGGACCAGCACTTGCAAGAGGAGGTGGGAGTAAGTGTAGCGTATTTGATACAGCCGGGCGGTGCAAGTGTCGTCGATTCGATGTGCAGGCAGGATACGCTTCCGGCCGGTTCGCGGTTCAAACGCAAGCTAGTAGCGTGTCCTACTTCATGACATCTACTGCACTGACAGCCTAGAAGCGTGTCCTACCCCTGTGTTAGACTCGCCCCTTTGACGATTCTGCCGAAGTGGCGTGTGACTGAGGAGCCGGTGATGGGAATGTTCGAGGGAAAAAAGGGGTTGATACTAGGCGTGGCGAACGAGGCTTCGATTGCGTGGGCGATTGCCAGCGAGATCATGGCCGCCGGAGGCGTGTGCGGCTTTTCGCACTTGCCGGACGGCGACAATCGGAAGAAGAACTCCGGCCGCGTGAAGAAGTGCATCGAGAAGCACCCCAATCCCGAGCTTGCCAAGTTCGTCGCTCCCTTGGACGTGCAGAAGGACGAGGACATCGCGGCCTTCATGAGCACGGCGAAGGACGAACTGGGACAGCTCGACTTCGTGCTCCACTCAATCGCGTTCGCCACGCTCGACGACCTCAAGAACGAAACGATCGCCACGAGCCGCGAAGGCTTCAAGCTGGCGATGGATATTAGCGCCTACAGCTTCTTGGCCGTTTGCAACGCCGCCAAGGATTTGCTCGCGCCTGAATCCGCGGTGCTGACGATGACCTACTTCGGCGGCGAAAAGTGTTTGCCTGGTTACAACGTGATGGGCATTTGCAAGGCGGCGCTCGATGCGAGCGTGAAGTACGCCGCGTACGACTTGGGCCCCCAGGGGGTGCGCGTTAACGCGATTAGCGCTGGCCCGCTCAAGACGCTGGCGAGCAGCGCCGTGGGAGCGAAAGACATGATCTGGCTTTATAGTCAAATCGCGCCGCTGGGACGGAACATCACGCACGACGAAGTGGGACGCGTCGGCGCGTTCATGCTCAGCCCGTATTCCAACGGCATCAGCGGCGAAATCCTGCACGTCGACGGCGGCTACAACATCATGGGCTCGCCGGGGCGGTTGTTGGATAAGCTGGCCGCGGCGCAGCCAGCAACGTAGATCTCACGCTCCGCGTGAGGCGTTCATCTCGCGGAGCGGGATGCCGACTATGCCCACCGACATCGCGATTGCCGTGGTCGAACATAACGGGCGACTGCTCATCGGCCAGCGCCCTCCCAACGTGGCGCTCGCCGGACTGTGGGAATTCCCCGGCGGCAAAGTCGAACCCGGCGAATCGCCTGCGGAGGCCGCCGTGCGCGAGTGCGCGGAAGAAGCCGGGCTCGCAATTGAAGTGCTCAGCGAATATCCCACGCATACCCACGCATACCCGCACGACAAAGTGCGCCTGCATTTCTTTCGCTGCCGCGTGATTGGCGACGAAGCCCAGCCTCGCGCACCGTTCATGTGGGTCGAGCGCAAGCGCTTGGGCGATTACGAGTTTCCGCGAGGGAATGACAAATTACTAATGTTGCTCGCCGACGATGCCGCGGGAAACTGTTCTCACTGACGCCTCGCGTTAGGCCGCGGTTCCTTTATACTGGGTAAAAAGCCCTTCCCTCGAACCAACGTTCGCCATGCCTCGCGTCGGTCTCTTTATTCCCTGTTATATCGATCAGTTTTACCCGCAGGTGGGGCTGGCGACCGTCACGGTGCTGGAGCGGTTGGGAGTGGAGGTGGATTATCCGACGGCGCAAACGTGTTGCGGCCAGCCGATGGCCAATACCGGCTGCACCGACCAGGCTGCGCCGCTGGCCCACCGGTTCTTCGAGATTTTTCGCGATTACGAATATGTCGTCTGCCCGTCGGGGAGTTGCACGTCGATGGTGCGGACCCATTACGACGACTATTTTCAGAGCGAGCCGGCGTTTGAGCCGTTCAAGCACCGCGTGTTTGAACTTTGCGAGTTTTTGGTGGACGTGCTGAAGATCGACCAGCTCGGGGGCAAATTCCCGCATAAGGTGGGGCTGCACAACAGTTGCCATGGCCTGCGCGAGTTGCGGCTGGGCAAGGGCAGCGAGACGGTTGGCCCCGCGTATAATAAATCGCGGCAGTTGTTGGCGGGACTCAACGGCATCTCGTTCGCCGAGCTTTCGCGCGTGGATGAATGCTGCGGCTTTGGCGGGACGTTCGCGGTCAATGAAGAGGCGGTCTCCTGCATGATGGGGCTCGACCGCGTCGCCGATCATGAAACGGCCGGCTCGGAGATCATCACCGCCAGCGACATGAGTTGTTTGATGCACCTGGAAGGGCTGATTCGCCGCCAGAAGAAGCCGCTCCGCGTGATGCATATCGCGGAGATTTTGGCGGAGGCGATGACGCCGTAACCCGTTGAGACTGAGTTCCGCTGATGCCTACCGCCACTGAAAAATTCAATCATGCCGATGACGCTACCGCGTTCGTCGCCAATCACGCGCGGGCGAAGTGGCACGATCAGGCGCTGTGGTTCGTGCGGCAGAAGCGCGATCGCATGGCGAACTCGCTGCCGGAGTGGGAAGCGCTCCGCGAGACGGCGTCCAGCATCAAGGCGTACACGATCGCGCACCTGGCCGAGTTGCTCGAACAGTTTGAACGTCAGGCGACAAAGCTGGGCGCGCATGTGCATTTCGCCAAGGACGCCGCCGAGCATAACGAGATCGTGCTCGGCATTTTGCAGCAGCACGGCGTGAAGAAGGCCGCCAAGAGTAAGTCGATGCTGACCGAGGAGTGCCACCTCAATCCGTTTCTGAATCGGCACGGGATTGACGTGGTGGATACGGACCTTGGCGAATGGATTGTGCAATTGCGGAACGAGCCGCCGAGCCATATCGTGCTTCCGGCCATTCATATCAAGCGCGAGGAAGTTGGCGAACTGTTCCATGAGAAGATCGGCACGGAAAAGGGAGCCTCCGATCCGACCTATCTCGCCCGCGCCGCGCGCCGCAAGCTGCGCGAGACGTTCATGGAGGCGGAGGCCGGCATCACCGGCGTGAATTTCGCCGTCGCCGAGACCGGCGGGTTTGTGGTCTGCACCAACGAAGGGAACGCGGACCTCGGCGTCTCGCTGCCGAAGCTGCATATTGCCTGCCTGGGGATCGAGAAGCTGATTCCCCAGGCGAAACACTTAGCCGTGTTCTTGCGACTGTTGGCCCGCAGCGCGACGGGGCAGCCGATCACGACGTATTCATCGCACTTTCATGGCCCGCGCCCCGGCGGCGAGTTGCATATTGTGCTGGTCGATAATGGCCGGACGGATATCCTCAGAAGCGACGAGTTTCGCCGCTCGCTGAATTGCATCCGCTGCGGCGCGTGCATGAACACCTGCCCGGTGTACCGGCGCAGCGGCGGACACAGTTATCAATCCACCATACCAGGGCCGATCGGCTCGATTCTCGCTCCCAGTCGCGACGCCGAGACGTATTATAGCCTGCCGTATGCGTGCAGCTTGTGCGGCAGTTGTGACGATGTTTGCCCGGTGAAGATCGACATTCATCATCAGCTCCTCACCTGGCGGCGCGAGATTGCGGTGCGGGGCTATTTGCCGTGGAGCAAGCGACTGAGCATGCGGATGATGAGCCTGGTGCTGCGTCGCCCGTGGCTATATCGCCTGGCCGGGTCGCTCGGGCGTTTTGCGCTGCGCTGGTCGCCGCGGTTTATGATTTACAACGGTTTGAACGCGTGGGGCAAACAGCGTGAGTTGCCGCTGGCGCCGAAGCAGAGCTTTCGCGCGTTGTATCGACAGCGGCAAGCGAAAAACGGGAAGTCATGAGTTCAAGTTCCAAAGATCAGATCCTGGCCGCGATTCGTCGTCAGCAGTTGCCGCCGCGCGAATTGCCGCCGCTCGACTTTGCGCCGCTGGTGTATGACGATCCGCAGCAGCACTATACGGAAACGCTGACCGGGATTGGCGGACGTGTGGTCGTCGCGAACAGCATCGAAGACGTGCAACGAGATTTGGACCAGCACGACTTGTATGTGGAAGCGAGGCAAATTTGCTCGCTGGTGCCCGGCATTGCCAGGGCGAACGTGGATTTAGACGCGCTCGACGACCCGCATCAAGCAGAAACGATCGAGTTCGCGGTGCTCCCGGCGAAGTTCGCGGTGGCCGAGAACGGGGCGCTGTGGGTGACGGATGAAAACGTCAAGCACCGCGTGATCTATTTCATTTGCCAGCACCTGGCGTTCGTCGTGCCGCGCGATCAGATTCTCAGCAACATGCACCAGGCGTACGAACGCCTCAGCTTCGATTCGCCAGGCTTTGGAGCGTTCATCGCGGGCCCATCGAAGACGGCCGATATTGAACAGTCCCTCGTGATCGGCGCGCACGGGCCGAAGTCGACCGTGGTGTATTTGCTGGGCTGAGCCAATCGTCGGCGAGGCTATCTCGTTCAGTCAGGCAAGGGCTCGCCTGTGATGGCGTTGTGGGTGAAGATGCGGGCCAGCGGAATCGACAGGCCGGGCAGCAACTCTTCTCCGGAGAGCGATTCGGAACGGGACAATGTCTGCACGTCGCTGGTGGAGCGATAGACTTTGGTCGTCTGCGTGACCGGATCGATGATCCACACCAACTTCGCCCCCGCGGCGAAGTACTCTTCAATTTTCAGGGCGATTTCTTTGTCGGAGTTGCTGGGACTAAGCACTTCCACCGCCAGATCGGGAGGCAGTCTCCACACGGCTTCTCTTGGCAGCCGGCAGCCGGGAAATTTTTCCCAAGACAAATAGG
This sequence comes from Planctomycetota bacterium, assembly GCA_963205385.1. GTDB lineage: Bacteria > Planctomycetota > Planctomycetia > Pirellulales > Pirellulaceae > JAEZGD01. The sequence continues at coordinate 4,438 of CAUJKE010000079.1, read as the reverse complement.
ACGCGTCGGGAAGGCGAATCTGGCCCGGCGACATACGTAGCGGCCCGCCTGCGCCCAGCACAAGGCCGAGGTTCTTGCCGCGCACGTAGACATTGAGCTCGGTGGCAATATGGCCAGCAATCACAGCTTCGTAGAGGCCGGCGGTCTTCTCTACCAAGATGCCATTAATGAGTTCGCACAATCCACGTTTCTGGTCATTCCATTCCAAAAGGTCGCGTTCCGTGGCGGTGCCAGGCTGCGGGTGCATGCGAATCCGGTCGAGCGGAACCTCGCGCGCCGCGGTGAAGGCGTCCGCGAGCGTTTTATAGGTGAAGGTCGTTTCGACGGTCGTCGCCATGCGATTAATCCTTGAGCCAACTCGCGCTGGTCGCACTCCATTATCACGCCTGCCAATCGTGGGAGCAACCGTCACTTCTTTGGCCGGAACGCCTTCACGCGGTTCTCGTCCGTCGTTAAATACGGCCCATCCAAGAGATCAAGGCAATACGGCACGGCAGGCATCACGGCGTCGAGGCATTCGGCGATGGCTTTGGGTTGACCAGGCAAGTTGATAATGAGGGACTGGCCGCGAATGCCGGCGGTTTGGCGCGAGAGGATGGCCGTGGCGACTTTGGTGAGGGAGACGGCGCGCATCAGTTCGCCGAAGCCAGGCATGAGCTTATGACAAACCGCCGTGGTCGCTTCCGGTGTGATGTCGCGGAGTGCGGGGCCGGTGCCGCCGGTGGTGACGATCAGCGCGCAGCGTGCGTGATCCGCGAGGTCGATCAGCGTTTGTTCGACGAGCGGTTGTTCATCGGGAATCACACGCGCCACGGCCTCCCAGGCGGAAGTCAGCACCGCGGCGAAATACTCATGAATCGCCGGGCCGCCGCGATCCACGTATTCGCCGCGACTGGCGCGGTCGGAGACGGTGACTATGCCGATTTTGGCGGGAACTGTGTCGGACATCGCGCACCAACTTTGCTGCAGGAGGAAGGGATGCTGACGGTCTTGCGCATCATACCGCAACCGGCGCTTTCTCAACGATGCGGCGGGGCGTTAAAAAACCGCTCTCCAGAATGTGCGGTTCTAATTCCGTCCCGCGCATGAGAACCAACAGCAGCGGCGTCGTCATGATCGTCGTCAGCAAGGCCATCAACACGAGCATACAAAAGACGCTGTCGGGAATCACGCCTAGTTCCCGGCCGACATTGATCACAATCAGTTCCATCAAGGCCCGCGTGTTCATCATCACGCCGATGCAGAGTGCGTCACGGCGCGAGAAGCCGCCGCCCCACGCGGCCAGGGCGCAGCCGCCCAGCTTTCCGAAGATCGCGGAGAACAACACGCCTGCGAACAGCAGCCAGTGCATCGGCGTCGCCAGGGAGCCGATGTTGGTTCGCAGCCCGGTATAGGTGAAGAAAATGGGCAAGAGGAACACCGTCAGAAAGTTGCGCAATTGCCGGGCGAGCGCTTCGCGGAACTCAGGCTCATCGGAGAGGACCGTTCCCAGCATAAACGCGCCGAAGATGCTAAAGATCCCGATTAAGTTGGTCGCCATGGCGCAGAGCATCAGCACCACGAGGACAATCGCCAGCGAGTTCAAGCCGATCTCCTCGCCGTCGCGCGCTGCCGACCAACGGATGAACTTTTTCAGCAGCGGGCGAATGGCGTAAAGCATGAGGGCCGTGAAGCCGAGCGTCAGCCCGAGCATCCGCAGCGTCGCTTGCCACTCGAAATTTGCTTGCACGATGCTGGAGACGGTTGCGAGCAATATCCAGCCACAGGCGTCATCCACCGCCGCCGCCGAAATCGTCACCGCGCCGATTTTCGTACGCGTGATGCCAAGTTCCATCATCATGCGGCCCAAGATCGGAATCGCCGTGATCGACATCGCGATCCCCATGAAGAGCGCGAAGCCAAGAAATGGCACGGAATTCCCCGTGGCGGCTGGCTCCAGATAGGGGTGCATGAACGGAGCCATGCCGATTCCCAAGCCAAACGGAAACAAGATTCCCATGAGTGAAATCGCGAGCGCCGCTTTGCCATGCCAGCGCAAGTGGCCGAAGTCGAATTCGAGGCCAATGGTGAACAATAGCAGGATCAAGCCGAGTTGGCTCAACACGCCGAACACTTGATTGTACGCGGGGTCGAACACGAACTCCGACGCATTCGGAAACAAGTACCCCAAACACGAAGGTCCAAGCAGTAACCCCGCGGCGATCTCGCCCACCACCGCCGGTTGCTTGCACCAGCGAAAGACAATCGCGCCGATGCGCGCCGCCACGATGATGACGACCAATTGGAGCATCACCTTGAGCATCACCTGCTCGATACCCGTATCAACCGAGGCCACGATCAGCGGAAGCATAAGCATCGTCAGGAGTGTGTCAATGAAATGGAGAACACGTTATTTCCAGGCACCGTCGGGGGGCTCGTGCGGCGCCCGCGCCGCGTGCAGCAAGGCGACGAGTTGCGTCAACTGCTTCGCGGAGAGATGCCCCAACTGTCGCTGATGACACTCGCGCAGCGGCTTGTCGATCTGCTTGACGAGCTTCAGTCCCACGTCGGTAATGCTGACGAGCACCAGCCGGCGATTCTCCGCCGGGCGATGGCGCGAAATCCAGCCGTGCTGTTCGAGTTTGTCCAGCATTCGCGTGATATCTGGAGCTTGCGAAACCAGCTTGCTCGCGAGCGCCAAGGTTGGAAGCGCTTCCGGTTGCGCCCCCTTGAGGAGGCGCAGGATGTTGTATTGCTGCGGCGTGAGGTCGAACTGGCTGAACAGTTCATCCTCGAACGCCTTGAGCCGTTCGTAGGTCCGCCACAGATTCAAGAACGCTTCCTGCGGGAGCGAGTCGAAGTGCCGCGTGGTCGGTTGGGGTGCAGAGGAACTCATGCGTAGCACGATACTCCGCCGGACAACAGTTGTCCAGACGAGCGTTGTTTTGCTGGCCGGCGGACGACTTCCAGAATCCGCGAAACTTTTTTACTGCCTGCGGCGTCCATTGTTTTGCCTGGCGACGACCTCACGCAACTTCGGCGTCAATTCTCCTCGCTCCTCACTAATTGGAAGGTGCGCTCATGCTTGCTCGTCGTTATTTTCTCTCCCTCATCGCGGTGGGGGGTGCTTCAATCGCCGCGCGTCCGCTGTTTGGCGATGTCGATCTCGTGACGATTCCACGCCGCGAGGGGACGCAGCTCACGATTTACAACAGCGAAGATATCACCATGGTCCGCGAGCACCGGCTGTTGACGCTGAAGAAGGGGGTGAATCGGATTCAGTTCACCTGGGCCAACACGCTCATCGACCCGACCAGCATCGACTTTCGCATTCTCGACAATCAGGACCAGGTGAACCTGCTCGATACGACCTTTCCGAGCGGCCGCAACGACGCCTTGCAGTGGAATATCGCCAGCGAACTGGCCGGCAAAGTGCCGATTGAGATTCGCTATTTCACGTCCGGCATCACCTGGAGCGCGGATTACGTCGGCATTGCGAATCAGGAAGAAACCTCGCTGCAACTCACTGGCTACGTGCGCGTGCTGAACAACTCCGGCGAGCTGTATGACAATGCCGAGACACGGCTCGTTGTCGGCAATATCAACCTGGTGGAGAAGATTGCGCAACTCGCACAACTCCCAGCGCCGCAGCCTTACAACGAACTCCCGGGGGCGCTACGCGAACAAGTCCGCGACGAACTGCACAAAGCCGTCGCAGAGGCGCTGCCGCAAGCAGCGGCAGGCGGCTTGGGAGGCGGCGCGGCCGAACCCCCCAAGGTCGTGAAGCAAGGGCTCTCGGAGTATTTCCTGTTCAGCATTGCCGGCCGAGAAGAGATCAAGGACGGCGAGCCCAAGCGGCTGGTGTCGATGAAGGTGGCCGAAGTGCCGCTCGAGTCCATCTACAAGCTCACCGATCGCGAAGGGGGCGCGAACTTCGTCAAGTTTTATCGTTTCAAAAACGAAAAACTGCAGGATGACGCCGGTAAGGAAAAGAAACTGCCGGACATGGAAAACCTTGGCACTTCGCCCCTCCCCAACGGCAACGTGCGCTTGTTCTTTGAATATGCAAACAAAGACCTCGCCTATATAGGCGGCACGCAAACGAAGTATGTGCCGATCGGGGACCGCGTGGAAGTGAACGTCGGCCTCGATCCAGATATTACCTGCAAACGCGTCCTGAAGGACCAGAAAATCACCGACGTCGTCGCGCGGCAGTACAAACGTCGCGAGAACAATACGTTTGTGATCTTGTACGACCTGATCGACTACGACGAAACGTTTTACTTCGAGGAGGAAATCGTCTCCGGCAAGCCGAAGTTGGCGAAAGTCGAACTCGAGCGCCACTTCGAGGACAACATCGTGCTGTGGGGAAACGGCGACGCGCCGGCCGATTGGAATAGCCCCGAGCCGGGCGCGTATGTCGATATGCACACGATCGCCGGCAAAATCGAGCGGGTCG
>CAUJKE010000078.1 GCA_963205385.1 Planctomycetota bacterium | reverse complement strand
TGTTGGCGTTCGCGGTCGTGATCGGCATCTTCGTCTTGTCCGCCGCCGGCGAGGTCTCGTCGCGCTTCTAAACTCTTAATGCATCGGAACCCGCCCCCGTGGCCAGCTTAACATCGACACCTGCAGCGTCCCCAACGCCAGCCGCTAGCGTTCCGCTCGCTTGGACGCGGCGCGACATTGAACAACGCTTGGGCTTCCGCGGCGCGCGCTTTACGCGCGTCAACAACTGGCTGACCATCATCATGGCCAGCGTGTTGACGGTCGCCTTTTATGCGGCCCTTTCGCTGTTTCCAGGCACCTACATCTCGAACATGTTCACGCTCCGCGGGCCGACGCAGTACGCCGCCGTGTTTTTGACATCCTGGTCGCTATCGATACTGCTCATCAAGTGGCGGAAGCTGAAGTTGCAGCAACAGGCCCTGCGTTACGACGTTATTCCCCCCGCGCATGACTTCGTGCTCTCGGCGGCGACCGTCGATCAAGTGGTGGAGCGGGTCTATGCGACCGTGGACGATCCCAAGCATTTCGTGCTCTTCAATCGCATCATGATCGCGCTCTCGAACTTGCGAAACTTGGGGCGGGTCTCGGATGTCGATGACATTCTCCGCTCGCAAGCCGATCATGAAGGCTCGATCATGGAAACCAGCTATGCTGTGCTCCGCGGCTTCGTGTGGGCGATCCCGGTGCTTGGCTTCATCGGCACGGTGCTCGGTCTTTCAGACGCGATCGGCGGCTTTGGCAAGGTGTTGTCGAGCGAGAGTGAGATCGGTGAAATCGCCAGTTCCTTGCGGGGCGTCACGAGTGGTCTCGCGACGGCGTTTGAGACCACGTTGGTGGCGCTCATCGCGGCGCTGGGCATTCAAATGCTGTTGATTTTTTTGAAGAAGTCGGAGGAAGAGTTCCTGGACGCTTGCGCGGAGTATTGCCTGCGGAACGTCGTGGGCCGCTTGCGCATCATGCCTTTTGAGAAGGTGGACTGATGGCGCGCCGCCGCAATCACGAATCGCCTCTCTCGCTGTTTGCGTTTCAAGACATCATTACAGCGGTGACCGGCATCATGGTCTTGCTGACGTTGATTCTGGCGCTCGAGCTAGCGCAGCGAGAGCCAGCGTCCCCGACCGCGCAAACGCGGGCCGTCGCCGCCGAAATCGCCGCAACGCTGGAGGACACGACGGCGCAGGTCGAGCGGTTGCAGACGGCGCTGGCGCAGCAAACGGACGCCGTCCAGTCGGTCGCGCGGCTCACGCCGGCGGCGGCGGAGCGCGAGGAAGCGGACTTGGCGCGAGAAATGACGACGCTCGAACAAGACCTGGCCAGACTCGCCGCCGCGCTGCGAAAGAAGCAGGCCGAAGGCGAGCAACTCCGCGAGCAGCAGCAACTTCAAGGACCGCGGCGCGAGGTCGCCAGGCGCTTGCAAGCGGAGGCCGACGCGGTCGAACAGGAGCTGGCGGAACTGAAGAAATCGGGACGCATCATCTATCGCCCAAAAACCGGGTCTGGCAAACGGGCCTGGCTGGTCGATGTTCGCGGCAACGCTTTGGTTACGGCGCCGGCGGATGCCCAGCATGAGCAAATCGTCTTCGGGGCCGCCAGCGAGCGACTCAATGTCGCCGCGCTGCTGAAGTGGGCGAGTAACCGGCGGCAAAGCAGCCAGGAATACTTCGTCCTGCTCGTCCGACCGTCCGGCATTGAAGCCTATAAAGACCTCGACGAGCGTCTGCTCAAGGCCGGGTTCGATGTCGGCATCGACTTGATCGGCGCGACTCAAGAAGTATTGCCGCCTGCAAAGTGATTTCCGAAAGGGACGAGCATGGTCCGCCAGCAACACGACCTGAGCGACAGCAGTTTAGATCTGCTGCTGGATACGGTGACGAATGCTTTTGGCGGCATTCTGTTTCTTTCGATCCTGATCGTCTTGATGCTCCGCATGACGAGCGAACAAACCCAGCCGACGCAGACCACGGCCGATCAACCCAGCCAGGCGGAACTACTGCAGTTGCAGACCAAACTCGCCGACGCGCGCAGCGAGCTATCCCAACTTCAGGCGGTCTCCACCTTGCAGGATGATTTCGCGGAGTCCTTGACCGACGAGTCGCTCAAGGTCCGGCATCAAGCGTTGCAGGCGCAGCGCGCGAAGCGCGACGCGGCTAGCGAAGAACGGGCGCGCCAGGCCGATCGCCTGGCGCAAGAGCAACAGCAGAACAATAGCCTCCGCGAGCAACTTGCACAAAGCGAGGAGAATCTGGCGCAGCAGCAAGCACGGCTGAAGGAGCTGCAAGAGATCTTGGGGAAGGAAACGGCGGCGCGCACCCGCTCCGCGAGTTTGCCACAAACCAAGGCGACATCCAAAATGGAGGTGGCGATCGTGGTGCGTTATGGCCGCGCCTACTTCGTGCATCATTACGGCTCGGCTGGACTCCCGACAGGACTCAATACGGATGATCTGCTGGTGCTCGAGGACGGCTTTTTCATGTTGCATCTGACGCCTAAGCCCTATGCTGGCTTCGCACTCGCGGATGAGGCGTCCGTTAAGAGGGAGTTACGCGCGGCGCTTGCGAGTCTGCCGTCGCGGCATCACTACGTAGCGCTGGCGGTCTTTGACGACTCCTTCGAGGAGTTTGGTTTGTTGAAGAAATGTTTGATCGACCTGGGGTATGAATACCGGCTGATTCCGATTGCGGTCGGCGACAGCGTAGCGCCCTCTAGCGTCGGAAATCCCCGCGTGCAATGAACGTTCAGCCGCGCTCGAGGGGATTTGCGTCAGGAGTCAATACCACGCAAGCCTGCAACCGCTCCTTCCACGCCGAAGTCCTCGATTATCTTGATCCCACGATCCCGCTGGGAACCGCCATGGAAGATGTTGTTAGCAGTGAGGTTCATCGGCTTTCAACGACTTTCAATCCACGTTCCTGATCGGCCTCGGCCAGTACCAATCGCCCCGTGAACCCCTTGTCCTTGATGAACTCGCCGCGAGCCACGAGAAACTTGCCCTCGCCGACCGGCACGATGCCCAAGCTGCAATCGAACTCGAACCGCTCAACCTGCTTCAGTGACGCATCGGCCTTGAGCAGAATCTGAGGATCGCCGTAGCAGCCGAACCACCAGTGACCATCCGCAAAAGCCGCCGTCTGGATACCCAGGTGAGTGTGGCCGCTGGCGAGGACGTGCTTCTTCACGAACTGGAAGTCGGGGTCGTACTCGTAAACGAAGTTTTCCTTCACGTTGTCAGGCAGGCCCCCGACGACCATGAACTTGCCGTCGTGAAACGCGATGCCGCCTGCACCGTGGAAGACTTCCGAGGTCTTGTGTTTCGCCAGCAAAGCCAGATCACCAGCGTCGTAGACGTAAACCCAGGAATCGGCGTTGCCGTTGGGATCGTTGAACTTGCCGAGATTCAAGGCGACGTAAACCTTGCCTTTGTGGAAGCACAAATCACCGTGGTGGTTCGCCACGTCCACCTGCTTCACGATCTTGCCGTGGCGGTCGGTCTTCACCAATTTCGTCGTGAATGACCAGAAGACAGCATCCTGCTCGTCGGTGCAGACGCCTTGCAGATGGCGTGGATACGTTCCTTCGCAAGTCACAGCTTGGAAGTTGTCAGCGAAGGCGGTGGTCGTGAACAGGATCAGAGTCGTCAGAAGTGCAAGCGTGGTTTTCATTGCCAGCCTTTTGGTAATTAACGGAAGAGTCGAGAACGGAAGGGTCGAGAAGCGCATCTTCCGAACTTCGTTATGTTATCACGATATCGGTTTGCAAACCGCTCGCTCAGCGTTGCTTCATCTTGCGGCGCCCCCACGGCCGACATATCGCGTTCTCGTGAAAGCCCGCCAGACAGCCGCCAAGACCGCGTGAGATGCCAGCTATAAAAGTCTGGAGCTTTAGCTTGGAGCATTCACTGGCAGGTTTTTCGGCGAAGTCCGATCCTATGCGGCTTCCAGAATGCCGGCGCCGAAGGTGAAGCCGCCGCCGAAGGCGCAGAGGCCGATGCGCTGGCCTGGCGTGAGTGTCGGAAGCACTTCCGCCAAACAGAGCGGGATGCTGCTCGACGACGTGTTGCCGTGCGTGCGAATGTTGCTGAAGACTTGCGGCTGGATGCGATGCTGAATCGCGTCCAGGATGCGCTGATTCGCTTGATGCGGCACGACCAAATCGAGGTTTTCGACGGTCAGTTGTTGTTGCTGGCAGACGCGGTTCAAACTGGCGATCATCGAACGGACCGCTTCGGCAAAGACGCGCTGCCCCTTCATCTGAATGAAACCGGTGTTCAGCAGCGGCACGCTCAGCGTGCTGCCGTCCTCGCCTTTGGCGGAAAGGTCAGGCCGATGGACGCGGGCCTTGGCTTGATCCGCATGCGCTTCGCCATATAAGATCGTCGCACTCGTGGCGTCGCCGAACAAAATGGCCGTGTCGAAGTCGTGCGGATCGACCAGCGGCGAAAGCACTTCGGCGGTCACGACCAGCACCCGCCCGTGCGGCATGCTTTGCAAGTAATCGTAACCGGACTGCAAGGCGTACAAATATCCGCTGCACGCGGCGTTGATGTCGTACGCCTGGAGCATGGCGCTGGTCTTGCCGCGGGCGAGTCCCGAGAGCACCTGGCAGGCCATCGACGGCGTGACCGAAGTCGGGCTCGTCGTGCTGCAAATTACGAGGTCCAAGTCGTCGATGAGGAGTTGCTCGCGTTCCAGCAGTTGCCAGCACGCGCGGACAGCCATGTTCACGGCGTTCTCGTCACCAGTCGCCCAGTAGCGGCTTTCGATACCGGTACGGCGGAGGATGTCCGCCTCGGTGCGGTTCATGGCCGATTCCAGCAATTCATCGTTCGTCACGCGGCGACTGCCGGAGACGGCCGCGACCGACGAAATGCCAACGTCGAACATCCGCCGCTCGCCGTGGCGGCGCGGCAAGTGAATGGTGACTTCGCTCGGGCGACGCACCAGCACCGGCGTGCCGGGATGCTCCACCGTAACCGGCTTATGGCGCTCCCTGCTGGTTTGCGATTGCAGCCGCAACAGCGGCGCGCCGACGGGGACAGTATCCCCTTCCGCGGCGAACAGTTTCTCTACCGTGCCGCTGGTGGAAGCGGAAAGTTCAAAGACGCTCTTGGTGGCTTCGAGCAGTGCGACGGTTTGTCCTTGCACAATCGCGTCGCCTGGCTGCACGCGCCACTCGCTGACGATGACGGTCTCATCCGCCGGACCGCTGCCAATCGCGGCGATCGTCGCGAAGCCCTGTTCCTCCGGCGCGGCTGGCTGCCAGGAGAGATCAAGGTTGAGCAGTTCCGCGGTGACTGTGAGCACGCGCTTCAGCGACGGCAAGACTTCCAGTTGATTCGCAAAGTTGCACGGGACGTAGGTGTCCGGCCGCGCGACGCGCCGCATCGCCACCGGCACGCGGGCCTTTTCAGCCACGCCGGCGAGAATCTCCGCCCCCACGCCGCACGAGACGTTATCTTCATGCACCACGACCATGCGGGCGGTCTTCTCGGCCGACGCAATCACCGCCCGCTCGTCCCAGGGGGAGAGCGACCGCAAGTCGAGGACTTCCGCTTCGACGCCGACCGTTTCCAGCGCCGCGGCCGTTTGTTCGCAGAGTTTCACCGTGTTGCCCCAGCCCACGAGCGTCACATCGCGCCCGGCGCGCACGCGGCGCGAAGCGCCGATCGGGACAAAATGCTCCGCGACATTGGCCGACGTGGTCTGCTGCGGATCGTTGAGACAACTCTTGGGATAGAGCAGGATGGTGGGGCGTTCAGAATGAAAGGCCGCGTTGAGCATGCCGGCCGCATCGGCTGCGGTCGAAGGCATGAAGACGTCGATCCCCGGCGTGTGGGCGAGGAGTGCTTCGTGCGTTTGCGCATGAAATGGACCCAGACCGGGACGATAGCCGCCGCAGGCAATCATCAGAATCACCGGCGCGTGAAAATCACCCGCCGTGCGCCAGTACATGGTTCCCAGTTCGCACATGAGCTGGTTAAGCGCCGGCGGTAGGAAGTCCGCGAACTGAATGAACGCGACCGGTCGCTCGCCGACCAGCGCCCGGCCTATCGCGGTGCCTAGAATTGTCGATTCTGTCAGCGCGGAGTTCTTCACGCGCTCGGGAAACTCCGTGCTCAGTCCGCGCGTGACGCCAAACACGTCCCCTTTGGGATCTTCAATGTCTTCGCCTAGCAGCGAGACGCGCTCGTCGGTGCGCAAGTGATGTTGCAGCACGTCACGGAGCGCCTCGCGCATCGTCAAGCGCTTGCCCCCTTCTTCGCCACGATGTTCGCGGGCGGGGTGCATCAGTTCGACATGCACCGGCTTCTTCGCGCTAAACGTCGGCTGGGGCTCGGGACCGTGCAGCGCGGCAGCTTCCAGTTCGGCAAGCTGGGCTTTGACCTGGCAATCGATTTCGGCGAGTTCTGCTTCGGGTACGCCGCGCGCGAGCAATTCAGCGCGGAAGCGTGTGAGCGGATCGCCGTTTTTGGCGGCGACAATTTCTTCCGCGGTGCGATACAACTTTTGATCGTCGGCGTTCGTATGGCTGTGAATGCGATCCACATCTAAAAGCACAAGCGCCGGCTGCCGCGTGACGCGCATCCGGTCGACGACCCGGCCAAACGCCGTAAAAGCGCCAGCGACATCGCGGCCAGCGATTGTTTCGATCGGCAGGCCAAACAGTGCGTCCGCAGCACCGCCGGGGAGCGAGAAGAACGTGCGTCCTTCGGTCGCGGTGGAAATGGCCCAGCGATTGTTCTCGATCAAAAACAGGACAGGCAGTTCGTTGCGAACCGCTTCCGCAACCCCTTCCAAGAACTCGCCTTGCTGCGTCGAACCATCGCCCAGTGCGCAGAGCACGATCGGCCGGGTCGCTTGCGACTTCACCGCCGTCGCCACCCCGCAAGCTTGCAGGCATTGGTTGGCGACCGGCGTGGTCATCGGGAGGATGTGCAGACGGCTGTCGCTGAGGAACGGGCTCATTTGCCGCCCGGCCGACGGCCCTTCCTGCTTGCAGAGCAGCGTATCCAAGAAGGCTTTGGGGGACAAACCACGGGCGATCAGCAGGGCTTTATCGCGGTAGTGGCAGTGGAGCCAATCGTCCGCGACCAGGTGCGGCGCGAGGGCCGCATTAGCCTCATGCCCGGCGCTGGAGACATAAAAGAAGGCTTCGCCACGGGCTACCAGGTCTTGCTCGACAGTCTCCAACTGCCGCGCGGTCGCCATCGACCGGTAGAGCGCGAGTTGCTGCCGAGAATCCATTCGCTTGACCTTTGCATCCGTGCGCGGCTGCTGCTTCCATGCGCAGCCGGGGTTGTGCCGGGACGAATTGTAACGCGAGTCGAGAAAACGTGATGCGCCAAAATTGGCTGATGAGCGCTCCTTTTCAGGATTTTCTCGCTTGCTAGCAGCTTCCTTGCTAGAAGTGCCAGCACTCGCGCCCTGCCGGGCGCAACTGTTTATCGGCCAAATCGACGTCGCGGATAATTACGATTGTGCCGATTTTGCGGGGGACGCCGTCAGCGGTAGAATGGATCCATGCAATCGCGTGCTGATGAAATCACGATTTATGATCAGCCAGAGCCTTGCCCCTATCTCGCGGGACAGGTGGCGCGGTTGCCGCTCAAGATGCAACAGCGGCGGCTCACACCCCAGGAGTTCGACGAGCGGCTGGCCGAGGGTCAGCGGCGGACCGGGCCGTTTATGTATGCCACCCAATGCCCGGCCTGTCAGGCGTGCGAGCCAATTCGCCTCGACGTCGCAACGTTTCGCCCCACGCGCACCCAGCAGCGGGTGTGGAAGCGCGGGCAAAAGCTGTTCGACGCCGATGTGCAGCGGCCCAACGCCGACTTCGCGCGCCTGGCCCTCTTCAATCGCCATCGCCGCGAGCGCGGCCTGGCTCACGAGCGAGAAGACACCACGAGCGAAGGCTATTGGCAGTTTCTCGTGGAAAGTTGCTGCGATACGGCGGAGATTGCCTACTATCTCGACGACCGCCTGGTGATGATCGCGATTGTGGATCGCGGGCGCACCGCCGTTTCGGCCGTCTACACCTACTTCGACCCGTCGCCAGAAGTCGCGCGGCTCAGCCCCGGCGTCTATTCCATTCTTTACGAACTGGAACTCTGCCGCCGCTGGCGCAAGCAGCACCTCTACCTCGGCTTCTATGTCGCCGCCAGCGAGCACATGCAGTACAAGGCGAACTATCACCCCCACGAACGACGCATCAACGGCCGCTGGCAAACGTTCAACGAATAGACGCTACTCCTCCTCCGGACGCGGAACTTGAGCCACCGCGACCTTGAACCCCTGATAGGCGTCCAGCTTGTCCACCAGGTCCGAAATTTGCTCAGACTTGGTCAAGCACATCACCGCCGACAGGCCGCGCTCGGCCAGGAGCTCTTCCGCGGCTTCTTCCGCAGTCAGCACGATGACCGGAATCTCCTGCAAGTCCGGATCGTCCCGCATCGCCGCGAGCACATCGAGGCCATCCACGCGCGGCAAGTACAAATCGAGCAACACGAGCTCCACGCACGGCGACAGATCGAACGGCGACTCGTGGCGCAAGAACCGCAGCGCCGCGGCGCCATCGCCGACGACGTGCAGTTGACACGGCACGGAAATCTCGCGGACGACCTTCTCCGTGTACTTCACATGCAGCGGATTATCCTCGACTAGCAAAATTTGCACCGCGTCGTCTGAGATCGAATAAGTCATCGCTATAAATCCTTATGATGTCGCGATCATGCCGCAGCCGTATCATGGTCCGACACAGCTACCTTTCTATTAGTCGCGATTGACCGGCAAATTGCACGCGCTTGCCGCCCATTATTTCGATAAAAATTGGGGGGTCTGACAATCCCTCACGTAGAAACCGGATCGCCACGCTGACGGGCGTCCAGAGAAATAACTTCCCGGCTTCTATGAATCCTAGCGCCAGGACATGCGCGCCAACACAATTCACCCCCACCGCGCGCCCCAATCCTCCTGCTAGAAATGCCTCCCATCAGCAGACCTGCTGGGTCGTGGCCGGTGTGAAGATCTCTGAAAAATGACCCACCGCATGGGGCCGGAGAACTGGAGTTACAACCCGGTTCCGACGTTGTCATATCTGGAATCGTCTGCGGCGTGTGGCATAATGGTTCGCTACGAGAACTTTTCCTTTGCGAATTGAGTCCTTGCGATGTTCATCTGGATGATTCAGCGTAGCTGCCTGGTGTTCGCCGTCGCGCTTTTGCTGTTGACGAGCGTCCCGCTGTGCGCGGCGGAGGGCACGATCACCACCGTTGCTGGGACCGGCTCGCCTGAGAACAACGGGAGCGCCGGCGACGCGACGAAGATTAACATCGGCGATCCGTTCGGCGTCGAGTTCGGTCCCGATGGCGCGCTGTATATCTGCGAGGTCCGCCAGCATCGCGTGCGGCGCTGGGATCCGCAGACCCAGAAGCTCACGACGGTGGCCGGCAGCGGCGAACAAGGCTACTCCGGCGATGGCGGGCCAGCGACCAAGGCGCGGCTCAACGAACCATACGAAGTCCGCTTCGATCACCACGGCAACATGCTGTTTGTCGAAATGCAAAACCATGTCGTCCGCCGCGTCGACGCCAAAACCGGAAATATCGAAACCATCGCCGGCATCGGCGAAGCAGGCTTTAGCGGTGACGGCGGTCCGGCGACCAAGGCCCGGTTCCGCCAGCCGCATAGCATCGCGCTCGACGGGGACCGCCTTTACATCGCGGACATCGGCAACCATCGTATTCGCGTCGTGGATTTCCAGACCGGCCTCATCGACACCTTCGCAGGG
>CAUJKE010000077.1 GCA_963205385.1 Planctomycetota bacterium | reverse complement strand
AACGAGCGCTACAAAGAGAACCGCGGCTTCTTTGGGTTCTTTGAATCGATCGATGATCAGCGCGTCGCGACAGGCCTCTTCGATGCCGCCCGCGACTGGCTCCAGGCGCAAGGGATGACGAAGATGCGTGGGCCGGTCAATCCCTCGCTGAACTACGAATGCGGCACGCTCGTCGACGGCTTCTACGAACCGGCCACGTTCATGATGACGTATAACCACCCCTGGCACGACCGACTCATCCAAAACGCTGGTTTCGTCAAGTCGCAGGACATGTATGCTTTTTGGGGGCATATCGAAATGCTTCGCGGGCTCGACGAGAAGGTGCAGTTCATCTGCGATGAATGCATCAAGCGGTTTGACATTAACTTGCGGCCGCTCAATCGCAAGCGGTTCATGCCGGAAGTGAGGATGTTCCTGGATATCTACAACCAGTCACTCGCAGGCACGTGGGGCTTCACGCCGCTCTCCGACGGCGAGATCGAACACGCCGCGCAGGCGCTGCGATATTTGATCATCCCCGAAATGACCACCGTGGCGGAAATCGAAGGCCGCCCCATCGCCGCGGCGTTTGGCTTGTTGGATTACAACCCTCGCATCAAACGCATCAGCGGCAAACTGTTTCCGTTCGGCTTCTTGTATCTGCTCTGGAACCGCAAACAGATCAAGCGGGTTCGCCTGGTCAGCACCAACGTGCTGCCGGAGTTTCAACGCTGGGGCGTCGGTCTCGCGGTGATGTCGCGTCTGGTGCCCGGCGCGCTCGAGTGGGGCATTGAAGAAGGAGAATTCTCCTGGGTGCTGGAAAGCAACCATTTGTCCTATAAAACCCTGAAGCGCGGTGGCGCGAAGCTGACGAAGACGTATCGAATTTATGATTACGAGGAGTGGGAGAGCCAGTAGCCTTGACTAGCACGCGGCGCAAGCAAGTGGCTCTGCGGGTAACCGTTCACGCCCTGGGGAGCAGTGACGGGGCGGGTTTTCCTGCGACGCGGGATTTCATGGCGGCGGTGAGGTAGGCGAGCGTGCGATCGTTGGAGAGTGCTGGCGGACGCCTGTGAAATCTACAGCAAGCTTTCCAAGAGCAACCGTAGCTTCCGCAGCTCGCTGTTGTGATCCACATCCGGCATTTCGGTGATGTTCACGCTCAGCGCGCGGTTGTATTTCTGCTTTTCGAGTTGCGTGATGAGGCGGCCGTATTCGACTTCCCCCTGGCCGACGCGAACTTGCAGTTGTTTCTTGCTCGTGTCGCGCAGATGCACGTGGAATACGTACTTCATCAGCTTGTCGGGATTCTTGTTGCCATGTGGGCTACAAATGTAGTGGCTGGGGTCAAAGGTGAGCCCCAGCCCCTTGCAATTGTCGCAGAGGACGGTGACGGTGTCCGGATCCTCAGACAGGCGGCCCACCTGGCTCTTGATGCTGACGCGCACCCCTTGCAGGAGCGCGATGGCGACCAGCTTGCGGAGGTGCTCGACCTCTTCATTGAACGGGGTGCCGAGTTCGGCCGAAGGGACGGTGAGCGTGACGACCTTGGTCGCCTTGGCCAGCTTGCAGATGGCCTCGAACTGTTCGTAGTGCGCCTCGCCCTGTGCGGCGATCTGCACATCGTAGGCGATCACGTCGAGCCGATTGGTCGCCCGACAGATGCCGACGGCCTTTTCGAGATCGGCGGCGATTTCGGACGGCTTGAGCTGGCAGCCATGCTCGTGCAGCGCCAGTTCGACGTACGAGTATTCCAACTCCACCAGTCGGTCGAGGGCTTCCGGCAGGGGTAAATGATAAAAGCACTCGGTCGTAGCGGAAACGATCACCGCGGCACTCCTTTGATAGCAACGTAGTCCAGCAGCCGGTCCGAACACTCCGCGTCGGACCTCTGGCTAAAGATTTCCATCCATGATAACGCTAGCAGTGCTTGCGCACTATCGGCCAGCCAGCGCGTAGCTTAGCGGCAGAGTGGGTTGGAGGGCAACACCAGCGAGGAAAAGACGACGCGTTTCAGGGCGCTGTGAGATCAAACGGTTTGCGCGAAATGGCTTCTCATGACCCAAGTTTTGCACGCTGAAGTGCGAGTCACACCACGTCTTTCTGTCGTGGTTTCGGTCGCGAGCGCATTTGAAAACCTATGCGACGACCCCATCCGCCGTGTCCGGATGGGGTCTTGGGCGCAAGCGTAGTTGTCAAGACTTTGATAATGACAAGCTATTTCTTCGCGCGGACCAGTTTAATCTTTACAGGCTGCGGCAGTTCGAGCGTTACGAGGACGGTGTCCTTGTCTTCGCGGTGATGCCGAATGTTCAAGACCCCTTCCTGGCCATCGCCGTCGGTGAAGACGATGCTCAGCACGGCATCGCCGTTGTCTGCAATTTCCCACCGGCCGAGCGAAGAACCGCCGGTGCTGTCCGCCCCCATATGGAAGACGTCGCCGTTTTTGGCGTTGACGCCCATCAGGCCGACGGACTGGACCCCGCGATAGTTGGTGCGGGTTTCGATGACGCGGTCCGGAAGCTTCCAAGCGTAAGTGACCTTGTAGTCCCCTTTGCCGTCCGCGTCGACCCACGTGCCCACGATGTCGTCCCACTTGGATTCGCGAAGGACGTCGCTCAGCTTTTCGGCGGCCGGCGCGTGCGACGCGGCGAGCAGGCACAAGGTCGTGACGATGGAACCGAGCACGGTCATTTGAATGCGTCTCATGATTGTCTCCAATTTGACAAAAGCGGTAGATGCGAATTCGACTGTATCATACCGCATCGTGCGGTCGAGCGGGACTCTCGATCCACAGGCGGCGCCTCAAGGAATCTCGGCTCTCATGCAATCGTCGCGATTTATGAGATTGCTTCTTTGTGAGGTGATCAGAACGGCTACTTCTTATCGTTGGCCTTCTGCTCCCCAAAACTCAACACCATCAGCAGCACATCCACAAGCTCCCCATCGTTCTTAGCAACGGCCGAGAAGTTGACCCCTTGCTTGTCGTTGGCAGTGCTGACGGTGAGGCCGTGGTCTTTGCCGTAGGCGATCGTGAACTTGCGGCCGCCGATGGTTTGCTCTTTGAGCCAGAAGCGGTTTTGTTCAGGCAGGGCCGCCGCGCGATTGGAGTAGTCCCCTCCCAGGCGAAAGGCGCCAGTGGGGACACGGCCGATCTCGTACATGATCTCCAGGCCATCCGGCTTCACGATCTTGCCGACGATGCTATCAATCCCCTGGAGCGGTTCGTGCTTGTAGTCGGGGAGCAGGCGAATCTCGAATCCGCCTGGGAGCGGCGTTTGGGCCCAGGCGACGGAGGTTGTTACGCCCATGAGCACCAAGGCGAGAAGGAGGCCGGGGCGAGACGTGAGAGATGTTCGTGAGGTCATGGTCTGTTTCCTGGGTAGATTCTCGTCAATCGTTAAGCTCGATCGTATCCGCCGGCTGACCGTTTGTCACACATTTTTGCGATGCGCCGAAAACGGCGTACGAACCACCGCGGTTGGCGCGGATTGCATTTTGGACGCGAAGTTCGGAAAATGGATGCAACGCGGCGATGCCTTGATTGCTTCCGGCAGTGCCGGTCAATTTTCGCGGGAGTTGAGCGATGGCGGAGACGTTTTTGGAAATCCTCATCAAGCCAGGCATTCCGCCGGTGGATCGCCAGGCGATTGAGGACGCGCTCGAGGAGTTGGAGTTTGACGTGGCCGGCGGCGGCGGCTTTGTCGATGGCTCGGCATCGGACATCGCGCTGTATGTGGAAGACGTTGAAGAAACCATCCCCTCGATCATCGCCATCTTGCAGCAAATGCGCGTCCCCCGCGCGACCGTAATTTTGCAGAGGGAACCACAAGAGAAGACGTACGTGGTGTATGGCTAGCGGCGAACGGTTGGTGAGGGCGGTGAATAACCAAATCGGATTGAAGGAGTATTCATCGACGCCAGCCATTTCAGCCGATGGGCAGCAAGTGGACTTGCCGACGTACACCTGCCACCTGGACTGGTTCGGTCGCGATCCGAGAAAGCAAAGTGTCCGGGCGGTAGTCGAGCGAAAATAGGCCGCCTCCGCCCCCCGCGACCGGCCGGCGAGTTTCCTTTCGCGGCAAGTTTCCTTTCGCACCCTACAGACTTTCGCAGGCGGCAATTACAATAGAGAGTTCGCCTGCGGCTGGCCGCTGCGATCGTACGGTGGTTGGCGCCGCTTGTCGGCAAACCGTTCACGGAACCAGTATTCCTGTTGTGGAGGTGTGAATCATGAGTCAATTGCCCACAGGCGAATCGCCGCAAGGGGGCCGCTCGTCCGAGATTCCGTCTCCCATTGTTAATCCGGGGGCTCGCATGGCAACTGCATCCAATCCCAGTTCATATCCGCCGGTGATTGTACAAACGCAGCGCAGCGGCTGGTCGCGTTTTTCGTCGTGGCTCGGCTGGACTGGCTTTATTTTCTGCGCCATCGCACTCATTGGCCTCCGCACACGGCTGGCCGATTATTTCAATACCAGCGGCGGCATCACGGAGAAGTTCGTGAGCGGGGCCGAGTTCGGCACGGATAAAATCGCAGTGATCACGATCAGCGGCCCGATCCTGGAAGGGGACGGCTTTGTCAAGCGGCAGATCGATCGGATTCGCGACGATGACAATGTCAAAGGGGTCGTGGTGCGGATCGATTCGCCTGGCGGCACGGTAACCGGTTCGGACTTTATCTATCACCATCTCAAGAAGCTCCGCGAGGAGAAGCTCAAGAAACTTGATCGCTTCCCGATGATTGTGAGCATGGGGAGCATGGCGGCAAGCGGCGGCTATTACATCGCGATGGCGGTCGGCGACCAGGAGAAGTCGATCTTCGCCGAACCGACCACGACGACCGGTTCGATCGGCGTGATCATTCCGCATTACGACATCACCGGGCTGATGGCGGAATACGGCGTGAAGGACGATTCCATCGCCACGAATCCGCGCAAGCAAATGCTGAGCATGACGAAGGAACTGTCCGCGGAGGATCGTGAAATTTTGCATGCCTATATCAATGACTCGTTCACGCGCTTCAAGAACATCGTCAAGGATGGTCGCCCGCACTTCGCCAAGGATGAAGACGCCTTGAATCAACTCGCGACCGGGGAAGTCTTCACGGCCAACCAAGCGCTCAAGAATGGCCTGGTGGACGAGATTGGGTTTGTGGAAGCGGCGATCGACCGCACGCTGGAACTGGCTGGGCTGGAAAAAGAGAAGACGCGCGTCGTAAAGTTCGAGGCGCCAATATCGCTGTTTGGCATGTCGTTCGCAAACGCCGCCTCCACGCGTAGCCCGTTGGATCTCGCCGCGCTCGTCGACCTCAGCGCGCCGCGCGCGTATTACTTGTGTACCTCACTACCGCCGATTGTGACCACGCGGATGGCGAAGTAACCGGCACACGCCTGTGTGCTGCCGGCGATTGAAGCTCAACGCCTTGATCGTCGAATTTCGCGCGTACGCCGCGATGAGGTTCTCATGCGGGGCGACTCGTGGCGCGCTGCTGCATCGCCTCCCGCTTACAGGACTCCCGCCATGCGCACTTTGATCTTTGTCATCGGTTTGGCTCTTCTCAGCGCCTGGTCCAGCACTTGCGCCGCCGCGGAAGTCCATTTAGCGACCGGCGTGAAAGTGGGCGAGGTGACGGATACGAGCGCGATCGTCTGGGTGCGACTGACGAAGTCGGCCGAGCGGGTGGCGGATGAGACGCCGCGACCGTCGCGCGTGCGCAAGACCGGTGAAAAGGCGACAGAACCGGTGGAAACATTGCCGGGGGCGTGTCCTGGGGCGGCGGGGCGGATTCGGTTGCGCTTCGCGCCGCAGCCAGAGCGGATGCCGCAGCGGCTGGAACCGGCGCAGGACGCGGGGACCGTCGTCGTGGACGCAAAGACCGATTTTACCCATCAATTCGCGCTGAAAGACCTGCAGCCGAATAGGACTTACGTTTGCGAGATCACCGGCGCCGCTGGTGACGGAGAACTCGCGCCTCTTACTGTGGCCCAGTTTCGCACCGCGCCGCGACCGGGCGATGCAGCGCCGGTTACGTTCACCGTCGTCACCGGCATGATGTATAAGGATCTCGACCACGCGGATGGCTTCACCATTTACGACTCGATGCTGAAACAGAAGCCGAATTTTCTCGTTCCCACCGGCGACACGGTGTATTACGACAACGATGACCTCTTGGCCAACAGCGTGCCGCTCGCGCGCCATCACTGGCACCGCATCTATAGCCTGCCGCGGTTGGTGGCCTTTCATTGCCAGGTGCCGGCGTATTGGGAGAAGGACGATCACGACACGCTCGACGACGATTGCTGGCCGGGGAAGAAGTCCAAGCGGGTCGCGCCGCTGACGTTTGAGGACGGGCAGAAAATCTTTCGCGAGCAAGTCCCTATGGGAGCGGGCTCAACCTACCGCACGTTTCGTTGGGGCAAGGATTTGCAAATATGGCTCGTGGAGGGACGCGACTATCGCTCGCCCAACCCCGAGCCGGATGGTCCGGAGAAGTCGATTTGGGGCGTGGAGCAAAAGGCGTGGCTCAGAAAGTCGCTGCTAGACAGCAATGCCGCCTGGAAGGTGCTCATCAGCCCGACGCCGATCGTCGGTCCCGATCGTGGCAGCAAGATGGACAATCACACCAACCAGGCCTTTGCGCACGAAGGGGCCGAGATGCGAGCGTGGTTCGGCAAGAACCTGCCGGACAACTTCTTCATCGTTTGCGGCGACCGGCACTGGCAATATCACTCGATCGACCCCCAGACGAAAGTCGCCGAGTTTTCCTGCGGCCCTGCGAGCGACCAACACGCCGGCGGCTCGCCGGGGCGGGACGCCGAGTATCACCAGTTCCACCGTGTGCAAGGCGGATATCTGTCGGTCAACGTCGCACCGCACGAGAGCGGCGCGAGCACGATTGCCTTCAAGCTGCACGGCGTCGACGGAAATGTGGCGTATGAGTACCAGCGCGATTCGAAGTGAGCGCGACGCTTACCGCACGGACGGATCTTGTACGATCTCTCCTTCGCGAATGCCGGAGATCGATTTCAGCGTGGGGACGTCGACGCTGGTGTTGAGCGTGCGGACGGAGCCATCGGCGTAGCAGAACTGCACGATGTCGCCGTGGTGGCTGTTGAACTTGTCCCAGCCGAGATCGCTGAGGCCAGGAAAGACCGGCATGCACCCGCTCCCCATCCAACTCTGCGAGTACATCCGTTGATTGGTCTGGGGATCGTAGCCGCCGCTCGTCTCGCCGAACATCAACGTGTTGCTGCTGCCGTCGCGAATATCGGCGATGTTGTAGTCTGAACGACTATGAAAGCAGCCGCGGTAAGCATCGGCGATCGGCACGTCGATAATGCCGAATCCGCCGGCAACGCCGACGTAGTTGGTTCGCCCCAGCGCATTGCCGCCGCTCGCGTTATCGACCACATACCCAGCCAGCGTGGCTTTGTTCGGCGGATCGAAATAAGTATTGAGGCAGATGATCGTTCCTTCCGTTGACTGATACGGATTATCGGAAGGGCAACGAAACAGGCTTAGCTTGTACTGCGCTGTGTTCCACGTGCCTGCGTCGCCGGTCCAAGGGGGCGCGTGTTTGTCGAGTCGCAGATCCGTGGTGATTTGATCGTAGACCACTTGCTGCTCGAGATAGGGGAGCAGAAACGCGAGCACGCCGACGCTTTGCTCGTTGCCGATATTCTCTTGGGCGGGAACCGGGCCCAGGTAGCCAGGCGGGAGGCGATTGTGCGCGGTGTTGAAGTTGTGCGCGGCGAGACCCAGTTGTTTGATGTTGTTGCCGCACTGCATGCGACGGGCGGCTTCCCGCGCGGCTTGCACGGCCGGCAGCAACAGCGCGACGAGAATCCCAATGATGGCAATGACGACTAGCAGTTCCACCAGCGTGAACGCCCGCCGACCCTCGCGCACCTGAATCAAGGTCGACATCCGCCAGTTCCCCTGCACAACATCACGACATCGGTAACTCTTTATCTTAGTCGCTCGCCCGTGCTCCGCACAACAATTTGGCATGGCGAAGTTGGCATTGTGAAGTTGCGTTATCCAGCGGGGGCAGTCCGAGCGCGAGTTGTGCCCGCGGGGCGACAAATCCCGGAATTCTACGGCTCTTCTCAACGCCCTGGGCGGCGAGCGGGAAACCCTCGCGGCGAGCCGCAGTGCCATTTTGACAGCAAACACGCTCGCGTCACGGCGGCGAGTGTCAACTCGGCAGCGAAGCGGCGAATACGGCCGCGAAAGCCAGCAAAAAGCCGCTGTTTTCCGGCGTTTTGCGAATTGGCACGCCGGTTGCTCATTACTCCTAACGTCAGCATGTCATCGGTAGACATTCACGACATCGTCGTGATTATTTCACTTTCGTGTTTTGTCAAAAGGAGCCCAATCATGGTCCATGCATCCACCCCCACGCGCGTTGCCCGGCTGTTTCCCAAGTCGCTGGATCGCGACATGAGCGAATTGTTCGATGCGTTCTTCAATGGCGGGAAGCAAGCGGAGGCCCCGCTGGCGCAACAATGGTATGCTCCCGCGGCGCTCTGGGAAGCTGAGGACGCGTACTACGTCGAAGTCGATCTCCCCGGCGTGAAGCGCGAAGATGTCGAGTTGACGCTCGACAAGAACGTGCTCCGCATTGCCGCCGAACGCAAGACGCCTGCAGAGGAGCGCAAGTATTGGCATTCGGAGCGCGGTTATGGCCGCGTCGAGCGCACGATCTCGCTGCCTGAAAAGGTCGATCACGATGCGATCGAGGCGGAGCTCAGCGACGGCGTGCTAGTCGTGAAGCTAGTCAAGCGTCCAGAGTTGCTGCCTAAGAAGATCGAAATCAAGGCGTAAGCGTTTCAAAACCGGACGCTGAACTGAGTATAGAAGAAGTCCGCGTCCCCTTGGAATCCGGTAGCGGCGACTGGGTTAGTGCGATACCAGTCGCCGGTGAAGAAGTGTGAATATCCAAACAGGATGTCGGACCGCGGCGTGATTTGGTACGCCAGCGTAAAGTCGAGTTCCTGGCCGAGGTAGCGATCGCCGCCTGCGACCGGGACTGTCGGTCGTCCGATTACGGTATACGGGACGTCGTTGGTGTCTTCAAGGAAGAAGACGTGCCACCACAACAGTGCATTGAGCTTCTTATGTGGTGTGGCGGCGAGGGTGAAGTTGATGTCCTGAATATTCGTGCGTCCGTAGAAATCCATGAAGCCGAGATACTTGTGGCCTAGTGGAAAGAGTTGATCGAAACCGTTGCCCAGCGTCCCGTCGCCGGACGCCCAGTCGTAATAAGCCCAGACGGTCGGCGTCCAGCGGACATCTTCAAACTTGTGGCCGGCGCCCAAAGTGAAAAAACCAGCGGAGCGATCTTCACTTGCGCCGTAGTGGCCAAACTGATAGCCACCTTCGACGAGCGTCTGCAGTGCGCCATGCTTGGCGGCCCAGCGTGAGCCGACGGTCTGCACGCGAAACGGCTGTGTCGTGGGGAACAGGGCGACATCGGACTGATAGCCGAGCCAAAATAGATCGATCGTCTGATCCTTAATGCCGCTGTAGGTGGCCCAAGAGCCATAAAACTGGCGGTTTTCATCGGACGAATCGAAGTTGCGCGGATCAGGAACGACAGGCCGCGTCCAGAAGCCGTCGAGCTTCCAATCGTCCTTGGTGTACATCAGCTTCGCGCCATCAAACGTGCGGCGCGTATTGGCCCAGTCTAGCGGCGATACCAGGCG
>CAUJKE010000076.1 GCA_963205385.1 Planctomycetota bacterium | reverse complement strand
CGTTCTACTTGTGTTTTTTAAGTCGTTTGCTGCTTGGCATTTGCGACGCTTTCGGCCGTTTGATGTGCGACTTTGGTACGTCATTTGCCCTACATGACCTCTTCAAGCTCCTGCGCGAGTCATCCTTTTGAACCAGGCAATACGAAGGGAGATTCAAAACACACCTTCCGACGGGCAACAAGCCCGATTCCTCAGGCGGCTTTGCGGTGAAATCATATTTTTGGAAAGATTTTTGGAGGTTCCATGAGTGGTAGTACGGCGCGGACGCGCGCGATTACGGCGGTTTGCAATCATCGGCCCATCGGCGCGCCGTTGAATTTCAAGGCCACACCGACCAAGGAATTATTTGGCGCGAACACGTTCAGCATGGCGGTGATGAAGGAGCGGCTTCCCAAGGAGATTTTCAAGTCGCTGAAGACGACCATCGAAACCGGCAGCGCCATCGATGCTTCGGTCGCCAGCGTCGTCGCGTCGGCGATGAAGGATTGGGCGATTGAAAAAGGGGCTACGCACTACGCCCACGTCTTCTATCCGCTGACCGGCGCCACGGCCGAGAAGCACGATAGCTTCCTGGTTCCCGATGGCAACGGCGGCGCGACCGTCGAGTTCAGCGGCAGCGCGCTCGTGCAAGGCGAGCCGGACGCTTCGAGCTTTCCCTCCGGCGGTTTGCGGGCCACGTTTGAAGCGCGCGGCTACACCGCGTGGGACGTCACCAGTCCCGCGTACATTCTCGAAAATCCCAACGGCACCACCCTCTGCATTCCCACAGCGTTTGTCTCCTGGACCGGCCCCGCGCTCGATAAGAAGACGCCTGTGCTCCGCTCGATGAAAGCGGTGAACGTGCAAGCGCAGCGGATCTTGAAGTTGTTCGGTCACAAGGATCCGGCGATGGTCGTTTCGACGGCCGGTCCCGAACAGGAATACTTTCTGATCGACCGCAACTTCTTCTTCGCTCGCCCCGATTTGCTCAACGCCGGCCGCACGTTGTTCGGCGCGAAGCCGCCCAAGGGGCAGGAGTTCGAGGATCAATACTTTGGCGCGATCCCCGAGCGCGTGCTGGCTTTCATGATGGAAGTGGAGCGGGAGCTCTACAAGCTAGGCATTCCGATCAAGACGCGTCACAACGAAGTCGCGCCGAGCCAATACGAAATCGCGCCGATTTTCGAGAACGCCAACATCGCAACCGATCATCAGCAGATGATCATGCTCACGCTCCGCAGGGTTGCCCAAAAGTACGGCATGGAATGCTTGTTGCACGAAAAGCCGTTTGCCGGCGTCAACGGTTCCGGCAAGCACGTGAACTGGTCGCTGGGCAATGCCACGCAAGGCAATTTGCTCGATCCCGGCGAAAGCCCGCACGAAAACATGCAGTTTTTGGTGTTCTGCGCGGCGGTGATTCGCGCCGTGGATAAGAACGCCGCCTTGCTGCGCGCCGTGGTCGCCCATGCCGGCAACGATCATCGCCTGGGCGCGAACGAAGCGCCTCCCGCGATCATCTCGATCTTTCTGGGGGACATGCTCACGGATGTCTTCGAGCAAATCAAGCAAGGGAGCGTCACGGGCAGTAAGACCCGGGGCATGCTCACCGTTGGCGTGGATACGCTCCCGCCGCTGCCGCAGGACGCTGGCGATCGCAATCGCACGAGCCCGTTCGCGTTTACCGGGAACCGCTTCGAGTTCCGCGCGGTCGGTTCCAACCAATCGATCGCCGGTCCGCTGGTCGCCCTCAACACCATCGCCGCTGAGTCGCTCGACTACTGCGCGACGGAACTGGAGAAGGCCACCGGCGGCGATGCCAGCAAGCTTCCCGCGGCGGTGCAAGCGCTCCTCAAGACCATCATCGAGCAGCATGGCCGCGTGATCTTCAACGGCGACGGCTATTCCGAGGCCTGGCATCATGAAGCGGAGAAGCGCGGTCTGCCGAACTTGAAGACCACCGTCGACGCCCTCACCGTGCTGACCAAGCCGGACGTGATCGCGATGTTCGAAAAGTACGGCGTCCTCTCCAAAGGCGAACTCGAAAGCCGCGAAGTGATCTACCTCGAGCAGTACGTGAAGACGGTCGCCGCTGAAGCACGGCTGACGATCGAGATTGCCGACACGATGATTGTGCCGGCCGCAATTCGCTACCAAGGCGAACTGGCCAGCGCCGCGGCGAACGTGAAAGCCGCCGGTCTGTCGCCAGACACCACGCTGTTGCATAGCGTCTCGACGATGATCGGCAAACTGCAAGACGCCATTGTGACGCTCAAGTCCACGCTCGATTATCACCCGAGCGGCAACATCCTCGACGAAGCCAAGCACTATTGTCACAAGCTCGTGCCGGACATGCTCGCCGTGCGCGAAGCAACCGACACCTTGGAAGGCGTGGTCGCCGACGACCTCTGGCCACTCCCGACCTACCAGGAAATGCTGTTCATCAAGTAACGCGACAAGAAGGTTCCCGTCACTGGGCCGAAATTCTCTGTCTTCGGTCCAGTGACGCACCTTCGCGGTGTTTAGCCCCTTTTCGAAGCGGGCCGCTCGCGCAATTTTGCGCGCTTTTTAGGCATTTCTTGCCAAATAATGTGGCAGCCGTCGCTTTGAACGCCCTCCCGAACCAATAAAACTTGGGAATTCCGCGCCGCTAGTCACAACTTCTGTGACCGCCGGGGAAGTTGGGTTAGCGACGCCATGCGTCTGCTGTCAAATTGGCAGATAAGTCCGCGCGAGGCCATAAATTGCTGCCAACGTGGCTTGACCGCGCCGCACCCCCCTTACTGACCTGTTGCTTCATCGAGCGTCGTAGCAACGACTTACGACACTCGCGTCCGTTTGGCGCGCCGCTTGCCTAATACAGGGGCACGAGCGCTTCGATTGCGCCAATTTGACAGCTTTCCGGCCTCCTGACGTGGCCGGCCGTACGTTTTTCACATTCCATAGGCTCTCTGTCCACGACGGGAGGTCCACTTCGTATGACCGCGACTGCGACCAAGAACAAAGGCAAAACCGGAATCAAGCTTCAACCTCTCGGCGACCGCGTGGTCGTGCAGCGGGATGAATCCGAGGAAAAGACCGCTGGCGGAATCTTTCTGCCGGATACCGCCAAGGACAAGCCGGTCCGCGGCACCATCATCTCCGTCGGCAACGGCAAACTGCTCGACAACGGCACCCGCGGCACGCTGCAAGTGCAGGTTGGCGACCGTGTCATCTTCACCAGCTACGCTCCCGAGCCGTTCAAAATCGGCGACGAAGAGTACCTCCTGATGCGCGAAGAAGACATCCTGGCGGTGATCGAATAACGCCGCCTGGCAATCCCACCAAACTTCGCCTTCGCTTCCGTCGGAAGTGAAGGCTGATCCGAACTAGCATTCACCATTTATCGGAGTATCTCACCTCATGGCTAAGATCATCGCTTGTGATCAGGAAGCCCGCGAAGCGATTCGTCGCGGTGTTTCCAAACTGGCCCGGGCCGTCAAAGTGACGCTCGGTCCTAAAGGGCGCAACGTCATTCTGCAAAAGAGCTTTGGCAGCCCGACCGTGACCAAGGACGGCGTCACCGTCGCCAAGGAAATCGACCTTGAAGACGTCTATGAAAACATGGGCGCCCGGATGGTCCGCGAAGTCGCGAGCAAGACGAGCGACGTCGCCGGCGACGGCACCACCACCGCCACCGTATTGGCCGAAGCGATCTTCAACGAAGGGCTCCGCGCCGTGGTCGCGGGGGTCAACCCTGTGCAGTTGAAACTAGGGATCGAGAGGGCCGTGGCCGACATCACGGAAAAGCTCCAGAAGATGTCGATCAAGATCAAAGACAAGAGCGACATGGCCAACGTCGCCTCGATCGCCGCCAACAACGATCGCGAGATCGGCGAGAAGCTGGCCGAAGCGATGGCGAAGGTTGGCAAGGACGGCGTCATCACCGTGGACGAAGGCAAGAGCCTGACGACGGAAATCGAGTGGGTCGAAGGGATGCAGTTCGATCGCGGCTATCTTTCGCCGTACTTCGTCACCGATCCCAACACCATGACCGCGGTCCTCGAAGACCCGTATGTGCTGGTCTATGAGAAGAAGCTCAGCAACATCAAAGACCTGGTGCCGATCCTGGAGCAAGTCGTCCAGCAAGGCAAGCCGCTGCTCATCATCGCTGAAGATGTTGAAGGCGAGGCTTTGGCCACGCTGGTCATCAACCGGCTGCGCGGCACGTTCAACTGCGTCGCCGTGAAGGCGCCTGGTTATGGCGATCGCCGCAAGGCGATGATGGAAGATATTTCCATCCTGGCCGGCGGTCAGGCGATCTTCGAGGCGCTCGGCGTGAAGCTCGAAAACCTCACGCTAGCCGACCTCGGCCGCGCCAAGAAGGTGATCGTCGACAAGGACAACACCACGATCATCGAAGGGAGCGGGAAGTCGAGCGACATCAAAGCCCGCATCGACCAGATCCGCCGCGAGATCGAAAACAGCACCAGCGATTACGATCGCGAGAAGCTCGAAGAGCGTCTGGCGAAGCTCAGCGGCGGTGTCGCCAAGATCAATGTCGGCGGCGCAACCGAGAGCGAAATGAAGGAAAAGAAGGCCCGCGTCGAAGACGCCCTGCACGCCACTCGCGCCGCGGTGCAAGAAGGCATCCTGCCGGGCGGCGGCGTCGCCATCCTGCGGGCGGCCAGCCAGTGCAAGCCGGATGAGAGCCTGTCGACCGATGAGAAGACCGGCTACGAGATCGTTCTCCGCTCCGCGCGCTCCCCGCTGACCATGATCAGCCAGAACGCAGGCAAGGACGGCGGCATCGTGTGCGAGAAGGTGCTCGAGCAGAAGGGCAACTTCGGCTACAACGCCCTCACCGACACGTTCGAGGATCTGGTCAAGGCCGGCGTCATCGACCCGACCAAGGTCACGCGCACCGCGCTCGCCAACGCCGCGAGCGTCAGCACGCTGCTGCTCACCAGCGACGCGCTCATCGCCGAGAAGCCCAAGGCCGGCAAGGCCAAGGGAGGCCACGGCGGCGAGATGGACATGTACTAAAGGGATTGAAGAAGTCGGATTTCCGATTTCCGGCTTCCATTTTCAAAAACAATCAAGCCCGCCGGCTCACCGAGTCAGCGGGCTTTTTTTTGGAGGGTGCTTTCTGACGCGTGGTGCGTTGTCAAAGTCCACCGTTGACTGGAGTCCTTGCCATTACCCAAGTCATGACAAGCACGATTGCGCCCCAGACCTCATCCGCACGAGGCGGATGGGGCCGCCGCGCGAGTTTTCGAATGAGCCAGATTCTCCGCTTGCGAACGGGACGCCTGTTCGCGAAGCTGCATGTTATTTCCGCACTTGATCCGCGTTTTTCCAAAACGCTCGCCCGGCGTCCGTTTCGGTCTCGGCCATGAGCCATAGCACGCGCGCCAGGCAAGCGTTTGACATCATGTCTTCCGGTGGATTCGTTTTCCAGGCGTCGTAGTAAGCGTCGACGTTTCGCTTCGCGCGCTGGAGCAAGTATTCCTCGTTGGTAGCGCGGTAGAGCTCCAGGTCGGCTTCGATCATGAAGTGAGAATAGCGGAGTGCATCGCGATAAACGCCGGTTCGACGATCGAGAAACCAGTCGGCGGCCTTCCCGATTTGCCTGGCCTGGGTCAGATACTGCTCATTCCCGGTCGCCCGATAGAGCCCGAGCAAGGCTCGGAGCATAAGGGCGGAATTGTATGTTAGCTTGCCGCGCTTGACCTCGCCGGTGGCGACGACCTTGCGATCTTCAAACAGGCCGTCATCGTCTTGCAAAGCGGCGACGGTCCAGTCCACAATCTGGCGTCCCTGCGCGACGAGCGCGTCCGCCTTCGCGCCGTTGTGAAACTTTGCCAGTCGCAAGCAACCGACCGCGGAAGGCCCATTGGAGCAGGCGTTCTTCGTGCCGTCCTTGTGCTCCTGATGCCACCAGATTCCGCCGCCGCACTCGTCATCCCAACCGCTCAGCACGAACTTGAGCGTCTCGCTGGCGCGCTTCAGATAGCGCGGGTCGTGGTTGGTTTCGTAGGCTTCCAAGAACGCGATCACCAGCCAGGCGTTGTCGTCGTAGTACTTGTCGTGGCCATTTCCGCGCGTCGGCGCCGCTTCGTAGCCGGGGATCGCGACCTGCGCATCCCAGTAACCGTCGAGCGCGCGGAAGTATTTCTCCAAGCGTGGCCGATACGTCTGAGGCTCAGCGCGCGCTGCGGCGACGAGATTCGCGAACATCACGCTTTGCAGCCAGACATAGTCCGGCTTGCGCAGCGTCAGGGACTTCAAGTAGACGCCGGTTTGCGGATCGAAAAAATGCTGCTGAATATGCTCCGTGACTTCGTGTGCGCGCTGCGCGTATGGGTTAGGTTCAGCAGCTTGCGGTTTGTCAGCAAACGAGAGCACCGCGCATAACGCGAGCGCGACGCGGCCAATGGTGGGCGCTTGTCTGGATGCGGAATTCATGGCAGTTGCCTTGGCGGCAGACGAATCAATGGCTTTGTTTACAGCGGCACACAATTTGCTTACTTTAACCTTGGCAACCAGTGGCGAGCAACAAGGTGTTGATTTTCCCTGAATCTGCGAAGGCTGCAACGAAATCGGGCGCACGGGTGTGACAGATTCGCACAAGTCCACTCGCCCGCGCAACATGCCACGGAGGCGATCATGAGTGCCAAACGACAACGGTGGTTTTCCGGCGGTGAACTCCCTTGCGTGCCGCCGCCTCCGTTCACCGATCATCCCTGCCGCATGGTCTTGCTTGGCCCGCCAGGGGTGGGCAAGGGAACCCAGGCGAAGCTGCTCTGCGAGCGGCTCCGGGCCTGCCATCTTTCAACCGGCGATTTGTTTCGGTCCGCGAGATGTGGCGGCGCCGTATCGGCGGCGTTGCGCGAGGCGCTCGTGGCGATGCGACGGGGAGAACTCGTGTCCGATGAGATCGTCATCGAGATGGTGCGCGAGCGCGCCGAGTGCCTGCAATGTTTAGGCGGCTTCTTGCTCGACGGCTTCCCGCGCACCGTGCAACAGGCGATCGCGCTGGAGGAGATGCTGAGCGACCTGAATGTAGCTCTGGACGCAGCCATTTGCTTCGAGTTGCCGCTCGAGGAAATTCTCGCGCGACTGACCGGCCGGCGAACATGCAGCGCGTGTCAGGCGGTCTTTCATGTCACCGCCCAGCCGCCGCAGGTTGCCGGGTGGTGTGACTATTGCCGCGCAGCACTCGTGCAGCGCGCCGACGACCAGCCGGAAGCGATACGGGTGCGGATGAAGGTTTATCACGATGAAACGCAACCGCTGATCGACTTCTACGAGCAACACGGCAAGTTGCAGCGCGTCCTGGCCACCGGCAGCCCCGAAGAGATCTTCGAACGCACGATGAAGCTGTTTAGCCTGGTATGAGCGTAAGAGGATAGATCTCACGCGCCGCGCAAAGCGTTCATCGCGTCGCGTGAGATGCTTATCCGAGCGTACTTGCTGCGCTACTTCAGTTGGCGATTAACGCTGCCGGTTTTCTGCGCGGCTTCCACGGGACCGAGTAGTTCCGCGATTTTTTCGCCTAGTCGTTCGCCCCGCGTGTGCAAGGCGATGACTTTACCTTCGCCGTCGAGCAGCACCAAGAACGGGATCGACTTCACGCCGCAAAACTGCGCGAGCGGGCTATCGAAGCCGACCTTGTCGGGATCGGCGCTCATCACCGTCGGCCACGGCAACTTCTGGTTGGTGAAGAACTGTTCGACCGTCGCCCGTTCGTCGTCGATGTTATAGCCGACGACTTCAAAGCCTTTCGCGTGATACTGCTCGTAGACCTGTTTGATATTCGGAATCTCTTCTAAACAAGGACCACACCAGGTCGCCCAGAAGTCGACCAGTACGATCTTGCCTTTTAGCGTGGACACATCAAACGGCTGGCCATCCAACGTGACGCCGGCCAGGGGGAGCGGTTGACCGATGAGCGCGAGGCGTTTCTTTCCGCTCTCGACAATCTCCTTCACTTCCGCGGCGATCTCGGGATTTTCGGAGGCCCCGAACTTCTCGCCCAGGCTCGTCAGCAGCGTTCGCGCCTCGGTGTAATGTCCGGTGCGTTCGAGAATGTCCGCCGATTGCGACGCGACGCTGAGCTCCATCTCGCCGGGGTTCGGATCGGCCAGCAGAGAATTCACGGCGGCGACGACTTGGGCCGCCGCGTCGGGTTTTGGCTCTTTATCGAACAGCGCGGTCAGCTTGCCGCGAAAATCGAGTTCGACCAGGCGGACTTGCTTGAGCAATTGCCCCGCTTGCTCCCGCACGTTGGCATCCGGATCGTCCTTATAGGCGTTGCCGAGCAGCGTGTAGGCTTCCGCCGCGGCTTCGTTCTTGGCGAGTTGTGTAAATGTCAGCGCCGCCTGATTGCCGAGCATGAAGACGATGTGGTCTTCATCCGGGCCGTTAGCAATGAGATACTTCAGCTCTTCCAGCAGCGGGGCCGGGTCGTCGATGTCGCCATTTTGCAGCTTGGCCAGGTCGAGACTGAACAGCATGACGCGCCCCACGCGCGCGACCGACGGCGCAGCATCTTTCTTCAGGCGCAAGGCGTATGCCACGAGCTCTTGATCCGCCTTCGGCTCGCCGAACTGCGTTAGCTTGTGCAGCGCCATCAACTTCAAGCTGGCGGCGTCGCGGCGCTGTTCCTCGGTCGCATCGGGATGCTGCAGAACGCGCTCGCCGGCCTCGGTCACGAGGTGCATCACGCGGATCAGGTCGGCCAACTGGGCCTCGCGCGTCACGCCGCGCGGGTTGTAACCATCGAGTTGCCGCATGTACGCCAGAATCGCCGCCGGCGGACCCTGGGGCATCGACTCGGCATCGAGCTTATCGACCGGAATGGGGGCCGGCTGTTTAATGGCGGCTGAATCCTCTGGCGCCGCGGCTGGTTGATTGGACTTGGCCACCCCCGCCGGACTCGTGGCCGGTTGGTTCGCCGCCGGCTGGTTCGTGGCATCGTCGGGAGTGTTCGTCTCGGCGGCTGCGACCTTCTCGCCGCTCACTGCCGCCGGTTGATATTTGCTCGATGCGGACGAAGCTGGCTGCTCTTGGCCGCCACAGCCCGCGATGAGCAGCGCTGCGAGCGAACCCGCTAGCATCCATGCCCTCGAAGCATGAAAAAGCGACCGTGCCATGCATGGCTCCTTAAAATACGTCAGAAAAAAACGCCGGGGAACGCCGCGCGGCCCGGCCTGATGGTGGTATTCTAAGGCGAGTTGCAATTCAAGGCTGCGCCGGTTTTCCCGCAAAGTGCGGACTTTCTGCAAGAATCCTCGCGGCGCGGCCGGGCAGCGGCCACCGGCCGTCGTCTTGGCGAGCCAGGTCTGGCTGCGTACAACAAGGCGTCCCCGGTTTTCGACTCGTTTTGAAAGGACTCGGCGTGTCCGCCCAAGTTATCGACGGCAAGCAGCTTGCGACCACCATCGACGAGGAAACGGCAGCGCAAGTGGCCACGTTCACGCACACGACCGGCATCACGCCTTGCCTGGCGGCGGTCCTGGTGGGGGAGGATCCGGCGAGTCAGGTTTATGTGCGGAACAAACGCAAAGCGTGCGAAAAAGTCGGCCTGACCTCCCAACTCCATCGCCTGCCGGCAACGACGAGCGAAGACGAACTGCTAACGCTCATCGCCCGCCTCAACGCTGCTGCCGCGGTGCATGGCATTTTAGTCCAGTTGCCGCTCCCACGGCAGATTCGTGAAGCGCGGATTCTGGATGCGGTACATCCGTTGAAGGATGTCGATTGTTTTCATCCGGAGAACGTGGGGCGACTCTCGCAAGGCCGCCCGCGATTCCTCCCTTGCACTCCCCACGGCGTGCAGCAGATTTTGCACCGCAGCGGAATCCCTGCCGCGGGGCGGGAAGTCGTGATTGTCGGGCGAAGCGAGATCGTTGGCAAACCGCTCGCCATGTTGCTAATGGCCAAGGATTCGCCGACGTGTGGCCCCACGGCGGCCAACGCGACCGTCACCGTCGCCCATAGTCGCACCGCGAACCTGGCCCAGGTGACGCGCCGCGCGGACATTCTCATCGCGGCCATCGGTCAGCCCAAGTTCATCACCGCGGAGATGATCAAGCCCGGCGCGGCGGTGATCGATGTCGGCATCAACCGCACCGCCGCCGGCCTCTGCGGCGACGTCGATTTCGAGCCCGCCTGCGAGGTAGCCGGCGCCATCACCCCCGTCCCCCGCGGCGTCGGCCCCCTCACCATCGCCATGCTCCTAATCAACACCCTCACCGCCGCCCACGAGCAGCAAGCCTCAGCACTCGGCTAACCGCTTCCGGGCACGGTTGCGTTGATCTGGCCCTATAAGGGGCTTTGGGCCGCATTAATTGAGCGTCGTCTGGGGAAGCTGCGAAGGGGTATCCCTGTTTTTTGCCAAGCGTGCCAGCTTATTTTTTTGTCGCTTCGGCGGGTCGGCTGGCTTGGGCGGGTGCGGCGGGGGTTGTTTGCTCTGCGACTGGGGCCGCGGGGCTGTCTAGCGTGTCTTCCGTCAGCCGCGCGAGGTATTGCATGATGCTTTCGGCTCCGCTGAAGCCGATCACCGTTTCATCCAGGTCCATCTGCTTGGAATGAATTCGCCCCGCGTCCAGGTCGAACTTGATCGTGCCGTGCTGCATCCGCTGCACGAGTTGCGACTGCACCTTGGGATCGTTCACCGGCGTGAGAATCTCGGTATGGACGGCGATTGTCGCCAGGCCGGTCTCGACCTTGACCAGCGTGAACTTCTGCCGCGCTTTGACGACCTTCACCGTCTTGTCCGGCATACGGACCGTAATCTCTTCCGGCGTGAACCACTCATAGCCGATTTTCACAGGCGTTTCGGGAAGCGGCACGGTCAACTCGCCGATGCCGGGGTTGAACGTCTTGTTGCTCCGCTCGACGATGTGCCCGCGCTGGTCGATGGTGATCGTCGCCAGCGGCTTGCCGATCGTGGCGGCGACGTGCTCATACTCGGCAGGCGGCTTGTCTGGAGACGCGCTGTTGTAGCTCACTTCCTGCCGGCCTGACATCTTCTGCCACATATCGACGGACTCGATCGTATGCTCAAACGTGATGTTCCCCAGTTCGTCCACGTTGGTAATCTGCCAGCGTTTGGTCGAGACGCTCCGCGTCTTGGCGGTTTCGGTCGTCCCTTTGATTTTGGTTTCGACCGTCACCAGGTGGACCACCTTGGTGCGCCGCGTTTCGCCTTGACGAAACTTGTAGCGAAGGTCATAGGTCTCATCGAGGGCGCGCGCTTTGGCGGTCGCCAGACGTTCGGCGGCGGTCGGTTCCGCGCTGTAAGCTGCTTGCCACGCGAGGCACGAACCGCAGCAGAGCGCAAGCAGCAAGAGTGAGCAGTGTTTCATGGTTGGCATCCTTGCAGTGAAACACGAATTGGGATGGGTAAAGCTAGTGTTTGTTGAACCGCCCGCTCCAGCCGAGTTTCTCGCGCAACGTGCGATAGTAATAGTAGCCAGCGACTTCAATCATTTGAAACGTGGGCTGGGCCCGCTGCACGCGCACGCGGTCCTGGCCGGTGAGCTGACACAACACGCGCCCGTCGACCACCACGCTGGTCCCGGCGTTCGGCCGTTCGCAGACCATTTCATACAACCGCTCCGCCGTATCCACGACCGGCCGCACCGTGAGGGTGTGCGGGCTAATCGGCGAGATGACGAACGCTTGCAGGTTCTTCCGCAGGATGGGACCGCCGGAAGACAAACTGTGAGCGGTCGATCCGACAGGCGTGCTGATGATCAGTCCGTCGCAACTATAGGTAGTTGCCAATTCCACGTCAATGTAAAGATCGATGTCGAGCATGGCGAACGGCGGCCCGGCGAGGATGGCCGTTTCGTTGAGTCCGAGTTGCTGGTGCAGGACGCCGCCATCGCGCATGATCGTCGTGGTGAACATCAGGTGCGAGACGATGCGGCAGTCGCCGGCGCAAACTCCTGGCAGCACTGATAGCAGTTCGTCCGGCGAGATGCCTGCCAAAAATCCCAGCTTGCCAAGGTTCACCCCCAGCACCGGCGTTTGCTGCTCCCCCATCGCCTTGGCCGTGCGGAGGATCGTGCCATCACCGCCAAAGACAATCGCCATATCCGCAGCGACATCCTTGAGGTCGGTCGTGAATTCGAGATCGGTAAGCACAACCTCGACCAACTGCTCGATCTTGGGCAACACCCGCTGCACTTCTTCATGCACCCGCGGGCGATCGCCGGCCCCGAGCACCATGGCCCGCGGCTTTCCCGCGCGCTGGAGCCAGGCGGGAGAGCGACTCGATGAATCGTGAGGCGTGAGTGTCATGCCCCGATGATAGCGGTGCGCAGCGGGGCGCGGCAAGGTAAGCGGGGGATGTAACTAGCGCAACTCCATCTCCACCGCCACATCCGGCCGCATTCCCTCTGGATCGCACTCGCCGCCATCGTCCACGCGGTCCGTGCCAATACTGTAGAGCCGCACCGCCTTCTCGCTGGGGCGCAGAAATCGGAGCGGCTGCCCATCGAACGGATCGACGGCGTTCTGAGGCGGCAAGAAGTCCGGCGTCAGGTCGCTGAGCGAATTTGGTAGCGAACCGTGCTGCAACTGATACCGCCGAGACGCGATGAGCGCATCGGTCAAATTGCGAATCGCTTGGCCGCGCGCGTCCGCCTGGGCGACCGCCGAGGTGGCTGGCAGCATCATAAGCGTCTGCACATATCGAAAACGTTGCAGCGGGTTTTCCGCCGATAGGTCATGCAGCGAACGTTCCGCCGCATCCATCCCTTCGAATGTTTTCGGCAACGGTTCCCGCGCGGCGGCGACCATGCCGCGAAAAATCTCCAGCGACTTCGCGGCATCCTCGCCGCGCGTCACCCCGTCCCCTTCCCGGTTCGTCTCCAGCTTCTGATTTGGTGAGCCTGATTCCAGCGAGCGCGGATCGAGCGATGTCATGTAGAAGCTGTGATACACCCAACCACGTTCCCCGAGCATCGCGTCCGGCAGTTGGTCATGAATATCCACCTGGCGCACGAGCGTTTGCAGCTCCACGAGCTGCTCGTCCGTCAAGTCACGATGCGCAACCAGCTCGCGCACATCCGCGAGCATGATCGAATGCACAGCGATCCGCACCAGCAGCGCGACCAAGCTCGGCTCGTGTCGCAGCGTCTCCCCCAGCTTGTAACGTGTTTGCAGGTTCGCCAGTAGCGGCTCAAAGGCTGGGTCTTGAGCGCGTGTGTAAAACTCGAGTTGCAGCGCTCGGGTAGCCGACCGAACTTGCTGCATTTCGGGGAGGAGCATAGCGATGCCATCGCGAAAGTCACGCGGATAACGGACTTCGCCTTGTTCTTGGGCCGCGGCATGAAGTGCGGCGATTTGTTCCGCATGACGCGCGAGAAACTCACGGGCGTCGGTCGCATCCCACCCTTGGGCGAGCGAAACGGACTCTCCCAGGCCGACGAACGGCAATTCGGTTTCGCGTACCTCTTGAGAATATGCCTGGGACTCGAACGGCGCGATCGCCGCCATCCAGATAGGCGTAATATCCCGTGTTCCCGCCGGCAGCGCGTACCAGGCCGCCAACTCACTCGTGGTCAGCGGTTCATCCGCGGGAACGAGCGCGATTTGCTCGCGCAACAGCGCTTGTCCGTGCGCTCGCCAACCGAGATAGATCGCGATCGGGCTGAGCACGAGCAGCAGGAACAAGACCCCGCCTACCATCCAAATCAACCGCCAGGCGGAACGCTTCCGCCGCTGTGCATCTCGGATGTGCCCTTCGATGGCTTCCGGCGTGGGGGTGGTATCCGTGGGCATGATCGCTTTTTGCCTGCTGATTGGCGCAACGCATCGGGGATTGGTGGTTGCGAGTTTTCAACGCCGCGAGGGCAGAAGACTATCGACAACTCAAACCGCGCCTGCGACGCGCTTGCTTAAAACTTCGACCCATCCACCACCATTCCGTCGCCGGAAGCAATGATTCGTTGCCAGGTACCGTAGTTGCTGGTGTTGCAGATGCTGTTGATGCCGCAACCGCCATTGCCGCCGCCACTTTCGATGAAGTCGCTGATGAACCGCACACTGCCGTCCCCCAGCGCCACGAAAACTCCAGCCCCGTGGCTGCTGCGCGGAAACGATTGCCAGTTGTTGCTCGCGTGCACATACATGCACTGCTGACGGGCGACGGCGTCACCGTTGGCGCTATTCGTGCCGCCGCTGTCTTGTTGGTCGTCAGCCCCTTCGACGCACGTATTGGGACCGCCGCCGCCGGAGACATTGTTGCCATAGGAGCACAGCGAGTTAGCGCCGCACTGCCCCATCGCCCACGTGCCGCGAATATCGGAGGCCGATAGCCCGACGCGCAGCTCCAGCAACAGCAGCGTATTGGTCGTGCCGTCCTTGATCTCGCCAATGTTCAGCGAAACATTCGCCCCCATCACCCCGCGCTGCCCGGGATTCCATTGATCGGTGCTTGAGCCATACACGGCGGTCGCCTTGGGATTCACCATGCCCACATTCGCGCCGTAGTTGCCACGCGCCCAATTGCCGCCGGCGCGCGAGCACTTGATCTTGCCATTGGGCTCGCTCGGGCAGAGCATGAACGACAACTGCGTCGCCCGCCCCGGTTGATTCACGGCGGCAGACATGGGTTGCGTGAGATCCAAGGCGTCATACAGCGTTTGCTGTTCGACGTAGGGGAGCAGCGTGATCGTCCACCCCGCGCGCACCGAGTTGTATTGCGTGGGGTCTTCGCTCCCTTGAGTCGTAATCGCCGGCGGGAACGACTTCATCGCTTCATGATAATTATGCAGCGAGAGGGCCAATTGCTTGAGATTATTCTGGCACTGCATGCGCCGCGCCGCTTCGCGGGCCGATTGGACCGCCGGCAGTAGCAGCGCCACCAGAATGCCAATAATGGCAATCACCACCAACAGTTCCACCAAGGTGAAACCACTTCGTGTCACGCGCTTGACCATCTGTTCACTCCTCGTTGTCCAGTGCTGGAACTGGCGCTGTGGGGTTAGATTATTTCTTCTTCACGGTGATCGTAAACGGCGTGTTGGCCGTATCCACGGTCAGCGGCGTCGTGTTGACGTTGGTGTATTCCGGCGGCAGGATGTTGGTCGGCTCATGGTTCTTGTCGAACGTTTGCACCGTTACCTTTTGCGGGCCAGGCACCACGCCGTCGTTGGGCTTATGGCTAGTCACCGCGTTAAACGTGCCGTCCGCGACGTTCACCGTCGCGGTGCCGGGGCGTGGGTGGGTCTTGGCGTCCTTCGGTTCCGCCTGGGGATAGAACGTCACCTCGATCGATTCCGCGGGAATCAAGCTGCCGTCGTCATACTTGACCGTGCCGGAGACTTTGGTGTAGTCGAACGGTTCCTTCGAGCCGCAACCAGCGATGGCCAGCAGTGCGACGGAAGCGATCAACCAACGAAGTAGGGAAGCTTGCATGTGGAACATCCAGATAAGTGAAGAACAGATTCGTTCGGGGAGATTCCCCCAATATACCGCACACGCGCCGAACGTGTAGCTGGAGTTGCCGCGAGTTTGAAAAATCCTCACGGCCCCAATGGCCAAACTCGCCCGAGTTTGAAAAATCCCCGCGGCTAGTCTGGGGCGACTTCCACCCAGGCTTACTTGAGCCGCTCTTCCAACTGGGACTTGGCAAACGTCATCCCGCCTTGATGGGCCTCAATCGCTTGCAAAATCTTCGCCACGACCTCCGGATGCTCCGCCGCCACGTCCCGAACTTCGCTCGGGTCTTCGTCCAGATTGAACAGCAACGGGCGTTCGTGCCTGGTCGGTTGCGGTTGACCGTAACCGTCTTGCGTCAGCAGGTGCAGTTTCCAAGGCCCCTGGCGAAAGGCCATCAGCGTGTACTCGCGATAATAGGGAAACGTCTCGCGCGGACTCGGCTGGTTTTTCAGCAGCACCGGCGAAATATCGTAACCATCGAGCACCACATCCTGCGGGAGCGGAATCCCGGCGAGCGCGTGTAGCGTGGGGAACAAATCCAGCGTGCTCGTCAGTTCCGGCGAAGTCGTCCCCGGCGCGATCTTCCCCGGCCACCACGCCA
Source organism: Planctomycetota bacterium (assembly GCA_963205385.1). GTDB lineage: Bacteria > Planctomycetota > Planctomycetia > Pirellulales > Pirellulaceae > JAEZGD01. Next base: position 24,508 of record CAUJKE010000076.1, on the reverse strand, counting down.
CCGTCGGTTCCCGCATGCCGCCGTCCCACGTGCTCCCCTTCCCATCGCGCAGCAACCCGGCCGAACCTCCTTGCTCGTGCTGAATCAACCACGGGCCGTTATCGCTGGTGAAGAGGACGAGCGTGTTCTGTTCGAGCTTCAACTCGCGGAGTTTGTCGAGAATCTGACCCACGCTCCAATCCAGTTCTTCAACCACGTCGCCATATAACCCACGCCGGCTCTGGCCTGCGAAGTCTTCGCTGGCAAACAGCGGCACATGCGGCATCGAGTGCGGGAGATATAAGAAGAATGGTTGTTGCTGATGCGCGTCGATAAACTTGATCGCTTCCTGCGTATAGCGCTTCGTCAGTTGTGTTTGGTCTGCCGGTTGCTCAATCACGGCGCCATTTTTCAAGAGCGGCACATTCCAGAACTTGCTCTGTGGATGGAGGAATGCTGCTCGCCCGCGCGGCGCGGTTCCCACGCGATCCATATCGTTCGAGTACGGCAAGCCAAACGCGAAGTCGAAGCCGTGCTGGTTCGGCAGGTATTGCGGCAAGTGCCCCAAGTGCCACTTGCCGATGCAGGCCGTCGCGTAACCGCTGGCCTTGAGGGCTTCGGCAATCGTCACTTCCGAGTCCGGCAACCCGCCTGCGGAGTTGGGAAACAGGACGCGCGACTTCTCGCCGCACATGCCGGTCCGGGGCGGCAAGCGACCGGTGATGAGCGCCGCGCGACTCGGCGTGCAGACCGGCGCGGCCGCATAGAACTGCGTTAGCTTCATCCCCTCGCTCGCCATCCGATCCAACCGCGGCGTGACGATCGTAGGATGGCCAAAACATCCCAGGTCGCCATACCCCAAATCATCCGCGAAGATGATGACAAAGTTTGGCGGACGCTCTGCGCCGCTAGCCAGCGACGCCAGCACCAAACACGAGACAGCGACGCACCATAGCACGAACTGACGAAGCAAAGACATCGGAAAGACTCTCGCAAGGAGCAGGGAGGGCAGGAGCCGGGATGGCGGGATGAACGAAGAACGGTGAACGAAGAACGGTGAACGAAGTCCCTCCAATGTAATCGCCGCCAGCGCCGATTGCGAGTTTAGTGGCGCGTGCGCAGAACCGCATAGGCGGCGGGCGTGAAAAGCGGAAACTTATGGAGCGGTTGCGGCTTAGATGGTCCAGTACCAGACGTCGTCGGAGAGCACCCACTTCATCGGGTCTTGCTGCTTCCAAACGTCTTTCCCGGGTTCGCGAAGGCTATAGATGACGTTCGCGGTTTTCTTGTCGGCGCCGAGTTTGACTTCGTCAAGGCGGACGTCGTCAGGGGAGAGCTTGGCAAGCTTAAACACCGTGGCGACGATGCCCAGCCGAAACTTCACGGCGTCGCTCCCCTGTGCCCGCACGTAGAGCGGATCGACCAACGGAACACAAGCGTCGACTTCGCCTTTGCAAAGATGCGCGGCGACGGTTTGAAAGCGTTGACGGATCGCGGCGGCATGATCCGGCCCGGCGCAGCCTACGGTGAGCAGAATCGCCGCGCCGAGATAAACCCATAGGCTTGTACGAGCGAACATGCTTGCGTCTCCAATCAACGGATGCATCATCCAGACAGGCTGGATGAGGTCTTGGGTTTTCAATGGGATAGTTGGCGGCGAACAACGATATCGCCCAGGCGTTTAGTTTACGCGAGGGAAACCTGCTCCGCTGCCATCAGCCACTGGAAAAAAACTGGCGGCGGCCGAACCCTAATACGCTTTCGCAAACAATACTCGACGTGCGCTCGGCTTTCCGGTAATGACGCACTTGCCGGCTTCTTGCGGCGCGTCGAGCGGGATGCAGCGGATGGTGACTTTGAGTTCTTTCAGGAGCTCATCGACGGCGGGGTCGTCGTGCCAGTGGCAAAGGGCGAAGCCGCCGTGTATTTCAGGGTCTTTGGCGTTCTGAGGGGTGAAGTAGGCGCGGAAGTCGTCGAGCGTGTTGATCTCTTGCGTGTGGGCTTCGCGCATTTTGAGTGCCCGCTCGAAGAGGCCGGTTTGGATGTCGGCGAGGAGCGTGTCGATTGTTTGCACGAGATCCGCGCGGCTCATCTTCTGCTTCTCGCCGGTGTCGCGGCGGGAGAGGAAGACGGCGTTATCGGCGATGTCGCGGGGACCGACTTCCGCCCGCAGCGGCACGCCGCGCTTGACGTGATGCCAGTTCTTTTCACCGCCCCGGAGGTCGCGGTCGTCGATTATCACGCGCACCGGCTCGCCATCGTACTTCTGGTCTTCCAGTTCGCGTTTGAGGCTGTTCACATATTCCAGCACCGGCCCGCGTTCTTCAGCGCTGCGATAAATGGGGAGCATGACGATGTGTTTGGGGGCGAGTCGCGGCGGCAATATCAAACCATCGTCGTCGCTGTGGGTCATGATGAGGCCGCCGACGAGCCGCGTCGAAACGCCCCAGGAGGTCGTCCAGGCGAACTGTTCCGTGCCGTTTTGATCCTGGAACTTGATCTGCTGCGCCTTGGAAAAGTTCTGCCCCAGGAAGTGCGACGTGCCGGCTTGCAGCGCTTTGCGGTCTTGCATCATGGCTTCGATGGCGAACGTGCTGACCGCGCCGGGAAAGCGCTCGCCGGCGGTTTTCTCGCCGCGAATGACCGGCATCGCCATGTACTCTTCGGCAAACGTCGCGTAGACGCCGAGCATCTTGTCGGTCTCGGCCTGCGCTTCTTCGGCGGTGGCGTGGGCGGTGTGCCCTTCTTGCCAAAGGAATTCCGTCGTGCGCAGAAAGAGCCGCGTGCGCATCTCCCAGCGGACGACGTTCGCCCACTGGTTGATGAGGATCGGCAGATCGCGGTAGGACTGCACCCACTGCGCGTAGAGCGAACCGATGATCGTCTCGCTCGTGGGGCGCACAATCAGCGGCTCTTCCAACAGCGAACTGGGGGCCGGACGCAGCAGGCCATCGGGGCCGGGCTCGAGGCGGTGATGCGTGACGACGGCGCATTCCTTCGCGAAGCCTTCGACGTGGTCGGCTTCCTTCTGCAAGAAGCTGAGCGGGATGAAGAGCGGAAAGTAGGCGTTTTCGTGGCCGGTTTCCTTGAACATGCGGTCGAGGACGCGCTGCATGTTTTCCCAAATGGCCCAGCCCCACGGTTTGATGACCATGCAGCCGCGGACAGGCGAATTCTCGGCCAAATCGGCGGCTTTGATCACCTGTTGATACCACTCCGGGTAGTTTTCCTGCCGGGTGGGACTGATCGCGTTCTTGGCGGCCTTGGCCATGATATTCCTGCTATTGCGAGAAGCGTTGACGGGGGCGAGTGGGTAAGTTTCGCCGGGTATTTTAGGGCGCAGTCGTGAAATGGGGCAATGGCGTTGGGGTTGGGGGGATGTTTGAATTCGAAGGACGGGGTTTTTGGGAGGAATTTAAAATTTCCCACGCCGCCCCGTTAAGACGGCTACACGGCGACAGCGCTCGCTGCTACCGCTCTCGCCTTGTCCGTCTCGCACCCACCCCCTACATTACAAGATTGACTTTGATTCGCTTAGGTTCACGGGACAGACAGATGCCGCGACGATATGTCAGCCAGTTTGGCGAACGGGAAACGATTGATGAAGTGTTTCTCGCGTCCGAGAAGCAACTCCGCACCAATCGCAACGGCAACTTGTATTTGCAGGTGCGTCTGTCGGACCGGACCGGCAGCATGACCGCGATGATGTGGAACGCCAGCGACAATCAGTACGGCGCGTTCAACAACGGCGACTATTTGCGCGTGCAGGGGACGACGCAATTCTACAACGGCGGGCTGCAACTCATCTTGCAGCGGTTCGAAACGGTGGAAGCCAAGAGCGTGGACGAGGCCGATTTCGTCACCCTCGCCGCGTCGGACGTGGATGTCCTCGCCAACCGCTTGCAGCAACTCTTGCGAGGTTTGCAGAACGAGCATTTGCGAAACCTGGCCGAGTGCTTCCTGATGGACGAGTCGTTCATGCAGAAGTTCACCGCAGCCCCGGCCGGCGTGAAGAATCATCATGCTTATAAAGGCGGCTTGCTCCATCATGTCGTGAGCTTGATGGAACTGTGTGCGATCGTCGCGCCGCGGTATCCCGACGTCGATCCCGATTTGCTGTTGAGCGGCGCGTTCCTGCACGACATGGGAAAGATCGACGAGCTAACCTACGAACGCGAACTCGGCTACAGCGACGAAGGGCAACTCATTGGCCATGTGGTAATCGCGGTGGGCCTGCTCAACGAGAAGGTGAAAGAGTCGCAGAAGCTCTCCGGCGAGGAGTTTCCGCGGGAACTGCTGCTGCGGTTGCAGCACATGATCGTGAGCCATCATGGCGAATACCAATACGGCAGCCCGAAGTTGCCGATGACGCTCGAAGCGGTCGCGCTGCACTACCTGGACAATCTCGACGCGAAACTCTATAGCCTTGGGCAACTCATTCGCGACGATGTCAACGCGGACAGCAGTTGGACGCCGTTCCAGCAGAACTTGCAACGCAAGTTGTTTAAGGGGGGCGTGCGGTAGCGAGCATGTGTAGGCATCTTGCTCCGAATGACGGGGTCTTGTGCTTAGGGACACAAGCTCGCCTCTAGCGCACGTCCATCTTCAGTACCTGGACCAAAAAGCTCAGCCAATCGGCGGTTTCGTCGATGAGTTTCTGCGTAGGCTTGCCGGCGCCGTGCCCGGCGGAGGTGTCGATGCGGATCAAGATCGGCGCGGGGCCGGCTTGTGCGCGTTGCAATTCAGCGGCGAATTTATAGCTATGCGCCGGGACGACGCGGTCGTCGTGATCGCCGGTGGTGATGAGCGTCGCGGGATAGTTCGTGCCGGGGTGAATGTTATGCAGCGGCGAGTACGCGCGCAGCACCGGGAACTGCGCGGCATCGTCCGACGAACCATATTCGGCCGTCCAGGCGCGGCCGATCGTGAATTTGTGAAAGCGGAGCATGTCGAGCACGCCGACGCCGGGGAGCGCCGCGGCGTATAAATCAGGCCGCTGCGTGAGACACGCGCCGACCAGCAAGCCGCCGTTGGAGCCGCCGCGAATCGCCAACTTCTCGCGCGACGTGTACTTGTTCTCGATCAACCACTCGCCCGCGGCGATGAAATCGTCGAACACGTTTTGCTTTTGGTCGAGCTTGCCGGCGTCATGCCACGGTCGGCCATACTCGCCGCCGCCGCGCAAGTTTGCGACGGCATATACGCCGCCTAAGTCGAGCCACGTCGCCACGGTGACGCTGTACCACGGTTCGAGCGAGACATTGAAGCCGCCGTAACCGTACAGCAGCGTGGGGTTCTTGCCGTCGAGCTGCAAATCCTTCCGGTGCGCGAGGAACATCGGGATCTTGGTCCCATCGCGGCTGGGATAAAACACCTGCCGCACCACATACTGGCTGCTGTCGAAGTCGATCTTCGGCTGCTTGTAGACGGTGGATTGCTGGGTATCGAAATCGTAGCGGTAGATCGTCGCTGGCGTCGTGAGGTTCGAGAACATGTAAAACGTCTCGCGATCCTTGCGTTTGCCGCCAAAACCGCTGGCGGTTCCCACGGCCGGGAGTTCAATCGCCCCCGCCGCCTGACCCGTGAGACTAAAGAGCTTGACCTGCGTTTGGACATCGTGCAGATACGAGCAGACGATACGCTCGCCGACCAGGTTGACGTTGGTGAGCGTCTCGGGCGCTTCCGGCACGACCGTGCGCCACTTGTCGCGGGCAAGATCATGGAGATCGAACGACATCACGCGGCGCTGCGGCGCTTCCCAATCGGTAGCGATCCAAAACTTCGTGCCCTCGTTGCCTAGGTAATCGAACTCGGCTTCCCACTCAGACACGACCTTGATGATGGGCGATTGCGGCTCGGCGAGCTTTTTCACATACAGCAAATTCTTCGGTTCCGATCCGCGCCAGACGTGAATCACCAGGTATTGGCCGTCTTCGCTCACGCTGCCGCCAAAGCCCCACTCCTTTTCATCCGGCCGCTCGTAGATGAGTTGGTCGTCCGCCTGGGGCGTGCCGAGTTTGTGAAAATAGAGTTTGTGATAATAATTCGCGGCGGTGAACTGTTCGCCTGCCTGCGGTTCGTCGTAGCGACTGTAAAAGAAACCGCTGCCATCCTTGAGCCACGAGACGCCGCTAAACTTCACCCAGCGAATGTCGTCGGTGCGCGGCTTGCCGGTGGCGACGTCCAGCACCTGCCAGCGCTGCCAATCCGACCCGGCTTCCGCCAGACCGTACGCGAGGAGTTGGCCGTCCTCGCTGGGGCGCCACGACGTGAGCGCGACCGTGCCGTCCTGGGAGAGCGTGTTGGGATCGAGCAACAACCGCGGCGCCGCGGCGAGTGAATCGGTCACATACAACACGGACTGGTTCTGTAAGCCATCATTGCGGGTGAAGAAATACCGTTCGCCCCGCTTCACCGGAAGGCCGAAACGTTCGTAGTTCCACAACTTTTCGAGCTGCGCGCGAATCTTGTCGCGGGCGGGGATCGCGTCGAGGAACGACTCCGTGAGCTTGTTCTCCGCCTCGATCCAGGCGCGGGTCTCAGGCGCGTCGAGATCTTCCAGCCAGCGATACGGATCGGCGATTTTCTGGCCGTGGTAGTCATCGACCACGTCGCCACGGGGGGCTGGGGGGTAACTATAGGGACTCGTTCCAGGCACAGGGGTTCCTTCCGCGGCGAGTGAAAAAGTTGGGAACGTCAGCACCGCCAGCGCCGCGGCCCACAGCAGCGGAGAAAATCCGAGCGACAACTTCGCAAGAGGCATGGCAGTTCCTGACAGGTATTGGTAAGGAGGAAGTGACGAACGCAAGGCGGCGGCACGCATCATAACGCCCCGTGAGGAGGATTTCAGCCACGGCGGTAGCCTTCTAACGTAGCGTCCGGTAAATAACGTTCTGGTCTCGTGAATACGAACGCCGGAACTTGCGTGACGTCTGGATACTGATCTGTGGCTGGCCGCGGACGTCTTCCCGGACCCCATCCAGCTCGCCTGGATGGTGAACCAGACGGTGAGCTAACTGCGTTGCCGCTTCGTATGTCTTAGACCCCATCCGCCTCGTGCGGATGGTGAATGAGTTCCTGGGCTGAAGACCGTCGCTTGACGCCGGTAGCCCACAGGACTTCTTCACCATCGGGGCGAGCCCGATGGGGTCGTGATGTTGGTGCATCTGGCTACTAGCTCACCATCTCGCTCACCATCCGCACAGGGCGGATGGGGTCGTAATCTTGTGGCCGACGTGAACCTTGGAAACGTGTTGCTTGAACGGATTGCTTGAACCGAGCCACGCCGCTGCTACTCGCTACATTGTTCCACGCGGCTGATGATTTGGCCACGGGCGAGGCGCGACAGGATCCGCTCGCCGGGCTTGAGTTGACTGGCGTCCGTGACGATGACGCCATCGTCCGCACGCGTCGTGACGCTGTAGCCGCGGCTCAATACGCCGAGCGGGCTCAGCCCTTCCAATTGCGCGGCGAGTGCTCCGGTGCGCTCCTTGGAGCGCGTTAACTGCCGCCAAACAGCGCGGGTGGCGCGGCTTTCGAGTTCGTCCACGCGGCGCGAGAGCTCTTGCAAAGCGTCGTGAGGACGGCGAAAGATGCGGCGCTCCGCGAGATTTTGCAACCGTGTGCGAGCGTGACGCACCCGAGCGCCGAGCGAGGCGGTCAGGCGTTCGCGGTAGTTTGCCAATTGGCCGCGCATTTCCTCGGCGGAAGGCACGACGCGCTCCGCCGCCTCGCTGGGGGTCAGGGCCCGCACGTCGGCGACGAGATCGGCCAGGGTGACGTCGATCTCATGTCCCACGGCCGAAATGATCGGAATCTGCGAAGCAAAGATCGCCCGCACGACCAACTCTTCGTTGAAGCACCACAGGTCTTCGATGCTGCCGCCGCCCCGGCCGACGACGAGCACGTCCGGCGGATCGGCCAGACGGTTCGCCAAGGCAATTCCTCGCGCGATCTCGGCCGCGGCCCCTTCGCCTTGCACGCGCGCGGGAATCACAAGCACCTCGACCCCTTGCCAGCGCCGCCGCAAGACTTCCAGAAAGTCGCGAATCGCCGCGCCGGTGGGACTTGTGACCACGGCAATGCGGCGCGGAAAACGGGGGAGGGGCTGTTTGTGGCGCGGGTCGAACAGGCCTTCCGCCGAGAGCTTCTCGTACAGCTTCTTAAAAGCGAGCTGGAGCGCGCCGAGCCCGAGCGGTTCGATCTGCCGAATGATGAGTTGATAATTGCCACGCGGAGGGTAGACGTCGATATCCCCTCGGCAGACTACCTCCAGGCCGTCTTCCAGGTCAAACTTGACGCGCGCCGCCGCCGTCTTCCAGAGGATTCCTTTAATCTGTGCTCCGGCGTCCTTGAGCGTGAGATAGATATGGCCGGAATGGGGCCGCACGACGTCCGAAAGCTCGCCGCTGACCCACACGGAGGTAAAGTTCCGCTCCAACTCGCTCTTGATTGCCAGCGTCAGTTCGCTGACGGAGAGAACTTCGGGCGCGTCGTCGGGTGGGGCGGGCGTGGGACGAGGGGGGGCCATGAGGTAGTCCAGGGGCGTGGAGTGAAGGCTCTAACATAGCAAAACTCGCGAGCGGGGATCGCGGCCGAGGAGTTGAAAAACAGCGCTAATAATTCGGCCCAAAGGAGTGGTAAACCGGCAGTCGAACCACCTGATTGTGGGCGGAGCGCGCGGTGAGCGTGTCGGGTGGATCGCGACATTAATAATCGTCGTGCTCTACGAACAGCAAGAACGCCTAAGTCGCTGTGGCCAAAGGAAAGTGCGACGGAATGCATGCGCAAAACGCGCTAATATTCGTCCCCAAAGGAGCGGGACGAGGCATCGCACCGAGGGGCCGCAGGCGTGTCCTGTGTCGTTTAGTTGTTAATTAACTATTGACAAACTGCTTCGCAATCGATACAATCTCTGCCTGGGAACGCCGGTTTGCAGGCGGGGTGAGATGGTCGATAATGGGTTGACTTGAGCAACGACCGTTTTCGAGGATGTAACATGAACGCACGCGGGTATGGGGTCAGCTTGCTAATAGGCTTCGTTTTGGGGATCGCGGCTCAGGCGAGTTTCGCGGCGGAACCAGTGGTCAAGCCTGACTATTTAATTGTCGTCAGCCAGGCGACGGCCGGCGATGCGGCCTGGGGGGAGGTCTGCGCGGCGCTGGAACAGAAGTATGCCGGGCGCACGCAGCGCGCTGTGTATAGGGATGATGTCCGCGAGAGCCTGGCGGCTTGCCAGCAACTTCGTCCGCGGTATGTCTGTTTCGTCGCGACGCCTCAGGAAGCGGGGCGGCAGTTCGTTGCGGATGTGCATCGTCTGGTGCGGAAGATCGACGACGATCCGTATGCAGATGCGCTGTGGGGGATTCTCACCGGCTACGATGCCGCGAACGCGCTGGCGATTGCGAATACACGGGAACCGCTGACGGTGAAACGCGTCGCGGCGGGAACGGAAGTCGCCTTGGACCGGTGCGTCGAGGGGTTGTGGTATTGCGAACTCGAAAAGAACCGGCTGGTGCGCAAGGCGGCCGAGGGGAACGCGGAGCGCGAACAAGGCCCGGACGATACGACGCAAGCCTTGGCGGATACGCTCAACGAGTATCACGCCGATGCGTTCGTCACGTCGGGCCATGCGACGGAGCGTGACTGGCAGATCGGCTTCCGCTATCGTAACGGCTCGTTTCAATCGAAGGCCGGCGCACTGTTTGGCGTGGATACGGCCGGCCAGCGGATTCCGATCCACTCGGACAATCCCAAGGTGTTTTTGCCGATCGGCAATTGCCTGATGGGGCATATCGACGGACCAGACGCGATGGCGCTCGCGTTCATGAACAGCGCCGGCGTCCGGCAGATGATCGGTTATACGGTTCCCACCTGGTACGGCTATGCCGGTTGGGGCTGTTTGGATTACTTCGTGGAACAACCGGGGCGCTACACGTTTGCGGAGGCTTTCGCGGCGAATGAAATCGCGCTGGTGCAGCGGCTGGAAGCGTACTTTCCCGATCTTGTCAAAGTCGAAACGCCGCCGGGGGCGTTTTTGCGAACGCGGATTGAAGTAGGCGAAGCGGCGAAAGCGGCCGGACTGAGCGCGCAAGATGGAATGGGGCTGTTGCACGATCGCGACGTGGTCGCGTTGTACGGCGATCCGGCCTGGGAAGCCCGCCTGTCGCCTGGCAAATTGGCGTATGAACAAACGCTGACGCAGCGCGACGATGGCGCGTACGTGTTCGAGATCAAGCCGCTCGCTGGCGAGAAATCGTTTGAACCGGTCAACACCAACGGCGCCCAGCGTGGTTGGCGGCCGATGGTGGCATTCTTTCCCCAGCGACTGAAGAACCTGGAAGTCATCGAAGGGAAGCATTTACAGCCTGTTCTGGCCGATGATTTCGTGCTCGTGCCCAACCCGCGAACGTGCGATGTGACCAAGACTTATCGCGTGGTCTTCCGCGCGCAATTGGCGGAGTAAACGCGAGTAGCTGGGTTTTAAGGTCGCAGACGTCCGTTGGATTATTAACTAATGACACGTGAAGCATGAGCAACCTTTTCGCTGGCAGGTACACTTTCCAACCAATAGCGACGATTGACGAGGCGTGCCAGCGCGCTGCCCGGCGCTTCCCTCCTGCGGTGCGGACTTCATGACTGATTTTTACGGTGCGTATCCTTCCACCCGCTTGCGGCGAAATCGGCGCGAGGCGTGGTCGCGGCGATTGACAGGCGAGCATGCGCTGTCGGTGGACGATTTGATCTGGCCGGTCTTTGTTCACGAGGGGGAGAACAAGCGGACGCCGATCGCTTCGATGCCGGGGGTGGAGCGGTTGTCGATTGATCTGCTTGTCGAGGCTGTCGGCGAAGCGCAAGCGCTCGGCATTCCGGCGGTTGCGATCTTTCCCGTGACCGATCCGGCCAAGAAGTCGCCGGACGCGCTCGAGGCGCTCAATCCGGACAATCTCGTCTGCCGCGCCGTGCGCGCGGTGAAAGCTGCGCAGCGAGACATCGGCATCATCTGCGATGTCGCGCTCGATCCCTACACGACGCACGGGCAAGATGGGCTGGTGCGCGACGGTTACGTGGTCAACGACGAGACGATCACCGTTTTGCAACAGCAAGCGATCGTGCAGGCAGCGGCCGGTTGCGATGTGATCGCCCCGAGCGACATGATGGATGGCCGGATTGGGGCGGTGCGGCAAGCGCTCGATAAGGCAGGCTACGAGCAGGTGCAGATTCTAGCTTACGCGGCGAAGTACGCTTCGGCGTTTTATGGCCCGTTCCGCGACGCTGTTGGCTCGGCGACGAGCCTCGGCCAAGGGGACAAGCGAACGTATCAAATGGATCCCGCCAACGGCGACGAGTCGCTCCGCGAAGTCGCGCTCGATTTGGCGGAAGGGGCGGACATGGTGATGGTCAAGCCGGGGATGCCGTACCTCGACATCGTCCGCCGTGTGAAGGAGACGTTTCAAGTGCCGACGTTCGCCTATCAGGTGAGCGGCGAGTACGCGATGCTCACCGCCGCCGCCGAGCACGGTTGGCTCAACCGCGAGCAGGTGATGCTGGAATCGTTGCTCGCGTTCAAACGCGCAGGCGCTAGTGGCGTGCTGACCTATTTCGCGGTGGAAGTGGCGCGGAAGCTGAGGGCGTGAGCGACATCACGATCACTTCACAAACAGCAGGTTCCGCAACCCATGGAACGAAGCACGACTGGATTGTAGCACAGCGCTCAACGAGGATGGGCCTCGTCAGCGTGACCACTCGTGTCTAAAATACACCTATGAGCAAAGCGGCTGTTGATGAACTCTTGGACACGTTCGACCTCTTCGACGATTGGGAGGAACGCTACCAGTACATCATCGAACTGGGGGATGAGCTGGAGCATCTGCCGGAGGAGCACAAGGTGGAGGCGAACCGCGTGCAGGGTTGCCAAAGCATGGTGTGGCTGGTTGCGGATATCGAGCCGACCCAGCCGCGACCGACGATCTGTTTGGCGGCCGATAGCGATTCGCAGATTGTCCGCGGGCTAATCGCGATTTTGATGAAGGTCTATTCGCATCGTACGCCGGAGCAGATTTTGGCGTTTGACATCGAGGGGCTGTTTACGAAGATCGGGCTAAAGAATCATCTCAGCCGTTCGCGCAGCAACGGCTTTTTCTCGATGGTCAATCGCATCCGGTTGATTGCCGAAGCGGCGCAGTGACTTACACGCCGTAGAACCTGGCGGCGTTGTCGTGGAACAGTTTTCGCTGTTCGTCTGCGGGGCGATGATTGACGATCGTTCGCAACGCAGCGACCCATTGTTGCAAACTGGCGGCGAGGGTGCACACAGGCCAATCGCTGGCGAAGACGACGCGGTCGGGACCGAAGGCGTCCAGGCAAGTGTTAATGACCGGCGCGAGCATCTCCGCGTCCCACGGTTGATTGGCGAGTTGCGCCACGATGCCGCTGATCTTGCAGATCACCCTGTCGCGCTTGGCTAACGCGGCAATGTCGCGCTGGAATTGCGTCACGGCCTGGTCATCGCGCGTGGACTTTTGAAACGCGGCGACACTGCCGTTGCCGCAATGATCGAGAATGAACCGTGTATCGGGGCAAGCATCCACAAGCTTCACGGCGTCGCTTAGTTCCGCGGGGCGCAGACAAAGATCGAACGTTTTGCCGTTGTCGCCGAGGATTCGCACGCCGCGAATGAACTCCTGAGAGAGGCAGTACCCGCGCGGTGTGCCCCCATGCAACACCTGACGCACGCCGATCACTTTCGGCTGGTCCTTAAAGCGGGCGACATACTTGGCGAAGTTCTCATCCGCCGGACGCCCACCAATCACCGCCGCCGCGGTGAGGTTGCGCGGGTCGGTGGTGAGCGCAAGCACATACTCCGCTTCGGCCACATGCTGCTCGGGGAGCACATCGACTTCCATGTAGATCGCCTTGACCACCGGCAGTTCCTTCACGGCGGCGAGATAATCGGCGGTGACGAAATTCCGGCCGAGCGGTCCCGCCCCTGCTTTGTTCCAGGGGAGCGTGAACTTGTCGAGATTCCACAAATGCTGATGCGTATCGATGATCGAGAACTCGTCCGCGGGTTTGTGTGCCGCTGGGAGGGTGCTGGCGCACAGGATGGCGGTCGCAGACTGAAGGAAAGCGCGGCGCTCGAAGTGCATGGGAGATGCTCGCAAAATGCTGTGGTTGCCATCTCGCTCCGCGAGATGATTGGCTCACGCGGCGCGTGAGGTCTATGAGGTCTTCTGCTGTGTCATGAGGCTCACGACAATCAAGACGATGAAGCCGAGTGGAACCGTGACGATGGCTGGTTGGCTAAAGGGGACGAGGGCGTTGTCGGCGGAGAGCCCGTACACATCGCGAAAGGCTTGGGCCGAGAGCAAGATCCAGCCGAGCGAAGCGAACATGCCGACGACAATGGCGGCGGTGATCCCTTGCTTGGTGGTTTTCTTCCAGAACAGGAGCATCACGAGCGCCGGCAAGTTGGCGCTGGCGGCGATATTGAAAGCCCAGCCAACGAGAAAGCCGACATTGAGTTTCTCGAAGCTAATGCCCAAGATGATGGCGATGATGCCGACCAGGATCGCGCTGAGTTTGGCAATGCGGATCTTTTCGTGATCGGTCAGTTGTTTCCCGAGGAAGTTCGCGGCCAGGTCATGCGCCACGGCGCCAGAAGCGGCCAGGATCAGGCCGCTGACGGTGCCCAGCACGGTGGTGAACGCAATCGCCGAGATGATCGCGAACGGCAACTTGCCAAAGCTCCGCGCTAGCAGCGGCGCGGCCATGTTGGAATCGGTCGGGTCGAGCACGCCGGTCGTCATGGCGGCCAGGCCAAGATAGAGCGTGAGGATGTAAAAGAAGCCGATCGCGGCGATGCCGACGACCGTGCTCTTGCGGGCGGAGGCTTGATCTTTGACCGTGTAATAGCGAATCAGGATATGCGGCAGTGACGCTGTGCCGCAGAACAGGGCGAGCATCAGCGACAGGAAATCGAGCTTCTTGAACGGATCGTCGCTCCGCACGCCGGCAAACGTGCTGCTCGCGCCGGGAGTCAGCAGGTCGTCTCCAGTGCGGAGGCGCGGATAATAGAGCATGTACTTGCCGGTGTCGTCCGTGATCGGGCCGTCCTTGCTCCAGACGATGAGCTCGCTGTTTTGCAAGGTTTTGAAGTATTTCAGCGGGCCGATAGGGCCGGTCTCTTCCGCGGTCGTGCCGCCGAGTTTGGCGATTTGGCCAACCGCGAAGAAATCCGCCTCGCCCGCTCCACGGCCATGCGGCAAGCCATTGACGATGGCGCGGCCATCGGTCGTGGCGAGCTTGTACTGCGTGGCAATCAGCGTGCTCGCGGGATCGATCGCACCATCCTCCGCGACTTTCCAATCCACCTGGCGAAACACGTGCAGCACGTCTCCCTCACGAAAGCGTTCGTAAGGGAGTCCTTGCCACGGGCCGCCGTTACTTTCCACTCGTTCCCAAGCGGGATGTTCGCTGATCAACTGCCGATACGACTGCGGCATTACCTGGCGAAACTCCGGGTCGTACAAGTTGGGATTCGAGGAGAGTCCACGATTGAGAATCGCGACGGTCAGACCGGCGCAGAACACGACCAGCAGCGTCCCCTTGATGAACTGCACCCACGTGGTCGAGACCATTCCAGCGGTGACGACGATGGTAATCACCACCGCGCCGACGAGAATCACGCCGAGCGCATGCGGAGCCAGTCCCAGCATGGGCGGCAAGCCGAGGAGAGGTTTGACGAGCGCGCCGGCGCCAACCATTTGCGGAATCAAATAGAAGACGCTGATGACCAGCGTGCTGAGCGCCGCCGAAAGCTTGATGCCCCGGCTATTGAATTTGTTATCGAGCGCATCGGCGAACGTGTATCGTCCCAAGCGTTTGAGCGGTTCGGCGACGACGAACAAGGCCACAATCCAGCCGGCGAGAAACCCGATGGAGTAGAGGAAGCCATCGTAGCCGCTGAACGCGATCATGCCGCAGATGCCGAGAAACGACGCGGCCGAGAGGTAGTCGCCGGCGAACGCGATGCCGTTGACGAACCAATGCACCTGGCCGTGCGCGGCAAAGTAGCCTTGGGCGCTTTTGGCCTTCGCGCCCAAGTAGAAGCTGATGCCGAGCACGACGGAGACGAAGAAGATGAAGATGGCGACGGCCGTGCCTGAGGGTTCAAAGATCATCAGTCACGCTCCTCCGCATGGAACGCCGCCGCGATCAAACGGGAGACGCGCATGTAGAAGAGGGCCAGCAACACGGCGCCGCCGATGAGCGCGAGGCCGTAAACAATCGCCAGGTTGACGCCTGCGAGCACCGGCCTGGCCATGAGTTGAGGCCCAAAAGCGGCGAGCGCCATGAAGCCTCCATAGGCCACGAGGTAGACCAAGAAGCACGTCAGCGCGACGCGACTTTGTTTGGCCACGAGCAGGGGATGGTTGTCAGCGTCCGGGCCATGATCCGGCGGCGGAGGAGAATCTTGTTTCATGGGGCACAGGATAGCCCAGCGCGGTGCGGATGTCACGCGCGGTCGCGGGAAACGAGTGGGAAAATGTGAGTTGAGGGACTTGCTCAGGGTGGGCGCGTGGCGCCGGTAGCGGGTGGAACTTCTTCACCATCGGGGCGAGCCCGATGGGGTCGTGATGGAGTCGTGGGGGTGGTGCGACTTGCTCTTAGCTCACCAACTTGCTCACCATCGGGGCGAGCCCGATGGGGTCGTGATGGAGTCGTGATGAGGTCGTGGAGGGGTCGTGATGGTGGTGCGCTTTGCTTTTGCTCACCAACTTGCTCAGGATCCGCACGAGGCGGATGGGGGTGTGGTTTTGTGGCTGGCGTGAGTATTGGGGGGCTGATTCGCGCGGCGACGGGAGCTAGTTCTGGCGCGTGTCGATGCGGCGCGTGCTGGCGATGCGCTGCACGTCTTGTCCCAGTTGCGGCAAGCTGGTGGCCAGGGCTTGAAAGTCGCTCTTGGGAATCGCGAGGAGCGTCGTCGGCTCGGTGCAGCGGACGGACGCGGTGCGCGGGCATTGCCGCAACAGTGCAAGCTCGCCGAAGAACTCTCCGGCCCCCATGCGCCCCACGATCTCCTCGCCGCCAGGGCGGGCGACGACGACCTCGACCGCGCCGCTGAGAATGATGTAGAGCGCGTCGCCGAGGTCGCCTTGATGGATGACCTCTTCGCCGCTGGGGTAGTACATTTGCGAAATGCCTTTACTCGCCCCCATCTTCAATTGCACCAAATCCGGCGGGAGCAAAAGATCGAGCGCCCAGGAAATGCCGACGCGCAGTTTGCGATCGAGTCCGGGGAGCTTCCACCAATAGACCGAGCGCCACATGAACCAGGCCAGGATGCCGGAGAGTTTGAAGCCGCCTGCCAGTTCGGCGACAGCGCAGCGCGAACCGAGCGCGCCCATTTTGCCGAGACCGGTGAAATCGAAGCTTCGCAGCGGCTGGCGGTCGATGGTCGCCACCAGGTTGTGCGCCAACGTTTTCGCTTCGCGCACGGCGTGCTGGGCCGTCGGCGGCGCGAATTGGTCGTCGCTGGGGCTGGGGATCAAGGCGCAATCCCCGGCGGCCCACACATGATCGCTCCCCTCGACGAGCAGCGACGCCGTGGCGAGGATTCGCCCGCGCTGTTTGGGAAGGTCGAGCGTTTCCAAGAGCGGATGCGGTGAGGAGGGGACGGTGGAAACGAGCGTCTTGGTGGCGATGCGGCGGCCGTCGGTCAGCACCGCGCAGCCGGGGCTGGCGGAATGCAAGCGCGACTTGAGTAGCAGTTCCACGCCGCGGCGTTTGAGAATGCGCTGCGCGTACTCGCCGAGACGGACGGAGAGTTCCCGTTCCAGGACGCGCTCGCCGGAGTGAATGAGCGTGACCTGCACCTCGCTCGGCAAGATGTGGCGATAGTGCCGGCACGCATGCCGCACGAAGTCGTTCACTTCCGCCGCCACTTCCACGCCGCTGAAGCCACCCCCGGCGACGACAAACGTCAGCAGCTCGCGGCGATGCTGTGGGTCGTCGGTGATGTTGGCCTCTTCGAGAACGTGAATCAGATGATTGCGCAACCGCAACGCATCGGCCAGATTCTTGAACGGGAAAGCGTGCTCGAACAGTCCTGGACTGCCGCGAAAATCGGTCACGGTCCCGAGCGCGAGCACGAGGTGGTCGTAAGATAGGATCGTCTCACGGGGCTGAAAGCCTGGGCTGAGGGCGATGGTTTTCAAGACGAGGTCGATCGACTGCACGTCGCGGACATAGAGTTGCGCGCCGCGGATCAAACGATGGATGGGACTGACGGTGTCCAGAATGCCGATGTTCCCGCTCACCACCTCGGGCAGCAGCGGTTGAAAGACGAAGTAGTTCTCGCGATTGACGAGGATCACTTCGAGATCCGCGCGCCGCCGCGCATGCCGGGCCAGGTATGAGGCCGCATACACGCCGGCGAACCCGCCGCCGAGGATGATCACGCGCTGAGGCTTGCCAGGCATGGGTGCACCTTACGTGACGCCGGGAGGAAATGCTCCCCGCTCCTCGCGGCTACCGATCTGTATCATACTTCCCGCCCCCGGCTTGACGCCAATGGTGCGACCAGCCGAGCCAGATGCGTTTGACCGGGACGACGCCGGAGTAGTCCCAGCCCCAAGTGCCTTCATCGCGGCGGCGACCGTCGCCGGAAAGGATCGCTCCACCCCCGACGAAGCCGCCGGAGTATTTTGGCGTGTTCGAGGGTTTCGCCCATCGACCAACGGACTGCGGATAGCCGGCGCGGGCATCGTGATCGACCGCGCACTTGGGCAAGCCGCAGTGGGGGCAATGTTCCGCGGCGGAGGCCACCGCGGCGGAAAATGCCGCGAGTGCCAAGAGAAGCAGTATGCGGGTCATCCTTGACTCCTGGGTGATTTCCTAACCATGTGGGTTTCGGAGGAACTTTTGGAACGGCAATCGCACGCCGCGCACGAAATATTGATCCGCCCGCAAGGCCGCTGGCGTTTGGAAGCCGACGGAGCCGCCGAAGGTGACGACGTCGTCCTGGTCGACGCCGTCGCCGCTGACGCCGAACCCGCCGACCAGCGTTCCGCTCACGTAGAGCGGCGTGCTGCCGGGGAAGAAGACCGTGCCGTTTTGGTTCGCGATGTTCGCGGGATCACGGAAGTTGCGGCCAATATGAAACGCATCGAAGCCGAGCGTCGAGGTGTAGGCCGCCGCGGGCAGTGCGGGGCCGAGGTTTTCGGCATTGGTCGGATTGATGCCCGCATCGCGCAGGATCGAGAACGCGCCAGAGAGCGTGCCGTCGATGCCGGACGGATAGCGCGGTTCAGCGAGGAAGCGGAACGTGCGGGCGGTGAGCGAGGTTCCCTGCGGCAAGTCGGGGAGGCCATCACGGTTGTCGTCCACACGGTCGGCCATTACGAGCGCGGTGGGATCGGCGTAGTAGGCTTCGTTGCGGGCTTTGGCGACCGCGACATCGAGCGAGAACACCGGCGCATCGGCCATGCGGTACAAGCCAAGCACGTCGCCATCGAGATCCGAAACCGCGAAGATCATCTGCGTCCGCGAGCCGATCGGGAGCCGAATCGCCGCGCGAACCAGATTCGCTTCGGCGACGCTCTGATCGACGATTCGCTCTACATCCGTAGCACTCAAACTTCCCGCGCCGTGCGGCAGCACCAGCCAACCGCTAGGGACCGGGAGTCCGGCGCGCGTGAAAACGTCATCGCCTGTGCCAGGCATCAGGTCGAGACCAGGCGTAACGTTTTGATTGGCGCCGCTCGCGGGGCTGCCAAAGCCGAGACTCGCGCCGACTTGCTTGAGCGTATCGATGCCGGACTGGGGATTGTTGGTCGTGGGATGCGGGCCAATCGCTTCCAGCGTGATGCCGACCAGGTCGATGCGGCCGTTGGTGGGCACACCGAGCCCCGCCGGCAAAGCGGCGCCGTTGATCGGCCCCGCGACGCCGCCCAAAGTCGCAAAGGCGATCCATTCGGCTTCCAGCACCTTGGGGGCGTTGGTGCGCGCATTTTCCGTTTGCCCCACGCCGGCGACGAAGCCTTGCTCGAACGTGGCGTAGCCATCGCTGCCGGGGAAGAAAACCCCGATGCCGCCGAGCAGACAATCGAACGTGCCGTTGCCGTCGGTGTCGCGATAGATCGGAATTCCGCCGGGGAGCGTGGCGATGCCGCGTGATTGGGCCTGGGGCATGTTGGCGGAGGTGTAGCCGTACGACTCCGGCGCCTCCATTTCCTGCCCGGGGGCAATGTAAGCCGCGGCCACGTTGAACCGGCTGGCGAGCGCAATATCGTCCGCATTGCCTTTGATGCCATCGAGCCCCGGATGTACGACGCTATCGCGGTTGCTGTGCTCAATCGCGAACAAGTCCACCGGCGGCGTGAAACTGACCCCTGGAGGAAAGTGCCCGCCCAATCCCACAGGCGCGACAAAACCGGGCCCCATCAGCGGCGACGAAAAATCACCGACGTTCGGATTCGATTGCACTTCGCGTTGCGTCACCGTCGATTGGCTGACGAAGCGGACGGTGCGCGACGTCAGCGGCGCGGCGTTGCTGGAAAAGAACGCCGCCGTGCGCGCTTTGGCGACAGCGCCATCGATGGCGAACACGAGTGTATCGGCATTCGTGATCGTCGCGAGCACGTCGCTTTCGGCGCGTACGCCGAGAATGCGGCCGCCACGATCCACGATCGCAATGATCGCGTCATTGGAGCTCGACGCCGCCGCCGCGCGGGCGAGCAGGTCCGAAACTTCGCTGGCAGTCAACTGCGCGCCGACCCCTTCTCCCGTCGGCGGGACCGTGGGTGAAGCGCCAGGCGAGCGCGGCCCACTGTTGAGCGTGTTGATCACCAACAGCGCATCCAGCGGCGTGAAGAGGCCGTCACCACTGATGTCGAGATAGTTTCCTGTTCCCGCCGCGGCGCGATAGTCAGGCAACGGGCGCGCGCCAAAGGCGTTGAGCATGTTGATGGCCGTCATCGCATCGAGCGACGTGATGACGCCATCCCCGTTGAGATCTTCCGCGGTTTGACTGTTCTGCCAGACGAGTCGCGGAATGGCATCCAGATGGGCGTTCACGTTGGCGGACGGAACGACATACAGCGGCGACGCCAGCGGATCGACTCCCCAGATATACGAAGGCGTGAAGAGGCCAGTTTCCGCCTCAAACCAACCAGGCCTGTCGCCGCCGCGACCATCCCAGTTTCCAAACAACAGTTGGTGGTCCGCGAACGCCGTTGTCGTCGTCAAGGGAAGCGGCGCTCGCTGGTCTCGATGCAAGACGCCGCGAGCCTGATCCCACAACGCGACTTCCGCCCGGCCGTCGCCGTCAAAGTCACCGGCGAACGGGGTGAACGCGACTCCGGGGTCAACGCTGGGCAAGTCGCTCCAACGGGTTGCGGTCCACGCTCCGGCGGTGTGAATCCAAGAAGTTTGAGAACTCGGCGAATACAGGGCAACGTCGGTCGCGCCGTCGCCATCGAAGTCGCCTGCGAGCGCGCGGGCCTCTCCGCTGCTGTCCGGCGCCGCGATCTGCTGCGCGACTTGCCCGTTCTGTTGCAGCAGCGTAAATGTCCCGTCGCCGGGCGAGAACCAACCCGGTGTATCGCTGCCATCGCCGTTCCAATCCCCGGCCAGCGGTTGGGCGTCGGTAGGAACACTCGCGGGACTGATCGCGCGATGCGGAAAACCGGGGGCGTTCACGTCGCGAAGATAAAATTCCCGCGCCTCTGGCGAATACAGCCCGATGCTCGCGCGACCGTCGCCATCCCAGTCGCCTGCGAGCGGAATCATGGCCGTGAGCACCTGTCGCACTTCGAGTGCTTCCACCGCTAGCGGGCGCGCAATACGGCGCGGCTGGCGTGGTTTCAAGCGACGGGAAAACAAAGCGCACATGCAACGGGAACCCAACAGAAAACGTGCGAGCAAAACGGCTCCAGCTTTCCAGACTAGCCAAAGCCCCTATTTTCGGCAATGAAATCGCCGGAATCGTTCATTTTCTCCCCTTGCGAGGCTCTTTAATCCTTCGTCCCGAAAAATCCTGCCAGTCCGCTTTTACCGTCACCCTTGTTGCGACCGATACAACTAGCAAACTCTGCGCTCTTTGCCTGAACTGCCAGAGCGAAAATGTCGTGATTCAACGCCAATTTGCCCACCCCGTTTGCGGATGTGGCGCGCGCTCCTCGCGTGACGCTCGTGGTCGCGGTGTGCGCTCGCGTTGGCGCGCGATGCTCTTGGCAGGCGTCTTGGCGCTGGTGTGGGTTGCTGGGAGCCGCGGCGAGGAGCCTGGACAGCGGTTCTTCTCCGCACCAGCGCTCGATGCTCCGCTCCCGGACGAATCGCCGGGCGTATTCGAGCCGTCCTCGCCGCTGCGCCCGCGTGTGTTGCGCGAACCGCTGGACTTACCGCCCCTCTACGAGCAAGCGCTCGCGCCCGAGTCGGAACCATGGCTCGAGTGGCCGCGCGAACCGACGCCAGGCTTCGCGGGGCGCTCCGGCGTCTTGCCGACGGAGTCCCAACGGGATACCCACTTCGTCCCGCTGGAAGATCGCTGGCGCATTTCACCCGGCGAGTGGGATCGCTACGACAAAGGGCATCCGCCGCTGGATGATTACCCCTATGATCTCGGCTACTGGTGGGATCCGTATCATCAAAACGTGCTCAAAGGGGATTACCCGATCATCGGCCAGCACACGTTCTTGAACATCACCGCCGCGAGTCTGGCGATTTTGGAACAGCGCCAAGTTCCGACGCCGACCACGCCGTTTGAGAGCACGGTCAATCCGTTCGAGGAGGAGTTCTTCGGCAACCCGAACCAGTTTTTCTATTCGCACTATTTCAAGCTCTCGCTGGACCTCTTGCATGGCGACGCGGCATTCAAGCCGGCCGATTGGCGGATCAAACTGACGCCGATCTTCAACGTCAACTACCTCGATGTCGAGGAACTGGGGATCGTCAATCCCGACGTGACCCACGGCACCACGCGCAACGACAACTACTTCGCGCTGGAAGAGTGGTTCGTCGAAACGAAGCTCGCCGATCTCAGCCCCAATTACGATTTCGCCTCCGTGCGCGGCGGATCGCAATTCTTCAACAGCGACTTCCGGGGCCTGCTCTTCGCCGATACCAACCGCGCGATTCGCTTGTTCGGCACGCGGGCGGCCAATCAAGACCAGTTCAATCTCATCTGGTTCGATCAGACGGAAAAAAACACGAATAGCTTTCTAAACACGTTCGACGACCGCCACCAGAACACGTTGATCGCCAACTACTATCGGCAAGACTTTCTCTTCCCCGGCTACACGGCCCAACTGAGCTACCATTACAACCATGATGCGGCGACGATGAAGTTTGACGACAACGACTTTCTCGTCCGCCCCGATCCGGTCGGCGTCTTCGCGCCGCACGAAGTCAACGCACATTATCTCGGCTGGGCTGGCAACGGGCATATCGAACGAATCAATATCTCGCACGCCTTATACTACGCCTTTGGCGAAGATGAGCTGAATCCGCTGGCGGGACGCAAAACTCGCATCGATGCCTACATGGCCGCGCTCGAACTCTCGTACGACCGCGATTGGATTCGCTTCCGCACTTCCGGGTTTTATGCCAGCGGCGATCCTGATATCAACGATGGCGTCGCCCAAGGTTTCGACACCATCTTGGACAACCCCAACTTCGCAGGCGGTGAGTTCAGTTATTGGCAGCGGCAGCAAATCAAGCTTTTCGGCGTGAACCTCGTGCAACGCATGAGCCTTGTGCCGGACCTGCGTTCCAGCAAATTTCAGGGCCAGACGAACTTTGTGAACCCGGGTCTGTATCTGCTCAACTTTGGCATGGACGCCGACCTGACGCCTAAGCTCAAGGCGATCGGCAATGTCAACTTGCTGTGGTTCGATCAAACCGAGGTGCTGGAGCAGTTCGTGTTTCAAAGCGATATCGCCAACTTCATCGGCACGGACATCAGCCTCGGCGCGGAATGGCGGCCGCTGTTGTCCAACAACATCGTGGTCGTCGGCGGCGCGTCGTGTCTCGTCCCCGGCGATGGATTTCAAGACTTGTACGATCCGTTAGTGGGCGAAGTGGGAACGCTCTTCGCCGGTTTTTTGGAAGTCCAGTTGGCCTATTAGCGGAAGCGGGTTGGGTATATGCCTCGAACAGCCAAAGTAGACATCACGCGCCCCGTGATGAAGTTCCTCACGCAGAGTGTGAGGTCTACGATTGCACACGCGCGCTATATTGGCCTGGCATGGCTGATCCTGCTCGCGTTTGGCGCGGTCTATGCGGTGGTCAGCGGGCAAGATGCGCCGCCCGCGCGCTATGGGCCGCTTCAGCAACCTCAACGTTTGCCGGCAGTCAGCCAGGCCCGTTTGGAATCGCCAATTCCCGCCGATCCGCATGGCGGAGTAGCGCTAGCCGCAGCAGAAGAGCGCACGAACTTCCACGGGGGAACGGTTCCGCTCGACGCGCCGCTCATGCAGCAAACGTCCGCTCAAGCCGCAGCCAAAAGCCAAGGCTGCATGGCCTGTCATACCGATGTCGGCGACATGCACAACGTCGAGACAGTGAACCTCGGTTGCGTCGATTGCCACGGCGGCGATCCCACTGCGACCACCAAGGACTGCGCCCACGTCAAGCCGCGATTCGCCGCGGCCTGGTTCAGCTCCGCGAACCCGGTTCGCTCCTACACATTGCTGAACCATGAAGATCCCGAGTTCATCCGCTTCGTCAACCCCGGCGACTTGCGCGTCGCTGATGTCGCGTGTGGCCAATGCCACGGCTATGAAGTGCTGGCCGTGAAGAAGAGCATGATGACGCACGGTTGCATGTTGTGGGGCGCGGCGCTCTACAACAACGGCGCGGTCCCCAATAAGGCGGCTCGTTTTGGCGAAAGCTATAGCCGTCACGGCGCTCCGCAACGCGTGCAGAATGTGCCGGCGCCAACGCAACAGCAATTGCGTGAAGAAGGGATGCTTCCCTATCTCGATCCGCTCCCCCGATTCGAAGTCTCGCAGCCTGGCAATGTCCTGCGCATTTTTGAACGCGGCGGCCGCTTTCGCGCCGAAGTCGGCATTCCCGAGCGACTCGAAGAATCAGGCCGCCCGCGCGAACGACTGAGCGATCGCGGACTAGGAACGCAGAACCGCACCGATCCTGTCTTCCTGAGCCTGCAAAAAACCCGCCTGTTTGATCCCACCCTCAACTTTCTCGGCACGAACGATCACCCCGGCGACTATCGCAGCAGCGGTTGCTCCGGTTGTCACGTGGTGTACGCCAATGATCGTTCGCCGGTCCATTCCGGTCTGTTCGCGAAGTACGGCAATCGGGGGCTCGCGGCCACGGAAACAGATGACTTCGTCAAATTCATCGACCCCACGATTCCCAAGGACGAACCGGGGCATCCGATCGCGCACCAGTTCACGTCGCGGATTCCGACCAGCCAGTGCATTGTGTGCCACGTCCACCCCGGTACCAATGTGATGAACAGCTACCTCGGTTTCATGTGGTGGGATAACGAGACCGATGGCGA
>CAUJKE010000075.1 GCA_963205385.1 Planctomycetota bacterium | reverse complement strand
TGTAGCGAGTGCGACGGCAAACGCTTCAACCGGCAAACGCTCGCGGTGAAGTGGCGAGGCAAGACCATCGCCGACATTCTCGCGATGAGCGTGGACGAAGCGACCGCGTTCTTCGCCAACTTCACCAACATTCATCGGCTGATAGCCAGCCTCGCGGATGTCGGCCTGGGCTACTTGGGACTCGGCCAATCGTCGACCACGCTCAGCGGCGGTGAAGCCCAACGCGTCAAACTCGCCACCGAACTCGCCCGCACGGAAACGGGGAGCACGCTCTATCTCTTGGATGAACCGACGACCGGTCTGCACTTCGACGATATCAAGAAACTGCTCGACGTGCTGACGCGGTTGGTCGACAAAGGCAACACGGTGATTGTCATCGAGCACAATCTCGACGTCATCAAAACAGCCGACTGGCTCATCGACCTCGGCCCCGAAGGGGGCGCCGCCGGGGGCTACATCTCCGCCGTCGGCACGCCGGAAGAGTTGGCGTTTCGGCTAGACGATAATCACACCGGGCGCTATTTGCGCGCGTTATTGGAGACGAAACGTGGGTAGCGCTCCGCTGGCCAGTTACCTCCCGCGGCGGAAATCGCGGGGGGCGACTGTCGCTGGCGTCGTCCTTTGCGGCTACAATCGTCGTCGAGATGCTGCTTTTCTAGGATCCTGCGGTGCGTCTGGCGCGTGCTGCAGGAGGAACGCGAAAAAATGTTGCGCTGAACTGGCGGTCGCGGTGACTGGCCAGAAAGGGGTGTATGTCGAAGCGCTCGAACTGGGAGGCCCGCCGTCGTTTGGCGGCGCCTTCGGTCTGGGCGACGGCAATGGGAGGTACGAGAAAGATGAACCTGCTAGATCGAGTCCACAGTGTGTTGGGACGGCGTCCCGAGTCGTCCGTCGCCCGTTATTGGCCGGTCAGCGTGGCGGCCCTGGTGCTCCCGCTGGGCATGTGGTGCGCCACCCTGCTACTGGCGCCGAGCGCCGTGACCGCTGACGACCAAGAACAGCCTGCCGCCGAGCGCGCACGCGACGGCGACCGACCAGCGCCGCGCGAAGGCGAACGTCGTGATGGGGATCGTCCCGCGCCCCGTGACGGGGACCGTGCTCGCGGTGAAGGCGACCGACCAGCGCCCCGCGATGGCGATCGCCGTCCTGACGGTGATCGGCGGCCTGATGGTGATCGCCGTCCTGATGGTGAGCGTCCGCGTGGTGATCGCGACCGACCAGCGCCGCCGCCCCGCGAAGGCGACCGCCCGTTTCCGCCCCGTGAAGGAGATCGTCCCTTCCCGCCGCGTGAAGGCGAGCGTCCCAATATGCCGCCGGAGTTGTTCCGCATCATCGCTGCGATCACTGAACTGCGTCAGGAAGTGATGCAACTGCGCCGTGAAGTGAACGAACTGCGCGAAGGCCGCGGCGGGCCACGCTTTGAAGACCGCCCCGAGGCACGCGAAGGATATCGCCCTGGTCCGCGCCCCGAAGGCCGTCCCGAAGATCGCCCTGAATTTCGGCGCGAAGGGGATCGCCCTGGTCCTCGTCCAGAAGGTCGCCCAGAAGGTCGCCCGGAAGCGCGGGAGGGGGATCGTCCTGGTCCACGTGAAGCAGGGCGCGAGCGTCCGCCGGTGCGAGAAGAGCGCCGTGAGGAGCGTCGTGAAGGCGAAGCCGGCGCCCAGCGCGAAGCGGACATTAAGATCGAAGTACTCAAGGAGCGTGAATAAAGTCGTCTCGCTCAGCTAAGCAAACGATCAACCAACACGCGCGCCGCCAGGTCTCCGCGGTAGGGTGAGCGAAGCTTGAAACTACCGCGCGGACCGGGGCGGTTCCAACTTTACGCCAACGGATCCTCGAGCGAATCGAGCCCGAAGTTTTCCAGCGGTTGCGACAGCAGGTCGTTGGGATGCGTGCCGGGCGGCGGCGTGGCATCGTTCTCGACGGGGCGGACCACGAGCCGATGAAATTGCATGGCGATCACTTCCACCGGTTCGCCAATTTCCACCGGTTGGCCTTGGGTGGCGGCGTCGTAGGTCTGGCCGTCAATCGTGATAGCGCCGCTGGGGAGCATCTTGGTTTTCGCCCTCCCCCGTTTGCCAATCAAGCGGCGGAGGAGGTCGTCCTCATCGTCCATCGGATCGGGAGCGGTCTGCGGAACGCGGCGCAAGAGCATCCGCCGGCCGATCGGCGTATGCGGCCAATACTTTGCGAACAGGTAGAAACAAAACGGCAGCATCAACGCAATCAACACGAGCGACGACGTGCCGACATAAGGATTCTCGAAGTAGCCTACGATGATCGCCGCCAAGAACGACACCGCGGCCAGCACGCCCAGCACGCCTGCCGAGGGCAGGAACATTTCCAGCGCCAGAAAAGCAAGGCCCAGCCCGATCAACAACAGCGGCCACAACATGCCATCCATCGGTGACTCTCCCCTCCGCGAAAGTCTAACTAAGAAATCCCGCGCACGACCACTCGATTGCCGGCGATCTCGATGACATACACATCGGCGCCGCGCGGCAGAAACTCGCCATCGCTGACGACATCGATGAGTTGGTCGCCAAACATGGCCTTGCCGGCAGGCGTCAGTGGCGTGGATGTTTTACCCCGCTTGTGCAGCAGATGATCGAACGACGCGAGCGACTCGCGGCGGTGTAGTTCGGCGAGCTGCTCATCGGCGGGGGGCTTGAGCATCATTCGGCTGAACATGGGGGCCTTGTCGAGATACTTGCGGAACGTGACCAGCGCGATAATCACCCCGGCCATCGCGAACGTCACCATCATGATGCTGCGGGGCAACTGTTCGAACTGATAGGCGTTGCGCGGGATGACAAACGTTTGGCTCGCCAGAATCACGGATGCGATGACCATCAGCACGCCGCCAATGCCAAACACGCCAAAGCCGGGGAGGATGAACAGTTCCATCGCGATAAAAATCAGACCCGCGGCGAACAGCAAGATCTCCAGCGCGCCCGCCGTGCCGTGCAACACATTCGCCCAAAAATAGAGCATGAAGCAGACGGCGGAGACGAAACCAGGGACGCCGATGCCGGGGGACATGCTCTCCATCATCAACGCAAAAAACGCGATGAACAACAGAAAACCAGCGATCTCGGGGCGGGCGAGTTGCTCGATCAACAGATGCGCCCAATTGGGCTGCAACCGTTCAGGGTCCGTTTCTAAATGATAAATCTGCTTGAGCTCGTCGAAGTTGCTGACGACGAACCTCGCCAGGCCCAGTTCTTCCGCTTCCGTGCCGTTAAGACCATCGCGGGTGTTAACGGTGCTGACGACCTTCCATTTTTCCGGCTGAGCCTGCTCGGCTAACTCTGCGGCGGAAAAGAAGGCGGTGCGCTGATTCTCTTGATTAGCCATCCGCTCGACGACGAGTTCCCGGTCGACCATCGCCAGCGGTAGCGACCAACTCCGCGCGCGCTTTTTGCACAAGTCCCGCACGACAATCTGCAAGTCCTCGCGGCGCGCGGGATTGAGATTGACTTCGCCGGCGCCCCCCAAGCGCGCATTCTCGCGCATGACGAGATGATCGCAAGCCAAGGCGATGAGCGCCGCGTCGCCGCGCGCTTCGGACGGGACATACGCAACGGTCCGGATATCGCTTTCGCTTAGCTCGGCCAGATATTGCGCGAGCCGCGCGCTATCGTCGAACGATCCGCCGGCGCTGTTGATTTCGACACAGACGAAGTTGGCGTCCCCGGCGTCGAGGCGTTGATCGAGCGTGCGGATGATGAAATTGATCTGCTCGTTGCGAATCGGCCCTTCCACACGCACCAGCACAGGCTGCCAATCGCGCGCCAACGAAGGATCTTCTTCCACGGCCGACGCCGGCAGATGCAGCGCCGCCGCCAGTTCCTTGCGATCGCTCACCAGGTGGGTCACGAAGCCGAAGTCCAACCGCAACTCGCGCCCGGTGAAGCGGGCCGCCTGGCCAGGATCCTTGAGGGTGTCGATCTGGTTGACAGCCCCTTTCGCCTTGAGTTCCGCGAGTTCGTCGGCCAGCACATATTGCACGCCATCGAGGGTTTGCACCTTGTAGAGCGCGGCGTTCTTGTCGAGCATCGCGCGCACCACCGCCGGCTTGATCGTCAGCCGCTGCCGCGTGATGAACTCGTAATCGCTGAGGGTATCGGGGTCGATGAACGTCTCATCATGCCCGGCGTCCCCCAAGGTGGCGTCCGGCGCCATGATAATCTCTTCGCAAGCCAGCACCGGGAGCACCGCGTGCCCTTGCACCGACGTGGGAAGATAGGCGACCGTGCGGACGTGCTTGAGCTTGGGGCTGACCAGGTATCGAGCCAACGACTTCGCCCGGTCGAGCTGCGTCCCTTCCCCTTGCTGGCCTGGTTTGGGGCGGAACTCGAGGATCAAGACATTCCGCGGACCATCGGCCGGCAGGTTTTCGAGCGCTTGATCGATCATCCGCTCCACTTGGATGTCGATGGTTCCCGTAATCGGCAGCGGAACCGGAATCACATAACCCTGGCGAGCCGTACTCTCCGCCGCCGGCGTTTTTTCCGCCGCCGCTGCCTCTGCCACCGGCGGTGGCGCGGCTTGATCGGCCGCCGCGGTATTCCGTCCTGCGCACGACAAGACCCCCACCATCACGCCGAGCATGAAGGAGAACGTCCATCCGTGCAAGCAAAGTCGTGGAGCCATGCTTCGCGGCGCTCCTTGACGCCGATTCGTAAATGCTACCAGCGGTTGCGCTTGAAAGCGCGGTGTATTATAGGATTTGACCCTACAGGGGGAAAGCGCGCGGCCCCCGGCGAAGTGTAACAAGCGGCGGAAGAGCTGATGGCAGCATGAGTTGCGACGGCGGGAAGTTTTACATTAGGATGCGACTGGCGCGTGGTGGATGACTACCACACCGCCGTGGGGCGTGATCTAGTCGCCATTGATTCCGTTTTTCTGTTACCCATTTAACCACGACGGGTTGTTATCCCGCTTATGGACGAAGTTTCCGACAAAACGGCCGATTTGCGCCGCGCCGTCTACGCGCTGTTACTCGTCGTGGCGTGCGCGTCGATCACCGGCCGCATTCTCACCCTTGATTCCGCACGCACCCCCCGCCAGCAGTCAACACCCTTCCAAAGTGCTAATGACCGCAGCCGCTGGAGCACGATTGTCGCGCTTGTCGATCACGGCACGTTCGAACTCGACGACGTGATCTTCGACGAACAAGGTCGCCGGCGCAGTGCCTGGTATTCGATCGACCTGGTCAAGCATCGTGGGGCCGATGGCCGCGAACACTATTATTCCAGCAAACCGACGTTGCTCACCGTTCTTCTGGCCGGCGAGTATTGGGTGGTGAAGCTGGTGCTGGGGCTCTCGCTGGCCGAAAACCCGCTCTATGTGGGGAGGGTGATGCTCATCCTGACGAACGTGCTAGCCTTCGGGGTGTATCTGCTCGTGCTCGCACAATTGGTGGAACGCTATGGCCGCACCGATTGGGGGCGAATCTTCGTGATGACCTGCGCCGCTTTCGGCACGTTCATCACCACGTTTTCGGTCACGCTCAACAATCACACGCTCGCCGCGGTCACGGCCCTGTTGGCGATTCAGCAGGCCTTATACCTCTGGGACAAGCCGCGTGGCCAGTGGTGGCGATATGTCGTCTGCGGCTTGTTCGCCGCGCTCACCGCCGCCAATGAACTGCCGGCACTCGCGCTGCTCGGGGTCGCCCTGGCCTGGAAGTCGCCGCTGAAGACGCTGCTCGGCTTCGCGCCGCCGGCGCTATTAGTGGCCGCAGCAGCGCTGGGGACGAACTACTGGGCGCATGGAACCTGGAAAACGCCTTACGCGCATCGTCATGACGGGCCGGTGATCGCCACGTTGGATGCGAATGAGGAACTACTCGCGGCGCTCAATCAAGGCCAGTTGCCGCCGGCGATCCGCGATGCCCTGTCCGCGAAGCCAAATTCCGCGCCGTCCGCCACCACGCAAGTCGAACCCCGCACGCCGAACAAGCGCTGGGTGCTGTGGGATGAAGCACAACAGTTGCGCCTGGCGGTAGTGGCGTCCCCGGAGGCGCGGCAGCTTCAAATTCGCGCCTGGGATAATTGGTACGACTACGAGGGAACCTACTGGAACGACGAACACAAGACCGGCGTCGACCGGGGCGAGCCTTCGCGCTGGGTGTACGCCTTGCATTGCCTCGTCGGCCATCACGGCATCTTCTCGTTGACGCCGATCTGGCTCTTCACGCTCTGCGGGCTGTGGTTTGCGTGGCGCGAACCGGAACGCGGGCTCCGTCCGCTCGCGGTGCTGGTCGCGGTGCTCACGCTCGTCGTGCTCGCGTTCTACATCGTGCAGCGGCCGGAAGTCGATCGCAACTACGGCGGCGTCTCAGCCGGTTTGCG
>CAUJKE010000074.1 GCA_963205385.1 Planctomycetota bacterium | reverse complement strand
CATTGGCAATGTTGTTGCCAGTGACCTGAATCCCGAGCTGCATCGCCAGGAGCGTGTTGTTGGCGAGCTGGATCGAACTGAACAGCGACATGACGGCGATCCGAAAAGCTAACCGCGGGTGCTGGCGCCAGCAGTGCTACGATAGCCTCGGCATCACGCTTCGCGGTCGACGAGCGCGCCGCGCCCCAGCGCAGCATCGCTCTTCCCGTATGTCGGTTGAAGTCGTCCGCCGGTCGCAATAATCTCAATCATTTGCGACAAATGCAGCAACGTCCGCTGCGCGACGACCCAGTTTGTTAAGCTGTGGTGTTGAAGCAACCGCATTCGCCAAGAAGCATCCTTCACCTGCTTGCCAAGAGTCTCGCGTTTGCCTGTCGGCAATTGATTCGCGAGATTGCCCAGACTATCGCCCAGGAGTCCCTGCTCCCGCGCGGCGGCTAGCAATGCTTCGCGCCGCGTGTGGCACGCCTGCAACCGCTCGTGCAATTGCTCTTCGCTCGTTTGCAAGGCTTGCATGGAATCGAGATTCCGCTGGGCCATGCTTTCGCGCTTGCTTGCCAAGAGCGCGAGTAGTTCATCTTGCACCTGGCTAAGGTCGTGCAGGTACTCGGCAAGTTGGTCATCCCACGGGAGCGCGTCAGTGGTCGTTGTCATCCAAGTGGCCTGCGAGAGGGCGAAAGGAACTGAACGGTGGCGGTCGTTAACTATTGGGGGCGGCCGAGCATGAACAGGTCGAACATCGGCCCGGCGAAACGGTCGGCGGTCGCCTCGGTCATGTTTTGCGCAAGCACCTGGTCGAGTTGCCCTTGAAACACCTCTTCGCCACGGCCGCCATGAAAGTACGCCGGCTTCTGCACGGTACTCCGCATCGCGCCGAGCAACTGTGAATAGAACGTCTCGCCGACAAATTGCGTGAACGCTTCCCGCAATGCGGGGTCCGCATCGTCGGACGGCTGCGTGAGAATGGCTGGCGGCGCTGCCGCATTCCCCGCCGGTGCCAGCGAATGCTGGGCGAGCAGGGGATGCGCGGCGGAGGTGGTAGCGGTGACGTTCATGGGCTGAGCCTGCGAGACGTTTGCGAAGATATGGCCGAGTTTCTATTCCACAATCAGCTTGCCATAGAGTTGGCCGTTGCGTTCCAGCCCTTTGATGATCTCGATGATGTCGGCGGTGGGAACTTTGACCGCGTTGAGGGCTTCTACCAGCGCTTGCAACCGGGTCGTTTCCTTGTTCGCGCCGGGGTCCAGCGGCACGAACTCGTTCGCGGTGACGCCGGGGGAGACTTCAATCACCAGGTTCTTGTGTGTCACGGCGACCGGGCCGATCTCGACATTCGCACCAATCACAATCGCCCCCGCCCGTTCGTTCACGACCACGCGCGGCTCCGTTTCCGTCGTGTAGATTCGCTGGTTGAGCAGCAGCGAGACGAACAACACGGGATCGGCGGCGTATTTTTCGGGAATCTTGACTTCGATGTTGACCTGGTCGCGGGCGACGGCGACTTCCGTGGCGGCGGAGGAGTCGCGGAAGTCAGGCTGGTTTTTGAGCACATCGGCGATGTCTTGCGCCGTCTGAAAACTGGCGTGATTCTTATCGAGCACGAGCGTCACTTTGCCGTCGTGTGTATAAACGTTGCGAAAATCCTCTTCCAGGCGGCAACCGTTGTGTACGGTGGCGGTCAGCGGCTGTGTGGCATCGGGAAGCTCAACCGGACCGCTCGCGAACGCATACACTCGATCACTGCCAGGCCGCGGTCCCAACAGCGGCGTCATCAGCAAGAACCCGCCGGCCAGGCTCTTGGCGTTCATGGCATTCGCGACGGTGCAATTGAGCATGTCGCCCTGTCGCGCGCCGGCGGCAGGGACGGTGGCGGTGACGAACACAAGGGCCACATTCTTGGCATCTTTGATTTCTTGCAACAGAAACTCACCCTCTTTGCCTTGCGCGACGCGCGTCCCCATCAACTCCATCATGCGGGCGAGCGAGCGGAGCGTCGTCGTGCCGTTAGCATCCCCGGTCCCCTTCAAGCCGACCACCAAACCCAGCCCGTGCAGCGTGTTTTCCTCTTGGCCTTTGACGCGGCACACATCGCGCACCCGCAACTCGCCACGCGCCGGAGCGGGAACTCCGGCGAGCGTAAGACTGAGAGCGAGACCGACGAACAACAGCGATGACAAGCGACGCGACTTCATGGGTTGTGCTGGCTGTGAAAGTTGAGAAGTGCAGTATTGCGGATGCAGGGAGCCGCACATTGGTTAGAACGGATCGATGACTTGATCGAACCATTTCAGGAACCAGCCGCGTTTATACCCATCCCGCACCTGGCCATGCTCGCGCTTGTCGATGCGCAGGTCTGCGATATTCTTCGAAAGCAAGATATTGCCTGGGCCGATGTCCTGCGAACGGCATTCACCGGTGAGCGAGAACAACCATTGTTCTTCGTTGTTCTTGACATCCCGCCGAGCCTCCAAGACCAGGTTGCCGTTGGGGCGAATGTCTACGACGCGGGCTTGAATATCAAATTCCATGCTGTCGCGAGTTTCGACGGAGCTTTCCACACGGCGGCGTTGCGTCAGTTGGCCCTGAATGCGCTGGTCGCCATCGCTTTGCGGAGCTGGCTTGACCCACCGCAAGCCGTCGAGGATGACCCAGTCGCGCAGGATCGCGTCGTACAGTCCATTCTTGCGAAC
The DNA here is from genome assembly GCA_963205385.1 of Planctomycetota bacterium. Classification (GTDB taxonomy): domain Bacteria; phylum Planctomycetota; class Planctomycetia; order Pirellulales; family Pirellulaceae; genus JAEZGD01. The sequence continues at coordinate 17,733 of CAUJKE010000074.1, read as the reverse complement.
TTCGGCGTCCCCTTCGGATAGCACCTCCGAGCCAACCGTTACGCGCACGTAGATCAAATCGTTAAGCCGAATCTCTTGCACCGGCGGCGGCGGGATGTAGGTCCAACTACCGTTTTGCAGGCTCAAGGGGCCCGTCTTGGCGTCGACGGGAACATCTTGTTGATACAAGCTGGACGATTGCGCACACGCCTGCGGAGCGAAGGTGATGAACGTGCCCGCAAATAGCAAGGGAAGAAAGACATACTTCATGGCTGGGTCTCGGTGGAGATTGTGACTTGCGAGAATTAACGCTGGCGACGATCCGTGACGCTGGTGCTGCTGACGAACACTTCCAGTTCCTGCACGCCGACCACGCGGGCGGTGAAACGTTGGCGGTCGTCAATTCGTTCCACGGACACGATGTCATCCCGGCCGCCGTCTTCCGTGGCGCGGGCTTGCATGCGTACTTGAATGTTGGCCGCCCGCGCAAAGACCGTCACAATTTCGCCCCGGCGGACCATGATCGGCTTGCGCAGCCAGGTCGCTTCAAACGATTGGCCGGTCGCGATGCTGCGCGTGGTCTCGTGCCCCACGACGTCCTCCAGACGAGTCGCCGTGAGATGTTGATCCTGTGGCGCGGAAGGGAGAACCAGTTCGACATCGCTGACTTGCACGATTTCGCCACGGCGAAACGGGCGGCGCGCAACAACGACCATCTCCGGCAGCGAGACGGCGGCAGTCACGGGGATGCGATGCGCGCCTTGCGAGGTTCGCAAATCAACCTGGAATTGCTGCGCGCCGATCCACGGCTCGGTTCCGCCTGCGACCGCGACTTCACTCGCGCGATGTTGTGCGATCGTCTCGACCGCGGCGGCATCGAGTTCAAAGCTGACTTGCCATGGCCGGTCGCCGGCGGATGTTTCCAGGTACTGCACAATCGCGCGCTCGACACGGACGCGCGATTGCTCGGCGGCGAGACGCGAGACCTTGGCGGCGGTGCTCGTGGTTTCGCTGCTGGAGATTTGCACATCGCTCGCGCCGGAGAATTTGTGGTCGATCAGCTTCACCCCTTGAAGAGCAAGCAAGTCCTGCACTTCGCGCATCCGCAGCATGCGCGAACGCCCAGCGGCCGGCGCTGGGACGAGTTCAAGTTCCGCCAGCCCGCTGTGCGTGGCTTCATCGGGGGCGAAGATCTCCGCGACGTCCCCGAGCTTCACCATTTCGCCTGCGGCGCTCGACTTCGCGCGCAGGCTAATTTCCGCGCTGATGAGCGTCGTGGGAGCAACGAGAATGCCGCAGACGAGTAGCGCGAAGGTAGTGATGTAAACAGCAAGTCGCATGGTTCACTGGATTCGCAAAGAGTTGTGGGGTTTGGTGAGCGGTTGCGGCTTAACGACGCAGGTTTGAGATCAACTGCAGAATCTGGTCGCCGGCCTGAATGCACTGGGAGTTGAGTTCGAACGAGCGCTGGGTGGTGATCAGGTCGATCAACTCTTGCACCGGTTCGACGTTCGAGGCTTCGAGCGCGTTTTGCTGAAGCGACCCAAAGCCTTGCTGGTTGGGGTTGCCGGTAATTGGGGAGTTGGACGCATCGGTTTGGGCAAAGAGGTTTTCCCCTTTCTTGAGCAACCCTTCGGGGTTCACGAACATGGCGAGTTGCAGTTGACCCACTTGCTGCATTTGCGGCGAGCCGGCCTGTTTGACGAGGACACGGCCATCGGCGGTGATGCTGATGTCGGTATAGTCTTGCGGCACGTTGATGGCCGGCTCGACCAGGCGACCTGTGGCGGCGGAGCCGACGACGAGTTGGCCGTTCGCGTTGATGGAAAAGTTGCCCGCCCGCGAATAGAGAATTTCGCCTGAGGGATCGGTGACTTGAAAGAACCCGCGGCCGACGATGGCCACATCCGTGGGCTTGTTCGATTGCTGAAACGCGCCCTGGCCAAAATCGGTCTGCGTGCTCGAGACTTTCACGCCCAAGCCGATTTGCGTTCCGACCGCGGTAGGGTTGCCGGTGTTGTCAAGCGCGCCGGGATAGACTTGTTCGTCGTAGAACAGGTCTTCAAAGTTGGCGCGGTCTTTCTTAAAGGCGACGGTGTTGACGTTCGCCATGTTATTGGCGATGACGTCGAGCTTGGTTTCGAGCGACTGCATGCCGGTCGCGGCGGTATAAAGTGTTTGTACGCTCATAGTTGGTTACCGGGAAGAATTGCGAGAAGGGGAGCCGTCCAGATAAGTTGCTAAGCACACGTCTAGGCGGGGCGGAGCAGGCGGGAGACTAGCGCGCCCAGGCTTTGATCGTGGTTTTGAATCATCCGCACGTTCGCTTCGTAGGCCCGCGAGGCTTCGATGAGTTGCGTCATTTCCAAAATGGGGTTCGCGCTCGAGTGTTCGAGATAGCCGGGATGGACGCGGCGCGCGTCGGGATCGACCGGCGTCGTGGGACCGAGCGGCAGAAACAAGTTGTCGCCTGCCTTGGCCAGGTCGCCGAGCGAACGGGGTTTGACGAGGGCCACGTTGATGGCCGTTCCCGCTTGCACCACGGCCCCATGCTCATCGAACCGCCAAGGCTGCGTCGGGTCGATCACCACCGGGCGGCCATCTTCGCCCAGCACGGCTGAGTTGCCGGAGCCTACCAGGCGGCCCTCGGAATTGAACTGAAAATTGCCGGCGCGGGTGAGCAGCCGTTGGCCGTCCTTCTCCACTTGAAAGAACCCCTCGCCTTCGATGGCCAGATCGGAATTGATGCCGGTGAGTTTGAGCACTCCTTGCTGGAAGTCCGTGAGCGTCTCGCTCATAAAGACGCCCCCGCCGACATTGTTGATGCCGCGCGTCTCAGGGTAGTCCTGACCGGAGGAAATCGCTTCGGCATAGCGCGATTGCAGCACCGCCAACTCGCGCTTGAAGCCTGGCGTTTGCGCATTGGCGATGTTATTCGACAGCACCTCCACGCGCTGCGATTGCGCATGGGCGCCGGCCGCCGAGATGTAGAGTCCGTAGGGCATGTGTGCGATGAGATGATGAGAACGAACGCCCCTTGCAGGCGGTTCTCACTAATGCACGCGGCGTGCCGAGAAGCGAAGTTTGCAGCGCAGGTTGGTTGCTAGCGACCCTAACATGAGCCAGGGTTTAAGATTGCGCGTCGCGCCGCGATTGGCGAATGCCTGCTAGCGATCGGCAGCTTCCTTGTTAGCAATGCGCAGAATCTGCCGAACCAAGGCGCAGGAAGTTCCGAATCGGCAAGAGTGGCGCATGAGAAACGCCGAGCTAGCTCGGAGAGCCAACCCGGCGTGATGTTCTGCGGAACAATGGTTGTGCTAGGCGTTGGCGTCGTTAGTCGTCGGTCGGAATCGGCGCCGCGAGCGGTTCTCCGCCTAAGAGGCGAATGGTGTTTTTGGGCTGCTGAATCTCGGAGACTTCAACTTCATGCGAGATCTTGCGCGCCGGGTAAGCCGCCGGATTGCCGAGTTCGACTGTCGGTTCTGCTGCCGGCGGCGGCGTCGTGGGGAACGCGTCGTTGGTGGCGGGAACGTCGGGCAGACGTTCGAGACGCGGAGCGGGATCGCTAGCGTGCTCGGAAGTCGGTGGCATGCGATACGTCGCTGAACGCCGCGTCGAGGGGGACAGCGGGTTTACAATCTGGTTCCCTTCAGCGCTCGCGACATGCGTGTCTTCCATTTTCGCGGGAGATGAATAAGCACCTTGATCCGAAATGGAGTAGCTCGTTGCCGTCTGCGGAGCGCTCACATAAGAGTGGCCATAATCGCGCGGCGATCCTTGCAACTCCACCAGCAGTTTTTCAGCGTCCGCGAGGGACGCATCGGCCGCGAGCGCCAGTTCCAGGTGCTGGATAGCAAGCTGGCGTTGACCTTGCTTATTGAGCAAGAAGGCCATGTTGTAGTGCGCCACCGCTGGGGGATTAGCCGCCGTGAGCTGCGCCCAGGCATCGTCCGTGCGTCCCATCTCGACCAGCACGGTCGCCATGTTGTTGCGATACTTTTGGTTCTGCGGTTGGAGGCCAATTGCTTTGTGCAGCGTGGTGACGGCCGGCTCCAGCTTATGCTGGCGAGCGTAGCAAAGCCCCAGATCGTTCCAGACCAGGGCGCTGCTCGCGTCGATTTCGCCTGCTTTCGTATACAGCCGCTCCGCCTCGGTGAAGTTTTGCTGGCGGTCGTGCAAGCGGGCGAGACTCACCAACGCGTTGAGACTCTTGGGCTCAGCCTTCAGAGCTTTACCATATTCTTCCTCCGCGGCGGCGAAATTGCCGCGGCTTTCATGAATCCGCGCGGCGCGAATGTAGAGGTCGGCGCCTATCTTTTCCGGCGATGAGTTCAAGCTGGTCGCGTCCGTGGCGGGGATGACCTTGGGCTTGATCGTCAGCGCTTCGGTAATCGACGCGGTGGTCTTCTTGAAGCTGCCGCTGATCGAATTCGACTGCGGCGCCGAATGGCTTCCCAGGTCGTTCATGCTCTGCGCAGGCTGCGACTTGGCGCTCTTGCTCCAGGGCATGCTGAACGTGCTTCCCGCGCAGCCAGGCGTGGAGACAGCCAACAGGGTGACCAAGGCAACTTTTAATTCGTTTCGCGTAGCCACGCATGAACCTCCGTATGGCGTGGAATTGCCAGCAGCCAATGCGTTCCGTCGCTCTGCTAGCCCTCTGGCAATGACTCCGTGTGGAGACACGGCGTCTTGGTCTTCATCGGCGAGATTTGGGGCCGCCTGTAGGTGAAACGCGCAAAACAGGCAAAACCCGCACGCTTGCTAGCGGCGTTAGAATGCGCCACAGGCTGCGTCGACGGCGCAATCGGCACGCTTGCGGAAGGGCGCGATTGAGGCTCGCCGCGAGCGCCACTTGTCGTGAGGGCACTGCCTAAACATGGCAGGCAGTGCCCACGACGGCGCGGCCAGCGTGCGCTTAGTTGCTGCCATCGGATACCGGCGCCGGTAACCGAGGGGGCGGGACGCTGGAGCGCATCGACCGATCGATCGCGTCGAGATAATCGCCGGAAATTCCCGTCGGCGGGCGATCGGTCACGAGGACTTCGGGGAGAGCGCCTTCGGGCAGGATATTCTGCACGAGTTGCTGCACGTGATCGACGCGCTGGGTGGTGGCCTCGTCCGAGTCGGCGCGGAGCACCCAGACCGTGCGGCGATGGATTGGTGCTTGCGTCACGATCCATTTCACTTTGTGCTCGCCGGCGCTGGTGAGTTCGTTCTTCTCGAACGTGAACATCTCGCTACCCAGTGTATTCTCGCGTCGCCAGCCGTTGTCCTTCATGATTTCGAAGGGGGCTCGGACAGCCATTTGATCGGCGCACTTGAAGGGATAGGGCCACTCATTCGAGCGACGATAATCCGTCTTGGCGCCATGCCAGAATTCGTGCCAGCCCGCCATCGCGACGGCACTTGTGGATAGTGACACAACAATCGCCGTGGCGAAAACTCGATAACGCATGAGCGCCCTCCTCGTAAGACCACCGGTTTGGATGTGCGCGATTTCCGTTGTTCGCGCCCACAGTGGCTTCGTGGTTAGGTATCGGCGCGCTGACGGGGAAAGCTGTCGCGCACTGGTCGAGCGTCCGCAGAGTTTGCCTAGAAATCGCGGCGCGCGGCGGCATAGTTCGTTTAACCGGCGCGATCGGCGCTTCGCACCAGTCGCCACCGATGGAAGCCATGCGCGGTTCCCAGACAATACGAAGCCCCGATCTTGCGACCGGGGCCTCGACATGGCGTTGCACCGAGATCAGCGACCTTGCATGGCGGGGAACATTTCGCGGACCATCGTGATCGCGGCCGGGCCGACTAGCACCACGAAGATACCTGGGAAAATGAAGAGTACCAGCGGGAAAATGAGCTTCACGGCGGTCTTGGCCGCTTTTTCTTCCGCAATCTGCCGACGCCGCGTGCGCATCGAATCGCTTTGCACGCGCAACGCCTGGGCAATGCTCGAGCCGAATTTATCGGCCTGAATCAAAATGGAAGCCAAGGCGCTGAGGTCTTCGACGCCGGTGCGATTTCCGAGATCGGAGAGCACGCGCGTGCGCGGGCGGCCCATTTGCAAGTGCAAGTTGCAAAGGCCGAACTCTTCCGCGATGACGCGGTGGGATTTCTTCATCTCCTCGGCCACTTTCCGCATCGCCTGATCGAGACCCAAACCGGCCTCGACGCAGACGACCATCAAGTCGAGCGCGTCCGGCAAGGCCAGGAAGATCGATTCCTTCCGCTTCCTGGCGAGGAGCATCACGACCAGGTCCGGCAGATAGAACCCACCACCGGCCGCGAAGACGGTCGACATCAGCGCGCGTTGATTGAGCCCCGTGAGCAGCAACATGCCGCCCCCCAGGAATGCGCCGACGCACAAACCGACGAACTTCAAGCTGAGAAACAGCGTGATGTCCGACTCGTTGCGAAAGCCGGCATACGCTAGCTTTTGCTTCAGCTTATTCGCGTCGTACTCGTTCTGCGGGCGCAGTGGCTTTGCGAACGACGGCGCGGCCGCTTCGAGCACTTTCTTCATGGCCGCTGAGTTCTTGTCGTCCGCGTCTTTGCGCTTCCGCAACGTCGGATCCTTGAACTCATCCAGGCGTTGCTCGGCGCGCGGACGCGGGGTGGCGACCCGTTCGAGCACGAGCCATGCCAGCGCTGCGAACGCGCCGAACAGTGCGAATGGAAGGATGCTCGCCAGGCTGAGGGCTGCAACTAGCATAAGGACACCGTTTAAACCTTGATGTTAACGATCTTGCGAATCACGAGCGCCCCCAGCACCTGCAGAATGATGGCCGCGGCCAGCATTTGGTGCCCCATGGGGTCCGTAAAGAGCATCATGCTGTAATCGGGATTGAGTCGCCACATGGCGATGAACAGGGCAGGCGGTAAGGCCAACAACACCAGGCCAGACAAACGTCCTTCGCCGGTGAGGGCTTGCACTTGTCCCCAAATCTTAAAACGCTCGCGAATGATGTAGCCGATTTTGTCGAGAATTTCCGCCAAATCGCCGCCGGTTTGCCGTTGCAGGATGATAGCCGTGGCGAAGAATCTCAAGTCGAGGTTGGGGACGCGCTCGGTCATTTCCTCAAGCGCTTCCTCCAGCGGCTTACCGAGATTCTGCGCTTCGTACGAACGGCTGAACTCGCGTCCGATCGGGTCGGCCATCTCTTCGGCGACGAGACTAAAGCCCGACGCCAAACTATGCCCCGCCCGCAGCGCGCGGGAAATGAGTTCGAGCGCTTCAGGTAGTTGCTTGGCGAACTTCGCCAGGCGTCTGCGGCGGCGCATCACCAGCCAGATCATCGGCAGTGTGCCGAACGCCAAGGCCATCATGGGAGCGAAGGCCATGGGAATGCGCACCGCGACGGAGAGCAGGCCACCGGCGACCGCCATGCCGCCGGAGATCAAGATGAATTTCGACGGTGAGATCGGAGAGTCCGCCTGATCGAGGAATTTCCGTAAGTTGAAGCGGTTTTGGATCAAGCGCTCGATGATCGAAGGCCCTTCGTCCATCGCGGCCGAGAGCAAGCTCGTCTCTTTTTCGAGCAACGAGGATTTTCCACCGACCGTCGGCATCGCGCCAGTCAGCATTTCCAGGCGTTCCTCGGTGACGCGCCCCGAGTCGCCGCGCAGCACGAGGGCCACACCGCCGACTAAGGCCGCCACGCCGACGAATGCGGCCACGCAAATGATGATGGTGAGCATGATATGTCTCTCCGCTCGACGAAAGCGAGCTAATCGTCCTGCCGTGAAACCGGCAGTTCGAAAGCGCTGGAAAATGGAGTCGAATCAGTAATCGAGCATCATGGTCCGCTGGCGGAACGCGCTCGCCGGGAGCCGCACGCCGCAGGATTCAAGCTTATCCATGAATGTGGGCCGAATGCCGGTCGCTTCGAAGCGCCCCTTAGCGCGGCCGTTTTCGTCAATGCCTTCTTGGATGTATTTGTAGATGTCTTGCATGACTACCGTGTCCTGCTCCATGCCAATCACCTCGGTGATATGCGTGATGCGGCGTTTGCCGCCTTGCAGGCGGTTGGCTTGCACGATCAAGTCGACGGCGCTGGCGACCTGTTGGCGAATGGCTTTGATCGGCATTTCGAAGCCGCTCATCATGACCATCGTTTCCATCCGCGCCAGGGCGTCGCGGGGCGTATTGGCGTGGAGCGTGGTCATCGAACCTTCGTGGCCGGTGTTCATCGCTTGCAACATGTCGAGCGTCTCGGGACCACGACATTCACCAATGATGATCCGCTCGGGACGCATCCGCAGCGCATTACGAACCAGGTCCGTGGCCGAGATCTGGCCCTTGCCTTCAATGTTGGCCGGGCGCGTTTCCAGGCGCACGACGTGCTCTTGCTGGAGCTGAATTTCCGCTGCGTCTTCAATCGTGATGATGCGGTCTTCGTTGGAGATGAAGCTCGATAGCGTATTGAGCAGCGTCGTCTTACCGCAACCAGTGCCGCCGGAGATGATGATGTTCAGGCGCGCCTTGATCGCGCCTTCCAGGAGCATCACCATTTCAGGCGTGAAGGCTTTGAAGTTGAGGAGGTCTTCGAGTTTGAGCGGATTCGAGCCAAAGCGGCGAATGGAAACCGCCGCTCCATCGAGGGCGAGCGGCGGAATAATGGCGTTCACGCGCGAACCATCCTGCAGACGAGCGTCTACCATCGGGCAGACTTCGTCCACGCGACGGCCTACTTTGGATACGATGCGGTCGATGATCTGCATCAAGTGGCTGTTGTCGCGGAACTCGACCGCCGATTTCTCCATGCGGCCGCGACGCTCGCAATAGATGCTCTTGGGACCATTGATCAGAATATCACTGATCGAGGGATCCTTCAGCAACATCTCGAGTGGGCCCAGGCCGAACGTTTCGTCGAGGACTTCTTCGATCAGCCGTTCCCGTTCGTTGCGATTGAGAAACGTCTCTTCGGTGTCGCACAAGTGCTCAACGACGAGGCGAATCTCGCGCCGCAAGACTTCACCTTGCAATTCGCCCACTTTCGAAAGGTCGAGCTTATCGACCAACTTATTGTGAATCCGCCGCTTGAGTGTTTCGAATTCATCCGCTTTGGCCTGCTCAGCGGTGCGCTGGCCGCCGGGCAAGCCTTTGCCCATAGTGCGCGCTTGGCTCATGGTTGCTACCTTGCAATTGGTCAGGTGGTGGGGCGACGACATTGGCCACGGGCCCGGGCGCGAACTCTGCTTCGCAGGCAAGTTGGCGCGGTTAAGCCGTAGCTCGGGTAAACTTTGCTATGGCAAACATAGCTTAGGAAAACAGGCGCGCCGGATAGATGTTCTGTCGCGCTTGCTCAGGGCCGGTCGTAAGAGATGCGCCGTTAAAAACGCGCGTAATCGACCAAAGAAACGGATTGCAGCTAAGTTGCGAATCAAGACGTGTGGATGCGATGATCCGTCAGCGCCGCAATCGCCGCCGAGCATGGGCGCGCGAATTGGCCTTGTATCAGCTCGTGGCTATGGCGCATCCCAGCGCATCGCGGCGACTATTTCTTGTCCTTCGCCCGTTGGGCGCCCTTGGCAGGCCAGAAGTTGAGCCAGCGACCGAGTCCGGCGGCTTTGTCGCCGTCTTCACCGCCGCGGCTCTCATTAGCCGCTTCGCCGCATAAGGATTCGGCGAGCGCCACGACCGCTTGCGTGATCGCGGCTTTCGGCGCTTGCTCGATGAGCGGAACGCCGTTGTTGCGAATCTCGACCATTACCCGGTAATCGTTGGGCAACTGCCAGTAGATCTCTCGCCCGATGGTTTCCTGGGCTTTCTTCAGGCTGATCTGGCCGTTTTCGAGACCGACGCGATTGACGAGAATCTTGACCTTATCCTTAATTTCTGGCAATTCATCGAACGACATCATCAGCCGCACGACGTTACGCAAGCAGGGCAAGTCGAGTTGCGTCACCAAGAGGGTGTGTTTGGCTGCTTCGAGCGCGACCATATCCAGCGCGTTGTAGCCCTTGCTGATATCGATGATCAAATGCGAGAACGTCGCTTTGAGCAGCGAGAGCACCCGTTGCAGGTCGTCAGGCGTGATTAGTTGCGTGTCTTGCAGTTGCACCGGGCGAGGGAGCAAGTACAGGCCGGAGGCATGCTTGGTCAGTGAGCGCTTCAAGAGGGTAATATCGAGCCGGGAGATATTTTGGGCGACATCGACCAGCGTGTAATCGGGGATCGTATCGAGGAAGACGTCGGCGTCGCCGAGCGCCAAGTCGAGATCGATCAGCGCGACCGCGTTTTGAGAATCGGCGGCCAGGATGCAGCCGAGATTCACCGCGACGCTGGTGGAGCCCACGCCGCCGGTGGCGCCAGCCACGGTGATGACGGTGCAACCACGCGATTTGCCGTCGCCGCGGCCAAATCGCACGCTGCCGATCCGCTCAAGCGAGTTGAGTAAATCCTCGATTTTGATGGGATGAGTGACGAACTCCTTCGCCCCCGCCCGCATCGCCTTGAGAATTAACTGCCCATCGCTTGAACTGCTGACCACAACAATGCTGCATTCCGGCGACTGCTGCCGCAATTCGCCGATGAGTCGCAGGGCCTTGTCGGGATCGCTATCGACGCAAATCACACCGATGTCGGGATTGGTTTGACCGACGACGTCCGCAAAGAACTCATAACGCGAGCACTCGGCCTCAAGCCAGACAATATCCATGCCTAACAGCATGGATTTCAGCTTTTCACGAGCACTATCGTTGGGATCAACAATCGCTAGGCGGAGTATGTTGCTCATAGTTGTTATCGCAGCGTGTTACCAAGAGGGCAGGTAAACGGAGCTTCGCCGTCGCGGTCTCCCACGCCGACGAAGCTGAATTTGTCGAGTACGAGACTGTTCTGCTTTTACTTTAGGACGTCGTAGCCGATCGGTCCGATCAACGCCGGGGACGTTGCGCCGCCGTTGTTGGATGAACTGGTCGAAGTTTGGCGCGTGGCGCGACCTTGCTGGAGATGCGGGTTCGTCCGGCGGGCCGTCGAGATTGGGGCTGTCGCCGCAGGCGCCGCGGGCATGCCTGGCATCCGAATGCCTTGGTCGATGGTTTCGTATTGACCAGGGGTGCTACCCGCTGGACCGCACTCGTTGCAGCCTTGGTTGCAGCGGCCGTGGCGGCACTTGCCATGATGACAGTTGATGCCGTCGCAGCTCATGCCGTAGCCTTTGGGAACTTCGATGTAGCCCTTCCAGTACAAATCCTTGTCGCAGGGGCTTTCGGTCGCTTGACCAGGTCCGCAAGCCGGAACTTCCTCGGGGTCCATGGCATCGACAAATTCCGGCGTCACCATGATCAGGAGTTCGACTTCGTTGACCTCTTCATGTACCGTACGGAAGGCGCCGCCGACAAACGGCAGATCGGCCAGGTACGGCAGGCCGCGGTTCTGCGACGACGTCCGCTCTTGGATCAAACCAGCTAATGCCAGGGTTTGACCGGCATTCATTTCCACCGCCGTATCCACCCAGCGATTACGCAACGCGGGGACGTTGATGCCTTGCACCACCACGCTCCGCGAAGGATCGATTTCGCTCACCATGGGGCGAACTTCCAGGCGAATCGCGCCGTTGCCCAGCACGATCGGGACGAAGTCGACGCGGGTGCCGAACTCGCGATACTGAATCGACACGGTTCCCAAGCTTTGCGGAACGATGATCGGGAATTCACCGCCGGAGTTGAAGCTCGCGGGACGGCCGCTGATGGTGACCAATGTGGGCTCGGCCATTACTTTGATCAGGTCATATTGCCGCAGGGCGTCAATGTAGGCGCCAAACTGATTGGAGTTGTTGATGATGCCGAAGCGGACCGTATCGCGACCGGTGCCGACCAGCGAACCCCCTTGGGTTGCTGTCGCGTTAATCAAACCGCTAACGCTTTGAATCACGAAGTCGTTGCCGTTGAGGTTGGCCCAGTCCACACCTAAGCGGCGGAGTTTGGTGCGGGAAACTTCCATGACTTTGGTGCGCAGCAGCACTTCCTGCACGCCCCCCACCGTGATGCGGTTGATGACGTGCGGGTAGTAATCCTCGGCGATTTGCACGATCGCCCCGATCATTTCCGCCCGCGGCACATAACCGGTGATGATGACACTGGTGTTGGTGGGCCGCAGTTGGAGCGAGGCGTCAGGGAACTCGGCCGCGAGGATGCGCTCCAGGTCGCCCACGTCCGCCGTGACGATCACGTCCACCGCGTAAACTTTTTCATTTTCGTCCCAGATATTCACCTGGGTGGCGCCGGCGCGGAGTGCCGAGAGTTGCACCTGGTTCGGCGATAGCGGAGTCGCGCGAACGACTTCGGTGTTGTTGACCAACATCCGAGGCACATTGTGCTCCAGCGTTAAGATGCGGCTCGTGTTGACCGTCATCTCAAGTTTTTGCGAGCTACCGCTGACGCGAAAGTTTACCTGTTGGGACGGCGTTTGTTGCGCACGCACCGGGCAGGCGAAGCTAAGCAAACAGGTCGCTAACGTGAGCGACATGCCAGCGGTTGCGAAGAAAGGCTTCAACATCCGTGAGTTCCTTGCGTTATATCCGTACACGCGAATTATGCCTGGGTCTAATCGGACATCTTGTCCGATCCCGTTTGCCGGCAACCACGGCGCGGATCCGTTCGCGTCGGGAGTTGTCACCGGTCGTGCGAGCCACGTCCATGTGCCCACTGTTCGTTACTTTCTCAGCGGGCCGCCTGGTCGCGCTCCCGCCGCAGCCTGCCTCTAACTACTCATTCGTGCTCGTGTTGCCTGCATCCGGGTTGCGTGGGTTTACTTCTGCTTCTGATTGTGCGTTGTTGTCCGTGGGGAGTTCCGGTTGATTCAACTCGGGCGCGCCCGTTGGAGGGGGAGCGTAAGGGAGCGTGCTGGGGGGAGCGGAATCAGCCGCGCCCTCCACTTTTTCCGGCAGCGCTCCCTGATCGTGCCATTGAAATTGCGAGTTTCCGTCCGGTGTCAGAATCGTCATCCGCCAGGCCGGTTGAACGGCGGTCATCACCGGAGGCGTCAGTGGTTGCGTCACGGCGGTCGCGGCATTCTCGGACTTGTTCAGGAGGCCGAAGACACTTCCTTCGCCAATTAAACTGTCCTGCTTCTTGTCTTCGGGCTTCGAGCGCACGCCCGTCAGCAATTCCTCGATGTCGGTGCCTTCGTTAGAAATGTCGAGATCGGTATCATTGGGACGGCGCAACGACAATCGCAGCTTGCCGAGCTCTGTCGCGAGCATCACCGATTCAACCTGGGCTGGCTTTACCAGCAGCGAGCACGTCTTGGCGACGATGCTTTCCCCGTTGGCGTCCACCGCGCGTTCTGTTTCCGAGTTGATGGCAAAGACCCGCACGTCACGCAAGATCGTTTGGGCAATCGTCTTCGAAATTTCATTGCCTTTGCGGGCAAAGAAAATCACGTCCACGCGATCGCCGGGCTTGACCAGGCCGGAGACGACTTCATCCATGGTGACCTTCACCGAGACGACGCGGTAGCCATCTGGAATTTTGGCCGAGTTGTCGTCGCCGTTGTTCGAGTCCATCAATTTTGCGGTCAAAATCGGCTCGCCTGCATACAAGCGAACACGCGGAAACTTGCCTTCTAAATCTTCCAGCTTGGCGATCGCCCCCTCGGGGACTCGATCCTTGGGCCATTTGTCGAGCTTGACGTTCGTGGCGTCGAGCTTCGCGCCGATGTCAATATCCGTCATGGCGACGAATAGTTCGCCCATCGGCACCTCGTCGCCGCCGTCCTTCCCACGCTCGAGCACCTGGCTGATGCCGATCGAGGCCACCAGACCGCATACGCCGGCTATCAACAGCAGGACCATCGACTTGGCACGCATTACTTCGCCCTCTTGTGTTCACGTGATTTGGGATTTGTCGACCGTGACATGCGTGAGGATCTTCCGTGAGTTGACATCAACGTATGCAGATTATTGAACGGTTTCTCGTCGCATCACCGTACTACCACTCAAGTTTGTGTTCGTAAGGAACATTGGCGTTAGAAGCCAACTAACTTCACTCAAAGGAACCTGCACGGAAACAGTCACAGGTTCGCCAAAACTGGCACTACTAGGCGGATCCGGGTTGACCGACACAATCGCGCCGCTGATTCGACTGGTTGTAAGGAAGTTTTCGACCACGCTCTTCACCTCGATGGTAGCCGCTTCATCCAGCACGCCGCGAAGGGCGCCTTACCGCGTCGCATTGGTGAGGACTTGCTGCACCACGACCATTCGTCCGCATTCGACCCTCCCCATCACCAACGGGACCAGCACCGGCGCCACGAGCGCAAACTCCACCGCCGCTGCTCCTCGCCGGTATAATCGGAACGACCGGCACAGTTTCGCCAGATTCCTACCCGCCCTCGTTAAGGCCGACGCAGAATATCCAGGCGTCTTGTGCTCTCCAGCCATCGCAAAATACCTATGCTAAGCCTCGCAGCGGCTTACACGTACATCCCTGTCCACATGAAGTACATAATGGTGCCGATCGCGATCGGAATGCCATACGGGAGCAAACGCATTGTGGGCTTGCGTTCCGCGGCCATCTCGCTGAGTTTGTCGGGATCACGAATGATCGCGATTTCACGGAGAATCATCCAAAACTGCGTGTAGTGCTTCTTCCATTGGCCAGAGAGCAGCACCTGAATGATGGCAATGATGGCGCCCACGATGGTGGTGATCGCGAAGGCCCAGGCGGTCGTGGTCGCAAACATCCAGGCTCCCACGCCTGCTAGCATTTTGACGTCGCCTGAGCCCATCCCGCCGATCATCCAGAACGGGACGAGGCAGAGGAAACCCACCAGCGTGCCAAGCAAGCTGTAGCCGAGGCCTTCCCAGCCCAGCGCGTAGCCGCTGTAGAGCCAGCCGGCGATGATAAACGGATACGTGAGTCGATTAGGCACGCGAAGTTCAAAGCCATCGATCACCGCAGCGACAATCACAAACAGCGTGACGAGCCATACGGTCCAGTTGTTGGCGATGGCATCCAGATAGGCGTGGAATAAATCCGGCATTGCAATTCACCCTGCGTCTTGTGTTTCTTATGGTAGGCGTCGCCGTGTACGACGCACGCGCGGCACTTACCGCGTTGCGAACATCCAACTCATCAACGCCGCCGCGACCGTCGCGAAGTAGCACGCCATTTCGAACATGCCGACCAGGGCGTCGCCGGGGATCATCGGGTGCATCACCTGGTTCCTTGCCTTCGTGAGTGTGCGGTCTGGTGAGAGTGGGAGAACTATCTCAACTCTAGGTTGCGAATGGGAGTCGTGCGGCGTTCTGGGCCGCGCGAGGATTTTGTGCGCGAGTGTGTGGTCCGCGCGAAAAAACTCCCCACGGCGCTCGGTGAAGAGCGCCGTGGGGCGTCGTACGGTCGACTTCAAAGTCCCGCGCCGGGCATCCGGCGGCCGCGACTAGTCAAGTTGATCCGCGATGTTCTGGAACGTCGTGCTCGCATTCGTGCCAATCGCCTGAATGGCGGTCAGACATACGATCACGATCAGCGCCAGCATCACGGCGTACTCAACCGCGGTCGGGCCATCTTCGGTGACGAGGAAACGTTGCAGCTTCGAAGCAAGACTCTTCATGGAATCCTCCAGCTTGTTACGGACAGGCCCGGCCCAATGCCGAACGCGCCGTTACAAAAGGAACAGGTCGAACCGGGAGTCCCGCTGAGGGCGACGCCACACCAAAGTGCGGCACGGCCTGCACACGCGCCCAGCGGAACTCCACACAACACAACACAGGTAACCTCTTCCTCTTCCGGTCATATCCAGGTATTCGATAGTGCGACGAATGCGTAAACATCCGCCCGCCGTTCAAACACCCCTTCGGCAACCAGGCGACCTTCGCGCCGGACGAACCGACACCAGGCCCATGGCTTTGCGCCCCGGCCTCGCGGCCGGTTTACCCTTATCGAGGATGCGAGGCTTGCAGGCCCCAGGAGGGTCGCCCTCGAGGTCCAGTAAACACACGAACAAGTCGTCGAATTACGGGAGACGAGCGCTACCCACCACAGTCGCCAGCCAAGGCCGCGACCGCGGCGACACAGCACGACCGGAGTCGGCTTGTGTACAACTGAAACCTAGGTCGGAAACGCCGCGTGTCAAATTGCGATCTTTAGAAAAACGGTGAAGGTTCGCAAATATTTAGCGAGAGATTTCCGGCTGTGATCGTTAAACTGCGAATAAGTGCGCGAGACTGCGCACTCGATCCAAACAAAAAAAGCCGTTGCGAGCGCGTGGCTCGCAACGGCGGCACTTCTCAAATTGTGAGCGACCGCTTAGTCGAGCTGGTCGGCTACATTTTGGAACGTCGTGCTGGCATTCGTGCCGATCGCCTGAATAGCGGTCAAGCATACGATCACGATCAGCGCCAACATCACCGCGTATTCGACTGCGGTGGGGCCATCTTCCGTTACGAGGAAACGCTGCACCTTCAAAGCAAGACTCTTCATAGGATCCTCCAGGAGGCTCACTGACGTCGAGCGATCAGCGGGAAAACTCGCGTCGTCAGTGTGACAAGGAAATACGGTCGTTCCATCGAACACGGCGACACAATACCATTGCACCGCCGGCCTGCGTTGTTCGATGACGTCCCAACCACACGCTCCGAACTACCTCTTCCTCGTTCCATCTTGCCCAGGCATTTACGCGCAAGGTGCAGACGTTTCCGCGTACGGATTTGCGCCACAACCACCCAGTCGTTAAACACCCCTTCGGCAACCAGGCGACCTTCTCAAGAGGCCCTTGGTTTTGCGTCCCGGCCTCGCGACCGGTTTGCCTTTATCGAGGATGTGAGGCTTGCAGGCGACGAACAACAACTAACCGGCCCATCAGGAATCACGGCGAACGCCGTACTAAGGGCCAACAGTTGCCTGTGACCCGGACCACCCGGCCCGAGTCACCGTCGAAGCACCGACACATGCCGGCTTCGATATGAAACCTAGGTCGATTTCGCCCGAGGTCAAATCGCGGACTTGAACAATTCCGCTCAGATTGCTCGATTCTCGCTGGAAACTCACGGACCGAACCCGCGGAAGCGGAACAATCGTTACCACCGAACCGATCTTGGCGGCAAGCGGCGCAAAACGACAGTCCAAGAATCGCGATAAGAGCAGCCTTTCGGCTCCGCCCCTCCACAACTGTCGCAACTCCTTCTTACAGCGTCGACGTTTCGTCGCGATGGCGACACAGACTCGGCGAATGCAGCCACCTGCCAGCACTCCACCTGATACGGCGCCTCATGGAAGCCAGAGTGATTCCGCCTGGCATTCCAATCACCGCCGAACGACTCACCAAAATCAAAACGAAAGTGAATCGCCAGCGCTCAAGATGGCGCTGGCTCAAACAATTGCATCTCCACCAACGGCGTGTTCGATTTTGAGTACGACGACGAAGGGAACATGGTCGCCAAGGAGGAGATTGCCTCCGGCGAGCGGATCGAATACGAGTGGGACCATCGCAATCGGCTTGTTCGCATCGTGTTCAAGGACGAATACGACGCTATAGCGCAAGTCGTCGAGCAGACGTACGATTACCAAAACCGCTGGGTGTGCAGCCAAATCGATGCCGATGGCGATGAGGACTTTGATTCCGAGCGGTTTTTCGCGTATGATGGCAATCAAATCGTGCTCGATTTCGCAGGCGACGCGGCGACTGACCTGGCGCACCGATATCTCTGGGGGCCAGCCGTCGATCAAATCCTGGCAGACGAAGGGGTGGATTCGTTGACTAGTGCTGGCGACATTCTCTGGCCACTGACCGATCACCTCGGCACCACGCGC
>CAUJKE010000073.1 GCA_963205385.1 Planctomycetota bacterium | reverse complement strand
TTGAAGCGAGTCGTGCCGCCGACTTCGCCCGTCAACACCAACAATTTCGTACATGCCCTGCGCCTCTGGGGGCCCCACGCCCAGTTCGACAATCCCGACTTGCCCACGAGCGAGTTGTTGCGCGCGTATTTCCTCAACGATCGCGTCTTTCGCCGCTTTGCCGGCGGCGCCGTGCCGCCGATCTTCTCGCGCACGCCGGACGGGCTGTTGCGGGCGAGGTTTTATGACGATGGTCCGAACCATCGCACGAGCTCGAGTTATCACACCGATGATTTGTTGGCGACGCTAGCCGAGAGCGGCACGCCGCTCGATACTCCGCTAATCATGCGCGACGAAACGTCCACCGTCCGTGAGCTGGCGCAAAGCGCCATGCTGGACTTCAACTTGCAGCAGCATGAATTTGAATGGTCGGTCATCAGCTACGCGCGATACATCTTTCCGCAAAAGCGGTGGCAAAACAAATTCGGCGAGACGATCACCGTCGATCAACTCGTGGACTTGCTCGTCGATGGGCCAAGCGGCGTCGGGCCCTGCAACGGCCTGCACCGCCTGGAAGCGCTGGTGGTGCTCTATCGGGCGGACGAACAAGTGCAGGTCCTCTCACCACGGGTGCGGCAGAAGATGCTCGCGCACATGCAGCTCGTGAGCCAGTTGCTCGTCGAGTCGCAGACCGACGCCGGCTATTGGACGCGTCACTGGCCGCAAGGGGCCGCCGCTCGTAGCGATGCGGAAGGCCAAATTTACGATCATTTGCTCGTCACCGGGCATCAGTTGGAATGGCTCGCGCTCGCGCCGGAGGAAGCGTTGCCTCCGCGCGAGAACATCGTCCGCGCCGCCCGCTGGACCGTGAAGACGATCCTCGAAATCAGCGATGCAGACCTCCAGGAGCACTACGGCCCGTTCTCGCACGCCGCCCGCGCGATTTCGCTCTGGCGCGGCGCCGAGCCTGGCCAGTTTTGGGAGTCGCATGCACACTAGCCCGCAGGCGTCCGTACGGAAGCGCGACGATCCGCACGTTTTATCCCACGCTCGCCGCCAGTCTTCCCCCCGGTTTTGAATTTTGAATTTCGCATTTGGGATTTCCTTGGAATTTGGTGCTTCGGATTTGGAATTTCTCCCCGTGCCACGAGTCCCAACCTTGGCGCAAATCGGGACCACAGCCCCTCGCCACCGCGTATGGGTTTAGTCGAATACCCACCAACATTCACTCGCTCTCCCTCGAGAACACTCATGACCTACGACACCACGCTCCTCGAAACGCTGGAAACCAAAGTCGATCACAGCGAACTGCCTGCGTGCCTGACGCGCAATCGGCTGAAGTCGGAATATTTCCCGCAGTTCACCCGCTCGCAACTGGCGCTGGTGATTACGTTGGGGGTGCTGTTCTTTTGGATCAGCATTCATCCGCTGCATCCCACGGACCTGTGGGGCCATTTAAACTTTGGCCGTTGGATCGTGCAGCATCAGTCGCTGCCGGCGCTGGATCCGTTCTCGGCGGAGCCGCTGCAGGAGCGTTGGGTTCCGAGCGCGTGGCTGGCGCAGGTGATTGGTTATGAAACGTTCGAGTTGGGGAGTTATGACGGGCTGGTTGGCGGGCATGCGCTGTTGACGACGCTGGCCGTGGGGTTGATGATCGGGGCGATTCGCGCGCGCGGCGCGCCGCTCTGTTGGGCGATCAGCGGCGGCGTGGCTTATTATCTCCTTTCGCTCCCCATTGTCGGCGTCATTCGCCCGCAACTGTTCGGCATGGTCGGAGCGCCGCTGGTGCTGTGGGGCTGCGCGCTGCTGCCGGAGAAACGTCATCCGCTGGTGTGGTTGCCGCTCGTGTTTCTGTTCTGGACGAACCTCCACGGCTCGTTCGTGATGGGGTTGGCGATGCTCGGCCTGGCGGCAATCGGCGCCACGTGGCAAGTGCTGGGGGAAACGCGCAGCCTGAAGCTCACCGCGGTCGATCCGCGCGTGATGCGATTCTGGATGGCGGTGGGCCTGTCGATCGCCGCCGTGAATTTCAATCCGCTCGGAACCAGCGTGTTTGCGAGTGTGTTGTCCTTCGGCGGTCATGCGGCGCTGGCGAGCATTTCAGAATGGCGCTCGCTGCCGCTGGCTAGTCTGTCGAGCGCGCTGTTCTTTTCATCGCTGATTCTCGCCGGTGTGGTATTCAAACTGACCACGCGCCGCTGGGAACTGACCGACCTCCTGCTGCTGGCGGTCTTCGGCCTGGCCACGCTCAGCGCGATGCGGATGTTGACCTGGTGGGCGGCCGTGTGGCCGTGGGTCGTTGTGCCTTATGCCCTAGCCGCGTGGGAAGCGCGCGTGGGACGGAGCGCGCCGCCTGCGCCGGCGACTGGGATGCGGACGGTCCTCGCACTCGGTTTCGTCTTCATGACGCTGCTCCTGGCGCCGCCGACCAATCGACTGATTCTGGGACAACCGCGGGGTGTCGCGGCCGCGACTTCGCCCCAAACGCCCATCTACATCGCCGATGAAATCAGCCGCCGTCATTTGCAGGGAACATTCTTCGCGCCCCTGGAGTGGGCCGACTATCTCGTCTGGTCGCAACCTGACGGCTTGCGCCCGCTCGCGTATTCGCACGTGCATCAGGCGTCGCCGGAGGTTTGGCAAGCGCAGCAAGCGCTCGAAGCCGGCGCGGATAACTGGCTGAAGATCGTGGACGAGCACAGCCTGCGCTACCTCGTGATTAACAAGCAGCGCAATCAATCGCTGGCCCATCAGGTGATGCAGTATTCGCGGCGGCCGCAGAGCCGCGCGCACGTGCTCTATCAAGACCGCCGCAGTTTGCTCGTGCGCGTCTTCCCGGAGAAATCCGTGTTGGTGCGGCCCACGAAAATCACCGCGGCGCGGTAACCGGCCGGCGGCGCGCGTGTTCGAGAACGGAATGCATTCCGGCGGCGAGGGATGCTCGGCGTTCGTCTCTGGCTCCGTCGGATCGCCGAACCTGGGCGGCCAGGCGTTGCTCGCCGCTGCCGCGCGTCCTCAAGGATCGCGCCGTTATCGCCGCCCAAGCACGCGCGGCCATCTCCGGCAGCGCCCCCACTGCCCGCCGCGGGCGTCTTTGCGTACACTATCCAGCCCCATGGTCAACAATCTGCCTGTCAAAACGCTCGCTCACAAAGAATTAACCATCGAAGGTTATTCGCGGGCGGCGGTGCAGACTTATTGGCGCATTCCAGAGTTGAAGTTCGGCTTCGACTTGGGCGCTCATCCGTGGGACTTCATGGGGACGCCAACCTGGTTCGTCTCGCACACGCATCTGGACCACATCGCCGGTTTGCCGGTGTATGTCGCGCGCCGCCGTATGATGAAGATGGAGCCGCCGACGATTTACCTCCCTGCACACGCGGTGGAGATGGTCGAGCATGTGCTCAAGGCGTTCCATCGGCTGGATCGCGGGCGGCTTCCGGTCGCTATCAAGTCGATCCTGCCTGGCGATGAAATCGAGATCTCGCGCGAATTGGTCGTGACAGCGCACGCGACCAAACACACCGTGCCGTCGCTGGGCTTCATCGTGTGGGAACGCCGCAAGAAGCTCAAGCTGGAATATGCCGACTTGCGGGGCGATCAGATCCGCGACTTGCGCCTCTCCGGTGTCGAGATCAGCGAGGAACGCCGCGTTCCGCTGGTCGCCTACACCGGCGACACGTCCCCCGCCGGACTCGACGATAACCCGGACATGTACCGGGCGCAAGTCCTCATCGCCGAGATGACGTTCGTCGCCCCCGGCCATCGCAAGGACAAAATCCATAAGCACGGCCACATGCATCTGGATGACTGGGTGGAACGGGCAGAGCGGTTCCAGAACGAAGTAATCATCGCGAGCCACTTCAGCACCCGCTACCACGACAAGCAGGTCGAATACCACGTGAGAAAGCAACTCCCCGACTTTCTCGGCGGCAGATTGCACCTGTGGCTGTAGCAGACCGTCGCTGACGCATTCGGAATCGTTGCGACCCCCGCCTGCCTGCGCGAATCGGGGGAATTGCGGTACAATCGCTGGGAGTGAGGAATGGATTCGTAGTACTCAGAATGGGTAGCGAGCGTGGCACGACTCTTTCGCCTGTGGGAAAAGAAACGCGGTGATCGCCGCACCGGCTCACGGTTGTTAGGCGGGCTGGGGGAGGTTCTGTTCGCGGGTTCGCTGTTCCTGCTGGGGGTGGCGCTGCTCACCAATACCATCGCTTCCCGCGTGCATGGGGAAGTCGGCTATGGATTTGGTTTCTGGGTGCTGGCCTTGGTGTCCATCTCTCTGACGATCCTCGGTGGCACCGGTTTTGTGCTGGGTGTGTTACAGGTGGGCGCTTCGCGGGAGCGGCGGTCGGCGCTGGCCAAGCGAGCGCAGAAAATGGACCTGCTGCACGAAGCGCCCCGGCAGCGCGACCAATTCCCCACGGTCCCGCACGACGCGAGCCTGACCAATAGCCCTGGCACCACGCTCGCATTTCGGCTCCCCACGACGAACTATTCCGCCGTCCGTCTGGCTGCTAGCACGATTTTTAGCCTGTTGTGGAACGCGATCGCGGTGGTGCTATTGGCTTTGGCGGCGAATCGGTGGCTGGCGGGGCATCCTGACTGGGTTCTGACCGCTTCGGCCCTGATTTTTGTGACGGTGGGGGCCGGGGCGGTAACATATTTTATACGTCAGATGCTGGTCCATACGGGGATCGGCCCGACCCACGTAGAAATTTCCGCACTACCGCTGTATCCTGGACAGTCGTACGATGTATTTGTGTACCAGGCTGGGCGATTGGAAGTCACCCGACTGACCCTAGCCCTGGTTTGCGAAGAAGAAGCGACTTTCCATCAAGGAACGGATGTCCGCACCGAACGTCAGCCGATCGCGGAGTATGTTATTTTCTCGCGCGACGACTTTCGGATCGAACCAGGAGCGGCGTTCGAACACCAATGTCAACTGCAGATTCCCGAGAGCGCGATGCACTCCTTCCAGTCCACTCACAACGCGGTGAGTTGGAAGCTCGTCGTACGTCTGGACGCGGTGTCCTGGCCACCGTGCGAACGCAGCTTTCCAGTCGTCGTACACCCGTTGGCCAGCGTGGTCCCCAGCGCGTGATGGACCCGCTAATCAGCATTCGCATCTTGCGGCCTGAGCGCGTCTTCCAGCCGCACGAAATGCTCGCGTGCGAGTATCAACTCGATGCGGTCGATGCGGCGGAACTGGCCGCGGTCGAAGCTTCTGTCATGTGGTACACGGTCGGCAAGGGGGACGAAGATCTCTCGGTGCATTACTTCGAGCGCCGCACCCCCGGCGACGTGGTCGATGGCGACTTGCGTTCGCTGCGCCGCTTCGAATGCCAACTCCCCAACTCGCCGCTGAGCTACGATGGCTTTCTGGTGAAAATTTGTTGGTGCGTGCGGGTGCGGATGTTTTTGAAAGGGGGCCGCGACTTTGCGCAGGACGTTCCGTTCCGCATCGGCGATGTGCCGCGCGTGCAGTTCACGCCGCCGGAGGAAGCGGCAGCAGAATAGGCCGCGCAGGCATTACTTTGCCACACGATACCGGGTCGGCATGCCCTTCTTCGCCCCATCGAACACGACCAAAATCTCCCAGGCGTCGTCCGTTTCTTCCAGCACCAGCAGCCCTTCGGCGTTGGCCTGATGTGCCTCGTGCGGCGGCGCAAGTTCGCCTAACTTTTTCACCGGCGTGATGTTCACGTCGCTGCCAGGGATTTGATCCTGGCCGTCCCAAAGATAAATTTCAATCCGCGCACGCGCATTGCCGATCGGCCCCGCCAACAGCAGAATTCCGTCCCTGGTCGATGCCATGTCGCGAATGCCCAGCCCGCCGAGTTGGACGAATCGTAATTCACCCCGCGCTGGATTCGCAAAATCGAACACGAGCACCGGTGCGTACCCATCGCGTAGCACGGGGCCGCGAAAGCCTGCCCACAACTTCGCGTCGCGGGCCATCAGCGCTTCCAGATCGATGCCCCCTTCCTTACCGGGGATTTCCAGGAAGGGGCGCAGAATTAGATCGCTTTCGAACCGCGGCCGCAGGCTCGTGACTTGCACTTCCGAGGCGAGTTTGCCGTCGGCGTTCAACTCGAAGCGATACAGTGACTCGCGGAGCGGCTCGTGGATGTTTTCGGTCATCCGGCGACGATTTTCCGCCTGCGTTTCGTCGCTGGGATCGAGCTTCTTGCGTTTGCGGGCGTGTGAGCCGAGCACATGCACGGTGCGGCCGACAATCGCGATGCCTTCGATGTCGATCTCCTGGTCCGTCAGGGGATTCGCCAGCGGGATCGATTCCAGGACGGCATACGTGGCGGCATCGATCTTGCGCAAGACTTGCACGCTGGTTCCTTCGTCGGAACCGATGACGAGATAGCCGTCCGAGGTCATCGCCAGGGCGCTGAGATCGGACCCCTTCGCGACCTTGCCTTGGAACTCGACGCGCCCCAAGTTCTCGATGTCCTGCGCCTGCGCGCAAGTATAAATTCCCAGTACGAGCAGGGCAGCGCAGCAGCGAAGGGGCATGAGCATATCCGGGGATTGCGGTGGACAGTGGGCGGGAGAGACGATCGTTCTACTATACCACCGCGCGTGCCAATGGTGGCCGGAATTTCGGCCTTACCTCCTGGCAAACGCTCTGTTGATTTGAGCCATTGCTCGCATGAGCATTGGCGCGCGGTGGGGATAAATTGTTGGGAATTGAAGCGGCGGCGAGGTGAATCGCCACAAAACTCAAGTTTGAATTGGAGCGAGCCCCCGATGGTCGAATCGAGGGTCGGAAAGTATGCCGGAAGAGCTTAAGATCCCGTTGAATGGGAGACAGCCCCATAATCCCGAGTTGCCAGTATCTAGCTCACGAACCGCCTCGTGCGGATGGGGGCGCGAAAAGGGCGTTGGCGTCCGCTCAAGATTTCTCCAGCAGCACGAACACAAGCAGCGCGAACACATTTCTTGGCCTGGCGCGCTATATCCGATACACTCAAGGATATTCACGCAGGAGACGAGCCATGTTGCGACGCATTCTGTTGACATCGATTCCCGCCGTGGCGGCAGTCTTGGGGACGGCCCAACACGCGGCGGCTCAAGCGGTGCAACTCCCGACATTTCACTATTTCGGCGTGCAAACAACGGTCAGCGTGCCGGACCGGGGCGGTGTCGTCCTCGGCGGAGTGAACACCGCCAGCAGCGGCAGCACCACGCGCGGCTTCGGGCCGTTCGCCAATCGGGCGAGCGGGTCGACGATAGGCGCGTCGACCGCGAGCGTCTATGCGACCATTATCGATCATCGCGAGTGGGATGCGGCTGTGTTGGCGGAAGCGGCGCGACGTCGCGCCGCAGGCAACGACGCGCTCGGGCTCGGTCAGCCAGCGCCGCGCACCGCAGCCGAGCAGCGCGTGGCCGACAAGGCGACTTTTCTCTCGCAACATGTGGCGACGCGCGCGCCGGAGCATCTCTCGAGCGCTCCCGCTGAGCGTGCGCCTGTGGAGAGCTTAGCGGAGATTCGAGCCCGCGCCGCCGCCCGCGACCAGGCGCGTCAGGCGGAAGCCGAGGCGCGACTATCCGCTGGCATCGCGTCGGAGGAAGCCGGCAAGTTAGCCTCTGCCCGCGGGCATTACGAAGCGGCCATGCGTTACGGCGACGAGAACATCCGAGCGATTGCCTTCGCGCGTCACGCTCGCATCGCCCTGCCGCCGCGAGGCTCTTTACAAGCAAGTAGCGCCCGCCAGTGAACGTGGGTGATCGTTTAATCTCTCAAGGGGCCGGCAGTTCCAAATCCAAAATCGCCGTGCCGAGCAGCTTCCCCTGCGTATCGAGTCGAAGTGAGCGACTGGCCCCGCCGGCGAGCGCGTCATAGAGCACGAAGTTGATGGCGTGGACGTTGGGGAGCAGAAAACGTTCCAACCGCGACGCCCCGAGATCCGCAAAGAATTCCGCGACGCGCTGCATCGTAAGTTCCTTTTCCAGGAACGCATAGGTCGCGGCATCATTGGCCACCACGGCGACGTTCGCGTGGTTCCCTTTATCGCCGCTACGG
>CAUJKE010000072.1 GCA_963205385.1 Planctomycetota bacterium | reverse complement strand
AACATCTCATTCAACAACTCGTGTACGAGGCGCTCGACCGCGCTCAGCGTGCGCGCGAACGGCGCACCGAGCGACGTCGCGCCGCGTAGGTGCGGGAGCAACCGCGGAGTCGATCGCTGCTGGAGCCTCGCAAAATCATTGTCGAGTTGTTGCCACACGAACGGGCCGCGTTGCTCCGAGGAAACTTCACCAGCGGCGAGGTGCGTGAGCAACTCGCAGCATGTGCATCGAGCCTGCACATCAAGCCCATCACCTTCACCGTCACCGACGTTCACTTTCTGGCGGGCGATCTGAACCACGCGATCGTCAAACGCGGTTGCCGAGAGGCCGACATCATCGATCTGAGCGAGCGTTTCGACGACGTGAACGACACGATCAACGGCTCGCTCGACGCCTGGCATTGAGCAGCCAGTTGCTTCTCACCCCCGTCGCTCCCATCACCCCACGCCCGAAACCCGCCGCAACCTCCCCACGCCGCAGATGCAACGCTCACAGGCGGTCGCAGGAACATGCGGCCTATCGTAGCGGCGTTTGACTCAGGATTTTTCCACTACACGCCGTTTGGAGAAAAAAGACGAATGGCTCCCCGACTTCCGTCGATCAATCAAGGACTTACGCACGTTCACCACCGAGAAAACTTGGGAAATCCGCGCCGCCAGTCAAATTTTCTTCGCTTGCTGGGGAAGTTGGGCTAGGATCGTGCGAGCGGTGCGTCAACCAAATCCGCTCCACCTGAGCGAATGCGGACGTAACGAGCAAGTGAATGAACAGCAAGGCTGACATGCAGGCCGTTTTCATCGGGCCATCCTCCATTTCTGTGGCTTGGGAAAGCCTTGAGGCGAACCCGGTGATTGTACCGCACCCCGTGGGTCTGGGGCGGGAGCCGCATGCTGCACACGGCCGAAGTTTGCATTTCCACGCGTCGTCTGTCCGGCCCACGGCAAGCGCAACATGAAAGCTGGCGACAGTCATCGCTCTATCCTCTGCTGCTGAGGCGTGCTGTCCGGGCTCACGCTGACGGCACATGTGGACGGCGATCGTGCGAGCAGTCGATCGTCCGGAGCACCGCTAAGGCAAGTGGAGTTCGTTCTGGCCTGTACAACGATGGCTCGTCAACTATGGAAAAGTGTTCCAGGTTTGGCCGAAGGATAGCCACGCACGGTGCTCGGCTATGCGACACTCCTGCGTGGCTCCGCTAAGGGCTCCGCCGCGGTTTCACGAACAATGGCGTCATGGACGGACGTTTGAGGCAGACGTGAGCAGTCCCTCGGCTTAAGCTGACGCCGCAAATACTCCAGCACGCGATGACCGAACTTGTCTTTCGCGGCGAGTTCGACCGCCAATAATCGCCGCATCTTGAGGTCCACGAGGTCGCGGACGGTTGTCAGATCCGCCAACCGCTCGGCGAATGGTCCAGGAAGCAGCGGCTCAACCGTCGCCAAGCAGACGTCCAGCATTCGGCTGCCACCGGAGTAAGCGATGCGCTTAACGAAGCTCTCGACAATTTGATCCTCGCACTCGGCGTCAGCGGGCCGGATCAGTTGGCTCACGACACGACTCTTGTAGGGCAGAAGGTCGGCGACGTTATAGTAGTGCCGAATGTAGGCCGCAACTACATTGACGGGCAGTCCCATCTTCGTGGCAATCTCTGAGGTTGGCGCCCGTGAAAGAGCGCGGGCCTCTAAGAAAACTCGTGTCCAGCCGCCGAAGACGTGGATCTCTTGGGCTTGACGGATCGTTGCGAGCATGGGGTACCGACCTGATTTTGCCGAGCAATCGCTGGAGGTTACTTGCGCGGCAGCTTGATCTTGAGTTTCCGGGGACGCTGGGGGACTGTCTCCGATTTCGCCGAAACGTCGTCTGCGTCCGGCTTAGACGCAGATACTGCTTTTGATGCCTGCTGCGCCGACTGACGATTGGCGGGCATCAACTTATTGCGAACTAACTCCAGACTGCGGAGGGCCCCCTCATAGCAACGCTGGGCTTCTCGTTGCGCCTTGAGCAAAGTCACCGGCGGGGTCGGTGCTCGTCCGGGCGAACCCTGATACAGATAGTGCACGTAGGCCCAAGACACCAGAACTGTATCAACCGCCATCCGTTCCAGTCGCTGCGGCGTCGGGGACAACAGTTCCCTGCGATACTTGGCGCATTCATCGCGCAACGCTTGAGCCCTGGCACGATCGTTGCCAGCGGTCAGCCCGACGATGCTTTCGAGGGCCTGATGTGCCGGGTTGCCAAAACGCTCATCGGCCTCCGGGATTGACTGACGATACCTGAGCACGAACGCTGCAGCTTCCGCGTCGCCAGCGACTGCACGCTGCACATGCTCTTCACGCTCGGCAGCTTCCCAGGTGGCGGGATTGATGTGATTGCGTTCGAGATCGTCGATCGCGTCAGTGGGAGTTCTTGGCTCGGCTTCCACGTCGTTTTCTCCATTGGCCTCGGGAATGCTGGTGGTAACCAGCTGCATGAAGTTCTAATCGCAGCTCATGTCGGAGCTGCAGGCAGACTGCCACAACCTGACGATGCTCTTCGCTGGGCTGCCCCTGCGTCATCTGCCTCTCCAATTGCCGCGTACCACGTTCGCGGCGGCGGATCTCTGCATCCAAGACCGCCAATGTGGCTGCCGCGCCGCGGCCGAGATACACTCGGCGTCGGCCGCCGCCGACTCGCTCTTGCGCATAGTAATACTTTTGGTTGCCGCGGGTGGACCAGGTCATCAAGCGACTCTCGCTAACGCGTGTTGGAAAATGCTGACTGTAAGTTTGGGCATGCAGCACCTCGGCGAACAAGATTAGTTTTTTGCTTTCCGGCGCAGCCACGAATTAGATTGGAGGAAGAGCACGTGCGAATGCGCCGCTTCCACCAAGCCGACGATACACTCTCCTAGTGTCGCTAAACGGCGCAGGAGACTCCGACTCTGACACCTGGCATCAGCTAGCCCCCCCCGAGGGTGTCGGATGTACACTCTAGGCCACGGTTTTTGACCCGCGAGGAACGGCCGTCGGGACTGCGACACCCAAGATCCGACGGGCAAATGGCCGGTCGAGGGCTGTGTGATGCAAGTATAACCTATAACCACACTGTTATTTATTAAGGGCCTTTCACTTTTTCACCTTGGACAAGCAACGTCGCCGCGCTTCCTGCGACTGACGCATTGTAAATCAACAACTTTCGCCGATTTGACGTGTCCACCCATTTTCGCCAAGTTCCAAAAGCGAAAGATCCTGGTTATTCATTATGCTAGCGTTTTACACAGCGACACGGTTTTCATAGAATCAATAGCCAGGTCGGCATGTGCGTCCTAGCCATGTAGACGCCGTGACCGGCGTTAGCCATCCCAGTCCGGACGCCAGGGAAATCTAGAATGCTTCAATGCTCGGCAAGGCAGGGTAACAGGATAAGTTCTTTGGAAGCGCAGCAGGGCGTAACCTCCGCGTACTTGGACAGACTGGCTGCGGGACTTATCCAATCCACTGTCGACGCGATCGAGCGTATTTTTGCATTGCTTAGCGAGTCGCCGCCACCAAGAGTCTTTGGAAAAGGCCCAACGAAGAGAGCGCCTGGCGAGCTCCGCCATACGTTAATCGGGGAGTTGACCCGGCACCACCAGTATGAGGAAGTCTGCGTACTCAATCCCGAGCCAATCAAGGTAAGAAAGTTGGCCGCCGCTGCAGAAGTCTCTGTCTCTACGTCTTCCGAATTCTTTAGGCGAGAGTTTGGCGGCTACAAAAAGTATCGGATCATCTGCCTGAACACAGGTTCCTTGTTGCACTGGCTTCAGCGGTTGAACGGTGAAGAAATGCCGAAGCATCTATTAGGACTCGATGGAGATGGTGAGGTATATCGCCCGAACGCTGACTGACCCTCCGGACTGTTCGATCGTTCGGGGACGTTTACCGAACACTTGGAAATTTTCTAGCCCGTGCACGGGCCCGCTTTTCTCAGCGATCTCTTGCTGCTCTGCCGCCGTTCGGTGATCCATCTGCCGAACATTCTCACCTATTTAAGCGAGCCGCGCGGTGCGGCAAGCGTCCATCAGGAGATTTCCCATGCTGCGCCCTCCGGAATCCTCTCATAACCCCAGCCCCCCCAAGCTGCTCATTTCGCAACGAGATGCCGCTAAGGCCTTGTCGATTTCGGAGCGAACGCTCTGGGCGGCGACCAAGCGCGGCGAGATTCCCTACATCAATGTTGGTGCCCGTGTGCTGTATTCGCCTGCCGCGCTGGCGGAGTGGATCGCTGCCCGTCAGTCTCGCGCAAACGCCCACTAGAGTCCGCGGGCCGGAAAAGCTCACCGCTATCCGCCCTCCCAGCAAGTGTTTCACCCCCCAAGTCGAAACGGGCAGCCGCGCCATGGCCACCCGTTTCATTTCAAGGAGTTTAACTCCCATGTCCAAAGACAGTTTACCTTCCGATAGCGTCAACGGCGAGGGCATCGCCGACCACAACACTACCGCCAGCTCAGGCGAGAGTCCCACCGCGGAGCGCATCATCGCGCCCGACGAAGTACCGACGGCCGCGCCCGACCCCTTCGATCTTGAAAGCTTGCGCCTTGGCCAAAATTTCGGAGCGAGCGTAGGGGTGAAGAAAGTCCTCACCGTGGTTCCGGTCCGCAAGCCGAACCGGCATGAATTCGTGCGGGTGCGATCCGGCGAACAGTGGCGACTACAAACCGCCGTGTTCGAGGATCGCATCGGGCGCGAGTTGTATCTGGTGGATCGCAGTTTGTGGGATGAGTTGGCCGGAGAAATCTACGGCGTGTGGTTGTTCCTGGCGATCAATCGGCAAGGGGATGTATTCCTCTGGCCGGTAAAGCTGCCCGCCAGCGATGGCCGGAGCAGTGCTTGGAACGATTCGGCCCTGGCGGCCGCCAGCATGGCGGAGAAACGTTGGATGCGCATGGGGGCCAACATGGCCGCCGGGATGTATGACATCTATGAAGCTGCTGACGAGTTGGCAGACCCCAGCTGGCCGACGTTGTCGTTTGCCGAGCTGTTGAGGCTGGCGTTTGCGAATCATCGGATCGCGTCTGCAGGTCACCCTGTCCTGAGGGCCTTGCGGGGTGAAACGTGAGCGATCCGCTGCGGCCTTATTGCGAAATCTGGCTAGTGGACTTCGAGTTCTCCGCCGAACCTGGCGAGCGGCCCGCGCCGCTGTGCATGGTGGCGCGTGAGTTCCGATCCGGTCGCACGCTACGGATTTGGGGCGATAGCTTGGCCCGTATGGCCAGGCCGCCCCTATCCGTGGGCGCGGATTCTTTATTCGTCGCCTATTACGCCAGCGCGGAGCTGGGGTGCTTTCTATCGCTAGGCTGGCCGATGCCCGCGCGCGTGCTGGATTTGTTTACCGAGTTTCGCAACTCCACCAACGGCCTACCAACCACCGCGGGGAGTAGCTTGCTAGGAGCGCTTGCGTACTACGGCCTAGACGCGATTGGCGCCGCGGAGAAAGCAGAAATGCGCGAGCTGGCCATGCGTGGCGGCGAATACTCGGAAGCGGAGCGTGTGGCGCTTCTCGACTATTGCGAAACCGATGTTCAAGCGCTGGCTAAGTTGCTACCGGCGATGTTGCCGAACATCGACCTACCGCGCGCCTTGCTACGTGGCCGCTATATGGCCGCTGTGGCCGCGATGGAGCACAACGGAATTCCCATCGACGTGGAAACGCTGAACGCGATACGCGGCAACTGGGAAGCCTTAAAAGCGGAATTGATCGCGCGCGTAGATTCCAGCTATGGCGTGTTTGAGGGTCTATCATTCCGCCGCGAGCGCTTCGCCGCCTGGTTGGTCGCCAACGGCCTACCGTGGCCGCGGTTGGAATCGGGGGAGCTGGCGCTGGATGACGATACGTTTCGACAAATGGCGCGCACGTATCCACAAGTGGCGCCATTGCGCGAGTTGCGCCACGCGCTAGGCGAGCTGCGTTTGGAATCGCTGGCCGTGGGCCGCGATGGCCGCAACCGTTGTTTGCTTTCGCCATACCAATCCACCACGGGCCGAAATCAGCCTAGCAACGCTAAGTTTGTGTTTGGACCGTCGTGTTGGATACGCTCACTGATCAAGCCTCCGCCCGGGCGCGGAATCGCCTATATCGACTGGTCGCAACAGGAACACGGCATTGCGGCGGCGCTCTCCGGCGATCCGAAGATGATGGCCGCCTACACCTCGGGCGATCCCTACCTGACGTTTGCCAAGCAAGCCGGCGCCGTTCCCGCAGATGCCACGAGACAAAGTCACCCGCGCGAGCGCGAGCGATTCAAGGTCTGTACTCTAGCAGTCCAATATGGGATGGGCGCCGATTCGCTGGCCTGCCGCCTGAAACAGCCAATACCGATGGCCCGCGAGCTGCTGCGTTTGCATCGGCAGACCTATCCCGTGTTTTGGGCTTGGTCGCAGAGTGCGGTCGATCACGCGATGCTTTTTGGGTGGCTGCATACCGTGTTCGGCTGGCGCGTGCATGTTGGTCCGCGATCCAACCCGCGGTCACTCGCTAACTTTCCCATGCAGGCCAACGGCGCCGAAATGCTCCGCCTGGCGTGTTGTCTGGCCACGGAAAGCGGAATCGAAGTTATCGCCCCCGTGCATGATGCCGTGCTGATTGAAGCGCCCGCCGATGAGCTGCAAGCCACGGTGGAACGGATGCAAGCCGCGATGCGTGAAGCGAGCCGCAGGGTGCTGGGAGGATTCGAGTTATTGAGCGACGCAAAGCTAGTTTTCTCGCCGGATCGCTACTCCGATCCGCGCGGCGAAGTGATGTGGAACACGGTGGTAGGTCTGATGGGTGGAATGCGCACCAGTGCAACAACTTTGCGCACAGATGCGCACCTGTCCTATCTTATTTAGATATCTATTTTATTTAATATATTAAGGAGGTAAGCAGTGACTCCCTTGGATCAATTCGACCCTGACAACTTCCGCGCCGACGGACCGTTAGCCCTTCCACCACGGAAGCGCAAGGCGCGCGTTCGGCGCGGCCGCTGGTTCATTAAAGGGCCGCTCCCTGGTGAGTGGATTGGCCGGGCTTCGCAACTGTCCGGCAAGGCATTGCATGTCGGCCTGGCTCTCTGGTTCATTTCGGGCCGAAGCAAACAAGAGGTTGTGAAGCTGACTAGGGCTGCGTTGAAACTCTTCAGCCTCCGGCGAGATTCCGCTCGCCGGGGGTTGGCAGCCCTGGAGCGCGCTGGCTTGGTGCGCGTCAGTCGCCGCCGTGGTCGCTGTCCCGTTGTCGAAATACTTCCTTACCCCGCGAACGATTGCTAGCCCCCGCGAAGTTCGCTAAGATATTTACTTCGTCGCGACAGTTACAGAAAGGCAGGTGACACGGTGGCCAGCATCGCACGGGAGAAGAACGGCAACTGGCGGATTCTCTTCGTCGCCCCCAACGGCAAGCGGCCGACGATCCGGCTGGGGAAGGTTTCCCAACGGACAGCCGAAGGAGTCAAGTACCGCGTGGAGCAATTGCTTGAAGCACTCAATTTCAATCGGCCAATGGAACCCGACCTCGTGGAATGGGTCAAGGGCTTGGAGCCAACGCTCGCCAAGAAGCTGGCCCGTGTGGGATTGATTCCCGACCCGGAAGCGAAGCCGGCGCAAGCGCTGGGGCCGTTTCTGACTTCGTACCTTGACGGTAGGGCGGACTTGAAGCCAGCAACGAAGGTCGTGCGCGGACAAGTGATTCGAGACCTGACCGAGTTCTTCGGCGAGTCGCGCGACGTGCGGGCCATTACCCCCGGCGATGCTGATGACTTTAAGCAATGGCTGGTTAGTCGCAAGTTGGCTCCCACGACGATCCACAAACGGTTGCAAACGGCCCGTTCGTTCTTTCACGCCATGCGGCGGCGAAAGTTGATCGTCGAAAGTCCCTTTGATGGGGTGAATGCTGCAGCAACCGGCGTCAAGGACCGCCAGCGATTTGTTTCGCGAGAAGAAATCGCCCACGTTCTCGACGCTTGCCCCGATCATCATTGGCGTTGCATCGTGGCTCTGACGCGGTTCGGTGGCTTACGCTGTCCCAGCGAGGTCTTATCTGTCCGCTGGCAGGATATTGATTGGGACGCCGGCCGGATCGTCGTCACTTCCCCCAAGACGGAACACCACGCCGGGAGGCGAACCGGACTATTCCCCTGTTTCCCGAACTGCGGCCGATCCTCTCGGAAGCCTTCGGCCTCGCCCCCGATGGTGCAGAGTATGTTGTCGACGAAAAGTTCCGCAAGGCGGCGTTGGGACCAAACTGCTGGTTGAATGCGAATCTGCGGACCACCATGCAGAAGATTGTTCGCCGCGCCGGCTTACAACCCTGGCCCCGGTTGTTCCACAACCTCCGCGCGAGCCGCGAAACCGAACTGGTCGAGAAGTACCCTGTTCAGGTCGTAACCGGCTGGCTGGGAAACACGCCGAGCGTCGCCATGCGGCATTACCTGATGACTACGCAGCAACACTTTGACGCGGCCCTAAGAGACGGTGAACCGTTGGCGGATCATCGCGACGAGAAAGTGGCGCAGAAAGCGGCGCAGCAGGCGCACGTTGTGACTCGCAACGAGCCGCAACCAGCCAGTGTAGCGCATGAAAAAACCCCGGTTTTGCCGGGGTTTGCCAGTGGTTGCGATTCTACGCTACCACCCGGAGTTGTGAGGCGCAAGCCGTCTTCTAGCCGTGTTTTACGTCAAGGGGAGATAGGCTTCCGAAGTCCGAAACGAAATGCCACGTTCGTGCTCTCTACCGCAAGTCAGGCGAGCCAGAGCCCTTCGAAATCCAGCCGAGAGGTTAAGGAATGTTTCGTCTCTAAGTGAGTTGCCACTTCGCAGTGCGAGACAAAATGTCACCTCTCGTCGTTCGAACGTCAAGATGGTTGCTTTTGAATCTGGATGGCGGCGGGGGCCCTGTCTACAATCGCCCGTTTCTCAATCTGTCGCATGCCACCGCAGCCTACCATGAAATTCGTCCTACAACCCTGGAATCTCTTGCTCCTGGCGCTGGCCGCCTGGATAAATCGCGAGCAGCAAGCCGCGATCGAATACCTGCAGGCGGAGAATCGCGTGTTGCGGGAACTCATGGGGAAGCGGCGATTGTTACTCAACAACCACCAACGCCGACGTTTGGCGATCAAGGGCCAATCGCTGGGCCGCAAATTACTGGGACAGTTCGGCACGCTTTTCACGCCCGACACAATCTTGCGATGGCATCGGCAACTCGTTGCGGAGAAGTGGAACTATACCGAGCGGCGCAAAACGTTTGGACGCCCGGCGACGGAGCAGGTAGTGGTGGACTTGGTTGTGAAGCTCGCCACGGAAAACCCACGCTGGGGTTACGACTCCATCGTCGGTCGTCTGGCCAATCTTGGTCATGAGATTAGCGCCAATACGGTCAAGAACATCCTGAAGCGGCACGGCATTGAACCCGCGCCGGATCGTAGCCAGCAACCGCGCTGGAAGGAGTTCATCGCGGCGCACCTGCCCGCCATTGCTGCCACCGATTTCTTCAGCGTGGAAGCCTGGACCCAAGGCGGATTGGTGACCTTTTTTGTGCTGTTCGTGATCGACCTCGCCTCGCGGCGGGTGAAGATCGCCGGCATCACAACTTCGCCCAATGATCCGTGGATGAAGCAGGTGGCCAGGAATCTGACCGACCATGTCGATGGATTCCTAATCGGCAAGAAGTACCTCATCATGGATCGCGACGGGAAGTTCACACCGGCGTTTCAGGCGGTACTCAAAGAAGCTGGCGTGGAACCGTTACTGTTGCCACCGAAAAGTCCAAACCTCAATGCTTACGCTGAACGCTTTGTGAGATCGATCAAGGACGAATGCCTCGACCGGATGATCTTCTTCGGAGAACGAATGTTGCGCGAGACGATCCATTCTTACCTCGAGCATTATCACGCCGAGCGCAATCACCAAGGGATAGACAACCAACTCATCGATCCCGTCGACGATATCGGCTGTCAGTCGGCGCGCAAAACCAGCCAGTGATCGGCGCATTGTTCCCGCCACCGTAATGGGTTGTGTGTCGCATTCTTTTTCACCGCAAATCCCAGAGCAGTAAGGCGTTGGGACTTGCGGCAAAAAAGAATGCTGGCTGGTTGGTAGCTCGGGAAACGCGCCGATGGCTGGCTGGTTTTAATGCGCCGAATGACAATCGGCAAGGCCGTGGGTGAGATCGTTTGCCGCGAACGCTTGGGTGGCATGCTCAAGTTCTACTACCGCAAGGCGGCATAGCGCTGGTGATGAAGCGACGCAAATGTTCGCGTCTCTTCACGCTGCGCGGTGCAAGCCAAAATGCCGCTTCAGCGCCCGAGCC
>CAUJKE010000071.1 GCA_963205385.1 Planctomycetota bacterium | reverse complement strand
CGTCGGCGGAGCCTGGCTGGGCGGCACGATCGACTCGACCGGCGCGGTCGCTGCGGCAGGCGCCGCGTTGGGCCAACGGGCCTTGGAAGTGGCTGCGATGGTCAAGATGATTCAAAACATCCTCATTGGCGTGGTCGCGTTTTTCGTCGCCTTGGATTGGGTCACGTTTGTCGAACGCAATCCCTCTGGCGCGCGCCCCGGCATCTCGGAAATCTGGCATCGCTTCCCGAAATTCGTCCTCGGTTTCGTGGTCGCGTCGGTCGTGTTCTCGGTGCTGTTCGAGACGCTCGAGGGAGGCCCGCAACTGATCGATGGGATGATCAAAGGTTCCACCGGAACGCTCCGCGGCTGGTTTTTCTGCCTGGCCTTCGTCAGTATCGGACTGGAGACCAACTTCCGCGCGCTGGCCCCCTACCTGCGCGGCGGCAAGCCACTCCTCCTCTACGTCTGCGGTCAATCATTAAACTTATGCCTGACGCTCTTCATGGCGTGGCTGATGTTCCGCGTCATCTTTGTCGACATGATTGACACGCTGGTGAAATGAGCCATGTTGACCTCCACGACCTCAACCGCGACCAAGACCACAACGTCCCCCTGGAATCGCCGCCTGGCTTTGGCCCTGGCGATAGGCGCTTGTGGGCTGTTTTGGCTGGGTGTTCTGCCGTGGATTGCAGCGCAGCCGCGGATGAAGTCGCATCTCCAGTGGCTTGACGATCGCGGCGTCGACCCCAGTGCGATGTACTACACCGAGCTCGAAGTGATGGAAGAAATTCTCGCGCGACAGCAGCGCTGACGAGGGGCACATGGCAGACACTCCGTCAAACGCGACTTCGGCGGCTCGCATTCCAGGCAAGTCGTGGCGGCGGCGACCATTCGGTGGAACCGGCCAACCCGATCCGCTGCGCGCCCACGGCGCGTGGATCTATCTGTTTGCAGCGGTGGGAGCGGGAGCGCTCGTCGGGGACGATCACCCAGTCGAGCCTGCGCTGCTGGTCGGGACGGGGTTTGCCGGCGTCTTTCTGATGGCGGCGGCGCTGAGCGTCGGCGGACGCCGCAAGATTCGCCAGTTCTTAGTCGGCGCGAGCCTCGCAATCCTCTGCCCCCTGGCCGCCTTGTGGTTGCATGCGGAGCCGGTCTTTCTTCTCGTCGCAGCCTTAGCGCTGGTCCCGGCGGCGGCCTGTATCGTCGCCGAACGTAAGCTCGGCTTCCTCTCCAAGACCGCTTTGATAACAGGCGTCGCGGCGCTGGCCATGGCGGCGCCGGTTGTCGCCTCGGCCGGAGGCGTAAGCTGGCCCAGGACGATAGCGCTATTTGGGTTACTGGCGACGTTCTTTTGCTGGCGCACGCTGCGCGTCGCCGCGCCGCTGCAAGGCGGCGGCGCGTGGAACCGCCATCAGTTGCGAACCCGCGGCCTACGCGAAGCGGCGTTTGCCGCCGTCTGGACGCTCGCCGTCGTCGTCGCGCTGCGCGTCAGCCTGGACTAAATCGCCACACGAACCTCACTCCACCAAGGCAGCTACCGGCTGATTGGCTGAGAGATTCGCAGGTATGCGAAGAAGTCCCGCAGTTGTTGATCGGTCATCCCTTCCAGCAAGCCGTCCGGCATCAAGCTACGGCCGACGGGAGAGATCGACTCCACGTCCTTGCGCTCGACGCGAATATCTTCGTCCGCTTTCACGCGCAACGTGACGATCTGCGTATCTTGATCGGTCACGAAGCCTGAGAGGATGCGGCCATCCGTCGTCACCAACGTGACGTACTCGAACCCTTCGCGAATCTCCACGCTGGGTTGGACGACACTCGTAAGCAGCGTATCGAGATTCCCGCGTTGATACGGCGTCAGGTCCGGACCGACGTTGCCTCCCTTGAAAAACAACTTGTGGCACGCGGCGCATTGCTTCACAAAGGTCGCCTCGCCGGCATAGGGATTTCCCGTCCCCTCGGCCAGAATGTCGCGCAGTTCTTGAATCCGCTGCTTCGGGTCCACCGGCTGGAGACTATCCCCGCTGCCGAACTGTTGCTTGGCCAGGTCAGCGATGGCCGAATCGGGATGCCTGCGGAGTTGCTCGACGACGTCGCTGGGAACCACATTCTTGGCGATGGCGTCATGCGAAATTCCATCCGCAAGTTGCCGCGTCCACGGGGTGCGGCTGAGCATCAAGTCGAAAAACGCAGGGCGAACTTCTTCCGAGAATTTCGGGAAGGCCTTCAATAACCGCTCGCCAATCGTAGGGTCGTCGAACGCGGAGACCGCCGTCAATGCCGCCCGTTGAAGTTCAGCGTCCGCAGCGGTGATAGAAACGTCCAGTAGCGGTTGCAGACTCTCGGCCGCTTTGACTTCACCCAGCATCCGCGCGACCGCGACTCGCTCCGGCGCCGCGGCGTCCGTTTTTTTGAGCAGTTCGATGGCGGTGCTCGTGGCGGCGGCATCTCCCAGGCGGACTCGCAACTCGAGCGACGAGCGACCGCTATCGACCAGCGCTCGCGCGAGATTCTCCGGCAGTCCAACCATCCGCCGCCCAGCATAAGCCTGCTCGAAACCTTTTAGCAGTTCATCGACTTGCGTTTGATCCTTGGCCAGTGCCAGCAATTTCGCGCACTGTTGCAAATCGTGATGCTTTCCCTTGAGAGCCAGGCCGCGCATCATCCGCCCCAGCAGATGCTTGACCACCATCGGCTCGCTACGAAAACTCGCGTCTTCGAACAACGCCAGGACCGCGTCGCGCTCCCGATCAAGATTGTATTCCAGCACCCACCAACACAGCAGCGGCACATACGGATCGTCGATGTCCTCACTATGTTTCAGCACAGCGCTCACCAGCGGAAGCGCCTGGTCCGCAGGCAACCGCCGCGCGGAGCCTGCGATTTGAGAGCGGACCTCGGCATTATCTTCGCGG
Organism: Planctomycetota bacterium; assembly: GCA_963205385.1. GTDB lineage: Bacteria > Planctomycetota > Planctomycetia > Pirellulales > Pirellulaceae > JAEZGD01. The sequence continues at coordinate 10,372 of CAUJKE010000071.1, read as the reverse complement.
GCCGTCAGCGCGAGGATGGCTCGGAACAGGTCGTCGGCGACACGCGTCGGTCCGTCCGTGAGTTCGCCCAGGCTATCGGTGAGTCCGACCGTGACGCGCTTGTTGGCGAAGCCGACGTCGTCACAAATCAGCCGGACCGCCCAATAACGAACGAGCGGATACTCATGCTGCAAAGCCGCCAGCGCCGTCTCGCGGTCGAGCCCAAAGCCCTGGTATAAGGCCCACAGCGCGGCGAGTGATTCGAGATCCTTACCGCTCTTGACGAGACGCTGCAACTTGGCCGCCGAATCGGCTTCCTTCCGCTCGCCTAAGATCCGCGCGGCCGTGTGGCGATGCCAGCGATTGGGGTGACTCAGCAGCGCGAGCAACTGATCGGTCGTCTTGTCGTGCAGGTTGAGATCCTGCTCCAGCTTTTCGTTCTTACCGCGCAGGCGATAGATGCGGCCGGTCGTGGGATCGATCTGGCTTTGATAGTGCTGGCCATGCGCGATGTAATGTTCGTAGAAGTCGGCCACCAGGATCGAGCCATCCGCCGCGTTGCCGATGTAAACAGGGCGAAACGCGAAGTCGTCGGAAGTCAACACCTTGTCTAAATCGTTCGTCTTAAAAGTCGCCCCCTGGGGAGTGCGCTCGCTGGCAATCACGAAGTTGTGCAACGGATCGACGCTGAAAAATTGCTGCTGGTAACGCTGTGGCATCGCCGACGCTTCCACCAAAGTGGCGAAGTGCGTGAACCGCGGCGTCGCCTGGGCGTTCGTCATGTGCGGCAGTTCTCCAAAAGCGAACGGATTGCGCACCGGCCCGAACTTGTCCGGCGAGATGCCTTGCATCAGGTGCAGGCCCCCTTGCATGTAGTGCCAGCCGCGCGTCCCGCCACCGTTGTGGCCGGTAAACAACCGCCCGCCGGAATCGACTTCCAAACCAAAGTTATTGCCGCCCCCTTCCGCGAAGATTTCGAATCGCTTGGACTCGGGGTGATAACGCCACACCATGCAGCCCTGAAAATAGACGCCCGGCGCATTCGGCGAATCAACGCCGGGGCGCGTCACGTGGCAACTGGTGGTGCTCCCTTGAGCGCCATACAGCCAGCCATCCATGCCCCACACCAATCCGTTCGCCACCGAGTGCGAATCTTCCAACCCGAAGCCTTGCAAGTGAACGACCGGCGGTCCATCCGGAACATCATCAAAGTCCTGATCGGGATAGAACAACAGGTAAGGCGTCTGCATGACCCAAACGCCGCCGCGACCGCGAACCGCGGCGTTGGCCATGTTCAAGCCGTCTTGAAAGACCTTGTGCTTGTCGTACTTCCCATCGCCGTCGGTATCCTCGTGGATAGAGATGATATCGCGCCCCCGGTCGTGATGAGGCGGGGCCGGCGGCATTCGGTCGTAATGCGAGCGGTAATAGTGGTCGCGGCTAATCATCTTCAGGCCGGCGGGGTACGGATATTGCCGATACTGCGACACCCACAACCGCCCGCGGGAGTCGAAACTGAAATGGGTTGGCTGCGCAACCAACGGTTCGGCCAGCATCAGCTCGACAATCAAGTCGTCGGCCGCCTTCATCTTGGCGAACGATTCCTCCGGCGACAGGCGCTCGCCATGCACCGGCTTTTCCGCCTCGCCGAGCACGCGGTTCGATTCGTGAAACGCGTCAAACGCAGACGACGCCGGCTTCGCCTTCAAAGCACCACCCAACAGCGCGGCGCTATCCCCTTTACGGAACTCCCAATTCCCTTCGAGCACGCATTCCCAGAAGTAATTCATGACGAACGGCGCTTCGGTAAGAAAGCCCCCTTTTCCTTCTGGGTTGTAGACCCGCACCGCGATTTCATTCCATTGATCGGCCACGAGGCTTCCGGAAGGGATCTTGTGACGATGATTCCCCTCGCGGCCATCCTTGAAATCCGGCGGAAACTGACCGCCGCTGCCGATCTTCTTGCCGTTGATATAAACCTCATGCGCACCGGTTAGCCCGCGAATGTTCAGAATCACCGACTCGCCGAACAGGTCGCGCTCGTGTTTGCTAAAGAAGGTCGCATGCGGCTTGAGCCAGGTCCGATACCAGGCTTCGCCGGTAAAATCCTGTTGGCCGGGAACGGCCGCCGATTCCCATTCGGCGCCGCTAGCCTCCATGCCGTAAACAAGCAGCGCGCTCGCGAAGATCGCGGCGAATAACGTGGTGGCGTGTCTGGTCATGACGAAAGTATCCTTAATATCTACAAAACGAACAAAGTGATTCAATTATCAGCGATTTGACGAGCCTTTTCCATCACGCTTTCCAGCGTGACGGGACAACCGCCGTTGCGTTTGCTTTCGTCCGCCGCTTCCATAAACGCGAAGATTTCCAAAGTCTGTTCCGCGCTCACCGGAGGCTTGCCGGTTTTGAAGAAGCGAATGATTTCCACGACGAGCGGTTCGTAGCCGTCGAATCCGCCCCCTGGCACGATCCCCTTGGTGCCGAACACCGTCGAGCCGTAGCCGCGCTGTCCATCGCGAAGGCCGCGAAACGTGCCGATCCGGCCATCCTTCCAGACACCTACCGCGACGTCGGCGCCAGCAGTGTGGACGCGCGTAACCGACTCACAACCGCTCCCCATAATCGTAAACAGCGGCTCGACCCCATGAATGCCGTACCAGAAGAAATCGGGATGGTGCGGCTCCAAAGCGCAAGGCGCATATTGATCGCACCCCACCACGTCGCCCAACCGCGGATCCTGCCGGATATTGGCGGTCTGCTTGCTGTAGCGCAGCGATGAACTAGAAAAGCAGGGGACATGATGTTGTTCGGCCAGCCGAAATATTTTGATCGCGTCAACCAGCGAGCCTGCGATCGGCTTGTCGATGAACACCGGCTTGCCCGCCGCGAAGACAGGCCGAACTTGTTCCAAATGCTTCCGCCCGTCGATACTCAAGATCATGACCACATCGACCTTCTTCAACAACTCGTCGATCGAATCGACAAGCTCCACGCCCAACTTGGCCACTGGCTCGGTTTGCGCCTTGAGCAATTCCATGCTCTGGGGAATATCGGGGCTGCCACCGGGATAAGCGGCCACAACGGTCATGTCGGCCAATTCGCCCTGCGCGTTGGGATCATTGATGATCTTCGTCCAAGCCAAGGCGTGCGCATCCACGCCAATGATGCCAGCCTTCAACGGCAAGGGGGGTTGCTCCGCCCAACTGCGATTGGCCACCGTGAACAATACAAATCCCGCGAGCAGGGCGAGACAAATCGACTTGACGCGCATCAGGTTCAGCTCCGCATGGGCAAAGGGACGAATTAGCTTCATCGCAGGACTCAAAAGGTAATCACGGAACCGGTTTGGGCCGACTCGGTCGCGGCGGCCATCCATGCCACGGCGGCTCGAGATTCCGCCGGTGTGATGCGCTGGGGCGCTTGGCCCGCGCGCACGCAGTTGGCGAAGTAGCGCAGTTCTTCTTGCAGCACTCCGGTGTATCTGCCAAACGGGCGCGGCCAGTACATCGTGTCCGGCAGCTTGACGCCGTGAGCGTCGTGAATCGCCAGGCCGGCCTCGCCGCAGTTGATATATAAAGCCCCCTCCGTGCCGATGACTTCCAGGCGTGCGTCGATCGCGTAGGGAGTGCTCTCCGGCAAGTGCCAGACGGATTCCACCACCGCCACGGCGCCGTTGTCGAGCCGGGCGATCGACCAGCCGCCATCGGGATATTTGTTTTGGCCGGGGTGGACCTCCTGGGCATACACGCTCGCCACCTTGGCTTGGCTGAACCAGAGCATCAAGTCGGCGTCGTGGATGCCGTCCCCCATCAGCGCCGAGATATCGTCCAGCACCAGGCGGCCGATCGCTTTGGAGAGATTTCGCCGGGCGTGCTTCGAGATGATCTTACCGATTCGCCCCTGTTCGATCGCTTCCTTGGCGAGCGTCACGCGTGGGTCGAACCGGCAAATATGGCCGACCATGAACAAACCGCTGGCCTCGGCGGCGGCTTGGATGATTTGGTCGCAGTCGGCGGCCGTCGGCGCCATCGGCTTTTCCAACAACACATGCTTGCCGCTCCGCAAAGCCTCGATCGCGATCTCGCGATGATCGTAGACATGCGTCGTGATGCTGACCACATCGACATCGGGATCGGCCAACAGCTCGCGGTAGTTGGTGTAGCGCTTTTCGATGCCGAGTCGCTCCGCGACTTCCTTTAGCCGCTCAGGCCGCCGCGTGCACAAGGCCTTCAGTTCGATGTCCGGCATCTCAGCCAGATTGTCCGCATGCACCTCGCCGAACCAGCCCAGGCCAATCACTCCCCAACGGACACGCTGCGATTCTTTCATGGGACAACCTGTGCTGCTTTCCGGCGTCAACTTCAGGGTTTCAGCGCGCGACCGGCGCACCGCATGAGGTGAAAAAATCAAACGACAACCGCCCTGGCGGCGACGCCGTTTACCGAGGTGGGATCGAGGTGGGTAGTTATTTCCGCGCGAAAGTTTACATCCGCGAAGCGTCGATTCTCCCAGTTCGGCGAGCCAGAGTCAATCTTTGCAGTCAAAAGCCAAAGTCGCAGCCGCAGTCGCCACGGACTGGACCCCCTCCAGCTTGTCCAGATAAAAAATGCGATGCTTGTCTTGTGATAATCTGCTGGACAGCGAAGCGCTTGGCGAGTAATACATACATCGTGCTCTCACAGCGAGGAACAGCATGGCAAAGACATTTCATCACATTGGCCTTCCCACCCACGACCCGCAACCGAACGAAACGTACGTCGCGGATACCAAAGTCTGGGTGACCGATCCGGCGGATCATCCGTTCCGCGTCGAGTTCCTCCGCTTTGAGGACGATTCGCCTGTTACCGGGCCGCTGCGCGACATGCCGCACGTCGCTTATCGCGTGGATGACTTAAACGCCGCGATCGCAGGCAAGGAGCTCATTCTTGAGCCGTTCGTTCCGCTGACCGGACTGACCGTGGCGTTTGTCCGGGAGGACGGCGCCGTCATTGAGTACATGAAGTTCGAAGGCGACGCGACGGAGTTCGCGCATCTGAAATGATCAGTCCGACCAACGTATCACGCCCAACGACGTCGGTACGTGAAAATCCGGCGACTCGACGTGCGGGTCCACCCAGCTCATCCAGTCTTCGCGGACCGGCCCGCCCGCCGGGTCATGGCTGAACTCGGCCCGGTATAAGCCTGCGTGCAGGTAATTCCCCTCGGAATCCCGGTGCAGGCAATTTAGCTGTTCGAAAGTCGCTCGCGGAACGCTCCCTTCCACGACGTAGCCGCGTGCAGTCAGCGCGGTTGCGACGACCAGTCCCGCGCACGTCCAGTCCCAGTTCATGTGCCGATAATATTTCGCCTGATAATCCAAGACCTCGCCCCGCGGATCGATCTCGAGCGCGTAATAAGGACTCAGATCCGGTCCCGTGCTGAAGAAGATCTCCACCCGATCCGAGCCGATCACTTTCTCCTTGGCGTTCGCTCCGTCGCCAAGCACGACGTCATCGTCAGTCACATCAAAACGGAAATACCAATTTCGCGCGTCCCATAAAGCGCGGAACTCTGTCACAAGCGGCGCGCGATTGGTCCACGGAAACGAAAAGTCGGTCAACACCAAAGCCGACAACCAGCCAGGATCGCCTCCACGGCCATCGAGCACCAGCGATCGCCCGGCGGCGAGACGCCTGGCGTGGTAAACTTTCGGCGTTGTTGACGTAGAACTCATCAAGACAATTACCAAGGAGGGAGCGCCAGCGTGCCGCCGTCGAGGGTGAGAATCGTGCCGTTGATGTAACTGGCTTCGTCGCTGAGTAGGAACGCAGCCGCTTGTGCGATGTCCTCCGGTTCGCCGAGTCGTCGCACGGGGATCTTCCTGGCAACCTCCGCATAGAGTTCCTCGACCGGTTTGTCCCAGCCCTCGCAGGTAGCTGCCAGCATCGGAGTTTTGATGGTCCCTGGACTGACGCCCACAACGCGCACCAGCCCGGCGTAGTCCGTGGCCAGGCAACGGACGAGCGCTTCGAGCGCCGCCTTGGAGGCGCAGTAGACCGCGTGTCGAGGAAAGCCAACGTGGGCCGCCACGGAGGTCGTCACCAACAATACGCCGCCGCCTGCGGCGCGCAGCGCGGGGATGCCATGCTTGGCCGTCAGCAGCGCCCCTTTGACGTTCACCCCCATGACCTTGTTCCAGATCGCGTCGTCGAAATCCTCCGCCGTCCCTTGCCCCCAAGCGCCAGCGTTGCAATGGATGGCATGCACCGGACCAAAAGCCGCTTGCGCGCCTTCGATCAGCGCTCGAACCTGGTCCTCTTGTGTCACGTCGCAAGAGATGAACCTGGCTCGCCCTATCGTCGCCAGCTCCGCCTCCAGCGCTTCGCCTTCAGCTTGCTGGATGGAAGCCATGACAACGCTCGCGCCGCGGCGGATAAACTCCCGCGCGCAGGCCTCTCCGATTCCCGAAGTGCCGCCGGTAACGATGATGTTCTTGCCTGCGATGGACATGGCGTCTTGGTTTCCTGGTGGTGGGTAAGTTCATCTCGCCGTGCGGCGCGCGGCGATAGCACGATCCGCCATCTGCCGAAAATCATTCACCGGCGCATAGCCGAGCTCGCGCCGCGCGCGGGAGATGTCGATGGAAAACGAATGGTATTGCGGGCTAGGAATGTCGATCGTAGGGATGCCGAGTTGCGCGGACAGGTAGTTTGCCGCCTGACGGTATTGAAAGGGCTCCGGGGCGGCGATGTTGTAGTCCCGCCCCAGGGCTTGTTCATTGTCGAGTGCGCAAGCGACGGCGTGAATTAGATCGTCCATATGCACGATGTGGCGGGTGAGCGGATTGCCTGCGCCATCGACCAACACCGGAATCCGCTCCTGCCCGCTCTCGACGAGCTTCAGCACATCGCGCGGCACTTCACCAAACCCATGTCCCGGCTCGGTTGGGTTCACGTTCTTGAGCAGCGAAAAGTGATTCAGCAGGTCGTCGCCTTCGAACACCCACGACGAGCGGAGAATGGTCGCGGGAAGCCCGTATTGGATTGCATATTGCCGCGTCATCGTCTCTTCCATGACCTTGGAAAAGGCGTAGTAGCCTGGATAGGCAGCGAGCGGCGTTTCCTCGTTGATGGGCAGCGGATGCGGATAAAACCAGATTCCCTGCGCCGCATCGCCGCTCAAGAGCAGGAACTGCCGGACGCCCCCCGCGAAGCGGCAGGCTTCGAGAATGTTAAACGTGCCGCGCAGACTGACGTCGAAGAACGTCGCCGCGTCCTCCTTCGTCGTCGCCAACTGCATGACGATCTCCGCGCCGCGCACGACTTCCTGACAGGCCGCCCCCTCGGCAACGCTCCCTGTGATGCACGTTACGTAATCTCCCGCAATGGGGTGCTGGTGGACGAGTGCGCGGATCGTATGCCCGCGGCTATGGGCCAAAGCCACGACCTGCCGACCGATCTTCCCAGAGCCGCCAAAAAGTGCGATCGTGGCCATAATTCCGTTCGGTATTGCAAAGGGGCGGCAAGCGAACAGGATGGCGCTTGTCGGACCGTTGATGACATCGCGGCCCGGACGGTCCGCGCGGAAGTCGCTTCCGACTGATTAGGATAGCAACTTTCTCGCGCGCGGCTACAAGTCACAGCGGGCTATTTCAGCCGCCACTTTAACTGCGCTTCGTACAAATTCGCAGGCTGCAACCCGGCGGGATCCAGTGGTTCAAACCAGCGCCCCGCCGGCTCGCGGACAGCGCCAGCGCTTGAGACGACGCCGACGATGTTCATCAAGTCTGGCCCCCAGCCTGCCGGCCACTTCTGCTGCGCCTCCGAACGAATGCACCAGAACGTTTCCCAGGCTGCGCTGTGACGCCCCAGTTTGGCGCCGCCGCCGGATTGGAACATGCGGGTTCCCGCGCCGATGTCGATGTTCGTGAAGAGGTTGGCGTGGGCGGCGTAACAATGATGATCGAAGCACATATCCAGCCCCTTCCCGTCGGCGGAGACGTTGCCGCTCGAGCCGCGACTGACGGTGATATCGTGCATGAACCGCGTGCGAAAATCGAAATTCTTGAACAGGCAGTCTTGACCGCTCAGCGTGACCCCATGATGCCCGGTGGCCTTGCGCGCCGATTCGACGCGCCGCTCCGATTCCAACACCACTTTGTCCAGCGTCACGTTGGCGCCGTTGATGAATAGCCCGCTGTCGGCATTTCGAATCCGCAGATCGCGCAGCCAGCAGTTGCGCACGCCGCTTGTTGCCAGCGCGTTGAAGCCGACTTCCGTAAAGTGCCCGCCGTAAGGCCCCGCGGGAAACTCAAAGCCGAGCCCTTCCACGCCGACCTCCTCAACGCTGCAAGCGGCGGAGTAAATCCGCGGTTGCCAGGCCAATTGCACGTCCGTGCTCAAAGGCCGATCCAGTTCAATCCGCTGGGAGCCGGCATCGACGCGCGTCACCTTGGCGACGAACGACACCGACGTACGATAGCCAAGGTTATCCAGCGGGCCAGGATCGTTCGCATACAGATAGCGCGCGAGGGTTTGGTCCGGCGTATCGGACAACGTCAAGCGAATCTCATCCCCCACTTGCAACTTATCAACGCCGGAGACCGCGAGCTGTCGTTCGCCACGCTGGGCCGGTTCGAGCACGCGCGCGAGCACTTCTTTGGCAGGCGCGCCGGTGATGCGTAGAAAGCCGCCGGACCAGGAGTAGTTGCTCGTTCTCTGGCCGGTGGTGGTCGCGCCCCAGTTGGGTTCAATGTCGTTCAGCGGGATCGGGAACTTCAACACGCTATCGCGACTGCCTGCGCCTTGCAGCACCGTTTGGGAGTTGCGCAACTGCAAGACGTCGGTAATCACGTACACCCCAGGCGGAACGGCAATGGTCTTGCCGGCCGCCTCGACCAGGGCTTTTTGAAAGGCCTTGGTGTCATCCGTCTGCCCGTCCCCCCGCGCGCCGAAATCCTTCACGGAAACGTCTGCGACAAGCGTGGGAAGCGGCTTTTCCCCACGGTGATAACCGGCATACGAAAAGTCCGGCAAGCGACTGTTGGCCGTCCACCGTTCCCCGTGCTGACCCCAGAGATCGGAATACAACGGGGCCGTTTGCGCGATTGCGGTAGACGCCAAACAGGCGACGATGGACAGCGTATACAACAGTTTCATGTCGAATGCTCGGCAGTGACACTTGAGTGATGCGAGTTGCTTAAACCGGCTGGGGCACAGGCGTCATTTCCGCGAGCGCCGCCAAAAAGCCGCTCATGTCTTTCTCCACCACGTCGCCGACCAGGCAGTCAATGAGCGCCGGGCGCTGCTCCGGGAACCTTTCCACAAACGCATGGAAGCTGAAGTCCGGATCGTAGAACGCGTGGATCAGTCGCCGGATGACTTCGATTCCGTTCCACAAGGGGCGGGTGAACCCACCGAGTCTTGCCGCGGAGACGTCATTCGCTTCCAGGGCCTTGTGAATGCACCCGGCCGCTAGTTCCGCCGAGGCCAGCGCGAGAAACAAGCCGGATGAATAGATGGGATCCAAAAACGCCGCAGCGTCGCCGATCATCACCCAGCCGTCGCCAGAGGTTTGGCGATTGCGATACGCCATCCGCCGCAGTCCGTGAATGCGGTTCTCCCGCTCGGCCGGGGCCAGCATCTCTTGCAATGGCCCGCACTTGGAGACCTCATGCAAATACACGCTCTCGAAGTTGTTATCTGTCTGGAATAGATATTCCGGCGAAGCCACGACACCAACGCTAACCCGATCGTCTGGGAGCGGGATATACCAAAACCAGCCGCGCTCGGGAATCATGAACACGGTCGTCTCGCCAGCGTCGATCCCTGAGCGCCGCTTGGCGCCGCGCCAGTAGCTCCAGATCGCCGCTTTATCCAAGCCTGCGACCTCCGTTTTCAGATTCAATTGCGAGCCAATGACCGTCGAGCGGCCAGAGGCGTCAATCACCACGCGGCAGCGAATCTCTTCCGGTTCGCCTTGGTGCGATTTGGCAATCACGCCGACGGCCTGACCGGCTTCCGTGAAAATCACCGACTGGCAGCCTGTTTGTTCCCGCACTTCCACGCCATTTTCGCGGGCATGATCCAGGCACAGCACGTCAAACTCCGAGCGCTCGACTTGCCAGGTCCGCGCGCCGTCGCCTGCGATCGTTTCGGAGAAGTAGAACGGATCGGACTCGTGCCCCGAAGGAGAAACGAAGCGGACGCTGTGTTTGACGGGGAAATGCGACGCTCGCAACTTCGGCAACAATCCCAAGCGGTCGAGCGTGCCGTACGTGTGCGGAATCAGTGATTCGCCGATGTGGTATCGTGGGAACTTCGAATTTTCGAGGATTAAACAACGGTGGCCTTGACGCTGGAGGAAAGTGGCGGCCGCTGCGCCGGCGGGGCCGCCGCCGATGACAATGACA
>CAUJKE010000070.1 GCA_963205385.1 Planctomycetota bacterium | reverse complement strand
TGGGGCAAAAGCCCGGCCAAGATGTCGGGGACTTCTGGCGATTCTTGCTGAGCCTGGGGGCCGGCCTGGGTGTTCTGCTGATGTTCGCTGAGGACGTTGTTCAAGTCGCCGCCGGCGTTTTCTTCGGAGAGGTATTGCGGCGGGCCTGCGCTGCGGCTGACCAGGACGATGCCGCCGGTGCGGGCGGGCTCTTCGGCGGCGCCTTGCGGAAGGTGGGGGACGACGAGCGCGAGAGCCACCAGGCCTGTCAGATGCAGGGCGAAGGAGAGGAGCCAGGCGGGCATTTGGCGCCGGTAGAGTAGATCCCGCGCCGCGCCGCCGGCCAGGGCCGCATCCGGACCCGCGCTCGCCGGTGGGGCTGGAACCATCGAAAACATCCGAAACATTTATCGCGTAAAGAATTACGACGCCTTGCCGGGTGAATTCTAGGTCGGCCTGCGGAGGGAGTCAACGCGAATGGAAGTGGACCCTACAACCATGGCCGCGCGCCCGCCTATAATACGGGATTGAGTTTCGCTATGGGGAGTAACGTCTTGCAAATCATTGCCTATCCGCACCCCACGCTCCGCCGCAAATCGAAGCCGGTCAAACGGGTCGATTCCGAACTGCGCGCGATCGTGGCGGAGATGTTTGAACTGATGTATGCCGCTCGAGGCGTGGGGTTGGCGGCCAATCAGGTGGATCTGCCGATCCGGTTGTTCGTGATCAATACCGATAGCGACCCGGAAAAGGGGGTGGAGCGGGTGTTCATCAACCCGGTCATTTCCCAGCCGAAGGGGTTCGCGGAAGCGGAGGAAGGCTGTCTTAGCCTGCCGGGATTGTATGGAAATGTCATCCGGCCCAAACAGGTGCGCATTAACGCCTACGACCTGGATGGGAACGAGATTAACGAGGAACTTACTGGCCTTTTGGCTCGAGCGGCCCAGCACGAATTAGACCATTTGGACGGCGTGTTGTTCTTCGACCGAATGAATGAGACCGGCAAGGTGGATGTTCGCCCCACGCTGGAGGAGTTCGAGATCGTGTTTGAAAGCCAACGTAAGACCGGCGGCGTGCCTAGCGAAGCAGATATCGCCGAGCACTGGGCGGAGTGGGAGAAGCGGTACGCGTAATCCATCCAGGCGCGGCGAAGTCGTTTAACGGCAAGCCGAAAACGACTGCGAGGGACCGCTGCGAAACGACTTATGGTAACGCGGACGCCTTTGGCTTGCCGTTAAACGATCGAGACGCTTTTTGCGTCCTTGCTAGTCGCCGTTGTTCGTGCGGTTGGGGCGGTCGCAGAGACACCGGCCGCTGGCGGGGTGCGAGAACGCTAATGATTGTTGCTTTCCCCCCGTTAGGTCGTTGGCGCGCTGGCGGAAATGAATATGCCACCAATGGGTTGTTTGTAGCTAATGGTGTCCCCTTTGGGATTTGGATGGAATGTCGTAAGTGATTTATTTGCAATAGCTTACGTCGATTTGCCTTGCGCGCACCGCGCTAATAATTTGGCCCAAAGGGGTGGTGTTTTGGTTGGAGCGTCGTTTTTGTCGCCTGTGAGCGCGCGGGCTAAGGAGAGCGTATGCGACTAGTCATGATGGGGACGGGGCCGTTCGCGGTGCCGACGTTTGAGGCGCTCTTGGGGAGCCGGCACGACGTGGTCGCGTTGGTGACGCGGCCGACGCCGGCGGCGGTGGGACGACGGAAATCGCCGGCCAATCCGATGCGCGATGTAGGCGAAGCGCGGGGTCTTTCGGTTTTCGCCCCGGACGACGTGAACGCCGCGGAAAGTTTGGCCCGGCTCCGTGAGTTCTCGGCGGACTTGTTCGTGGTCTGCGACTATGGCCAGATCCTTTCGCCAGACTGTTTGCGAGTTGCACCGCTGGGGGGGGTCAATCTTCATGCGTCGCTGCTCCCCAAGTTTCGAGGTTCCGCACCGATCAACTGGGCGATCTATCGAGGGGAAAAAGAGACCGGCGTGTCGGTGATTCACATGTCGCCGGCGCTCGACGCGGGGAACTTGCTGGCGGTGAAGGCGACGTTGATCGAGCCGACGGAGACGGCGGTGGAACTGGAAGCGCGGCTCGCCACGCTGGGGATTGGGCCGGTGCTGGACTCTCTCGAAATGTTGGAGCAATGGGACCGAGTTTCTCCGCTCGGCGAACCGCAAAATCCGCAGCTCGTCACCAATGCCCGCCGGTTGCGAAAGACCGATGCCGAAGTGAAGTGGACGCGATCCGCCCGGCAGATTGAGCGGCAGGTGCGGGCGTTTCAGCCTTGGCCGGGGACGTTTGTTTTATGGGATCGCAGGGGAGGGGAGCCGCTGCGGTTAGTGCTCAATCGGGTCACGGCGCTGGGGGTAGAAGCGACCGCCGCGCCGGGGACGGTGACGCAGAGCGACGGGAAATCGCTGCATGTCGCGACGGGTCGCGGCACGCTCGCCATCGAGCGGATTCAGCCAGCGGGGAAGCGACCGATGGAGATCGCGGAGTTTCTGCGAGGATATGCGTTGGAGGAGGGGACGGTGTTGGTCACCGCATAACTGAACGCGGGGACTTCTTCACGATCCAAAGCAAGACGCAGGGCGATAGGCGATCGCTGCGGTGTTTGCGCGGAACTCACTAAGTCGCGGATGCCAAACTCCCCTCGCGGTTGGTCGCGGGGGCGTGATAGACTAGGAAAGTTGTTGGCGGGCAAAATTCGCGGGCGAAAGGAGTCGGCCGAGATGTCCTGGCAAGACTGGAACTGGTGGGACTTGGGGTTGCTAGCGGTGGCGGCTTATGTGGCCATCCTCTGGCTGGTGCGGTTGATGCTGCGCGAGCGCGACCGTTTGGCAGGCGAACTTGAGCAACAATTGGCGGCCGAGCAGCACCGCGTGGAAGCCGAGAAGAAGAAAGCCGAGCGACAGAAACGTCGCGCGGCGTGAGTTAGGCTATGAAATATCTGTACATCGAAACCGTGGGCTGCCAGATGAACCTGCTCGATAGCGAGATGGTCGTGGCGAGTCTGCGCAAACACGGTTACGAACTCGTGCCGGAACCGACAGCGGCGGATACGATCCTGTTCAACACGTGCAGTGTGCGGCAACATGCGGAAGACAAGGTGTATAGCGCGCTGGGTCGCCTGCGCCGTCACAAGGAAAAGTTTCCGCAGAAGATTATCGGCGTGATGGGGTGCATGGCGCAAAAGGATCAACGGTTGATCTTCGAACGCGCGCCGTATGTGGACATCGTCGTGGGCCCTGGGCAACTCGCGCAGATTCCCGAACTCGTGGCCAAAGCGGAGCAAGGCCAGCGGGAGCAACTCGTGGTGAGCCTCGGCCGCCGCGACGGCAGCGCCGCGGAGATCCGCCGGAGCCACGAAACATTCGACCCGCTGCGCGATCCGTCGATGCGTCCGACACCGTTTCAAGCGTATCTGCGGATTCAAATTGGCTGCGACAAGTTCTGCACGTATTGCATCGTGCCGATGACGCGCGGACCCGAACAAGGCCGCCCGCCGGAGCAGATCATTGCGGAAGCGCGCGTGCTGGCCGATCAAGGCTGCAAGGAGATCACGCTGCTAGGGCAGACGGTGAACAGCTATCGCTACACCGCCGGCGGTCAGACGACGCGCCTCGCCGATCTGTTGGGCGCGCTGCACGACATTGATGGTCTTGAGCGGCTCAAGTTCGTCACGAATTATCCCAAGGACATGACAACGGAACTGCTCACGGCGGTGCGGGACTTGCCGAAGTGCTCGCCCTATTTGCACGTGCCGGCGCAAAGCGGGTCCAACGCGGTGCTGGAACGGATGAAGCGTGGGTACACTGTCGAAGACTACCGCGACATGATGAGCCGGATTCACGAGACGCTGCCCCATGCGGCGATTTCGAGCGATTTCATCGTCGGTTTCTGCGGCGAGACGGAAGAAGATTTCGAGGCGACGGTCGCGCTGGTGCGGGAGTGTCGCTTTAAGAATAGCTTCATCTTTAAGTACAGTGTGCGGCCGGGGACGCGCGGGGCGGAACTGTTTCGCGATGATGTGCCCGAAGAGGTGAAGAAGCGCCGCAACAATGAATTACTCGCGGTGCAGAATCAGATTAGCCTGGAAGAGAACGAGCGGTTTCTGGGTCAGACGGTCGACGTATTGATCGAAGGGCCTAGCAAAACGGCGGAGAAGGAAGCCGGCGAGAGCGAAGTGCTGCAACTGATTGGCCGCACGCATGATGATCGGATTGTCGTATTCGATGGGAACCGACGACAGATCGGGCAGACGTTACCGATCGCGCTGTACGACTGCAACAGCCACACGCTGTTTGGCGCGGTGGTTACGGACCATGTTGGTCCGGAGTTGCATGGATTGTCGTTGGGGGTGTGACGAGGTTTGTGGGAAAGTTACGACGAGACGGCAGGGTTGCGAGGTTGGCGGTCTCGCTCATCAACTCTGGCTCGCCCCCATCCAGGCGAGCTGGATGAGGGTCGGGAAGACGTTTGACGCCAGCCACCGATCAGCATCGAGTCGTCACGCAAGTCGCGGCGCTGGTACTCACAAAGCCAGAAGGTGATTTTCTGAGCGCGCCTTAACTGCGTCACGGCGCTGGGTAGAAGCGGAATTCGTTCGGTAGTTTGGCTTCGGAGGAAGTGCGGAACCTGTCGTTTTGGAACATCGCGTACCAGTCGTCTCCTCGCTCGCCGGTGAGCGTGTCGCCGAGAAAGTCATAATCGCCGAACAGATCTTCCAAGACATCAAAGGCGCTGCCGGCGGCGTTGGGATCGTCGTTAGCGCCGGAACTGCGCCACAGCATCCAGAGATCTTGCAGATCGTCGTCGGTGTTGCCCTCGAACAGGTCGCCGCCAAAGAGGAGGTCGTCCTCATTGCCGCCGTAGAGCGAATCGAGTCCG
>CAUJKE010000069.1 GCA_963205385.1 Planctomycetota bacterium | reverse complement strand
GTTCTGATGCACCCTGGACAGCCGAGACATCCGCAATCGCAGCCTGCTGAAATCCTTCCATTCGATTCCTCCTGAGAAGGAATCAACGATCGGCTATCAGCACGTCGAACTCAAGAACGGGGATTCGCGGACGCGTACGCTTGAAGCTGGCACTCGATGTTGACGGGTCGCCCGCTCGATACTCAGGGCGAACCAGCGGTCCATGTGGTTTACGCAAGGTTTGTGTAGGTCGGGGTGACTGGACATGGAATCTTAAATTCCTAGCGAGGCCGGATCGTTGGCGAGCTTGAAGCTACGCGATCGGTGCGGCGCCAAACCTGCCGCCCGGCACAATCGATGCGCCATGTCCTTGCTGATGCTGGCCTCGGCCGCCAAACTTCGTACGCTCCAGTGCGTCTGCTTGGCGGGGCGAGTCCGAAGCGCGCGATTTAGCATTCGGCCACGCGTTGGTCGTCCAGTGAGCGCGGCCGATCGCAGCGTGGCTCGTCGCCCAGACTGCCATTCCGACATCGCGAGCGCGCACTTTCGAACCGTTGACTGGAATCTCCAATCGGCGCGTGATCTCGATCACGCGTTTTGCCCCTTTCCGCTTGTATGCCGGCACCAGCATGATCGTTCGCGCTTGAACAAATTCTCGGACTGACATCGAGGCAGGGAAGAGGAAGCGGCCGTTCACGGAACCGCATGCAATCGTCACCGGTGGCGGGCGACGCGTTGGAAGGACGATCACTGCCGCTTTGGCCTCGGCGGCGCGCCCTTGTCGCTACTTGGCCGCACGGCAGAGGCGCTGGAGTCGACCGCGCGGACGCTGCGCAACGAGTTCGCGGTCGTCGGTCCTGCTGTTGAAGCATCGTTCGCGGTGGCGACGGTGACATCATCGTAAACAAAACGAGAGCATCGCTCCGTTGGCTCCGCCTTTCCGAAGAACGACGCTAAGCTATGGCGTGAGGTGCATGCTCGGTGCCAATCTGACGGGCGCGGTGCACCCGCCCGCACAGTGCTGCCGTCGATTCTCGAAGGCGGATGCGGGCGCATGGTGAACATCGCGTCGACGGCCGGTAGGGGATGACCTACGTCACCGCGTACTTCGCCGCCAAGCACGCGTTCGTCAGCTTCACCGCGCGCTGGCTATCGGGATCGCACGCAAGGCGATCACGGTGCACGCCGTCTGTTCGGCGGCACTGAGACCGACATCGTCGGCTACGCACCAGCGAACATCACCGCCAAGACCGGCCGCTCGCGCGAGGAGGCGCTGCAGAGCCTGGTCTCCCACAACTCCAGATCCGCCCCGAGGAAGTCGCCGAGACGGTGGCTTGGGTGTGCGGTGGCGCCGCCGCCTCAGTCACGGCCCGAGCATCGTCGCCGCCGGCGTAGAACTGATTTCGTAGCGCCGGTTGCGAGTGGCAGTGGCTCGCCGCGCAAACCCGGCGAATCGAAACCGCGGAGCAACGAACTTCTTAAGAACTTATCCGTAAATAGGTAAACTGTCGATCCGAGCCGCAACGAACGCGGCGTCGGAGCGAGACCTTGGCCAAGCGAGTCGATTCGTGGGTGGTGACGGAGGAGTTCTGGCAGCGCGTGGAGCCGCTGATTCCGCAACGCGCGCGCGCGCCGGAGAAGAAGTACGTTCGCAAGCCCGGTGCGGGTAGGCCGTCGAAACCCGCTCGGCAAGTCTTCGAGGCCATCGTGTACGTGCTACGCACGGGCTGCCAATGGAAGGCGCTGCCCGCCGAACGCTTCGGCAGTGCGAGTGCGATCCACAAGCGCTTCCTCGAATGGGAGCAAGCCGGCTTCTTCGAGGCCGTATGGAAAGCGGGACTGGCGGAGTACGACGAGATGGAAGGCATCGCCTGGCGATGGCAAAGCGTCGATGGGGCGATGATGAAAGCGCCGCTGGCACAAGAAGCCGTAGGGCCCAACCCGACGGATCGGGGGAAAAAAAGGAAGCAAGCGCCACCTGCTGGTGGACGGCCGTGGCGTCCCGTTGTCGCTCGTCGTGACCGGGGCGAACGTCAATGACGGCAAGCGTCTGGATGAGGTGCTCAGCGCCGTGATGGTCAAACGAAAGCGTCCGCCGGTACGGCGCACCAAGCACCTGTGCGCCGACGCGGGCTACCGAAGCGCCGAGAACCGACGCACGATTGCAGAGCACGGCTACATTGCTCACGTAGTCGACCGTCGCCAGGAGACCGCCGCGAAACGGCGCAACCCGGACAAGAATGCCCGACGCTGGGTCGTCGAGGTCTGCCACAGCTGGTTCAACCGCTTTCGGAAGCTACTCGTACGGTACGAGAAACTCGAACGCAGCTTCGTCGCGCTCAACCACCTCGCCGCAGCGATCATCGCGTTTCGGAAGGTTCCGCTGGGCGTCAACATAATTTACGGATAACTTCTTAAGCCGATCGGAGCTTTCTTGGCTCCACGCGTTGCTTTTCGGCTTCTGAATGTTGCCCATCTTGCGCAAAGGCAATAAGATGAATTGAGTAATCCTCATACTGATGTATTTACAACTCGATTTCTACCCGCCATGCACGCTCTCCCAACCGAGTGGAGCGCCTTGTGCTCGCTCGTCTTCCTGCTCGGTATGCGGCACGGTTTCGATGCTGATCACCTGGCGGCCATCGACGGCCTGACCCGACTCACTTCATACCATCGTCGAACTCATTCGAGATACTGCGGCGCGCTCTTTTCCGTAGGCCACGGCGTAGTGGTCCTCGCCATAGCGGCCGCAGTCGGCCTGCTGAGCGAGCGTTGGGTCCCCCCTGCATGGCTCGACGCGTTCGGCGCTTGGGTGTCGATCGTCTTCCTGCTGCTCCTCGGCCTCGTCAATCTGCATGCGGTCGTGAGAGCGCCGTCCGGCAGCGTGGTGAGGCTCGTCGGCATCAAGGGGCGCTTCTTCGGACGCTTCGCGAAAGCGCGCCGGCCGCTCGGAGTGGCCGGCGTAGGTGCCCTGTTCGCGCTTTCGTTCGATACCGTCAGCCAATCGGCGCTCTTCGCGATCACGGCCACGCAGTTCGGGGGCGTCGCGCACGCGCTAGTGCTCGGCTGGCTTTTTCTACTGGGCATGCTCGTGACTGATGGTGTGAACGGCTGGTGGATCTCGCGATTGATCGCCCGCGCGGATCGGATCGCATTGATTGCTTCGCGGGTCATCAGCATGACGGTATCCGCCGTGAGCCTGCTCGTCGCGGCCTTCGGTATTGGCAAATTGATCTCGCCGTCGGTCGAACGCTGGAGCGAAGGCAAGGAACTTGCGTTCGGCGTCCT
>CAUJKE010000068.1 GCA_963205385.1 Planctomycetota bacterium | reverse complement strand
GCAGAATCTCGAAAGAATTGGTAAGTTCCATGTTGGCGGCCTCCGTGCCAATGAGATTGAAAGTTTTAAGGTTCAATCGCCATTGTCGCGGACCGCCTTTTTCATGCCAAGATCAGTTCCCAAAAGTGCAAAACTGGAACTTAGGCCCTTTGAGAGTTGGTGTGGTGTGGAAACCTCCAATTTCTCTGCGGGCCTTTTTCGTGGCAAGATCAATCCGCCAATTATTTCTGTTCCCCTAAAGTTTTGACTGTCTGACTTCTAGTGACATGCTGTAAAGGATTTGGTATCAACATCTTTTGCAGTTCAGGAGGGAGTCACTTGTTGCTACAGGAGTATACGCATAGAAGCAGAATTTGGGGAACGGGAGTTTCAGGCGCGGAAGGCGGCGGTGCTGAAGGAATGCGAGCTTGCGCCGCAGGTCTTCGCGGAGGTGGCGTCCCGCTTGGAGCAGTTTATGCAACCGTTCCCTCCAACACGTTGATCCGCGATTTGGAAGTCGAGCCGCCGACGAACAGCGAAAGAGGTCGTCCGCCGGTTCGTCCGTGGGTGCGCGTCGATAAATGGCTCGTGGCTCAACCTGCCAGCGCTTGGACCCCACTCAACGTGCGCGACGGCGCGCAGGGACCGCTGCTCGTCGAGCGCCTGAAGCAGCGCGGCGCGGCGCGCACTGACCGGCAGCAACAGGCGTCGAACGAAGTTCCGGTGGCGATGCGCTACAAGGATCGCGACAATGAGCGCGTGGTCAAGGTGGATTACTACCTCTCCAACGGCAGCGCCGAGACGCCGCTCCTGGAGTTCGCGCGCGTGGCCAAGGCCGAGCATCGCATTGAAGAATGCATTCAACGCGGCAAGAGCGAAGCCGGACTGGCTGACTACGAGGTGCGCAACTGGTCGGGCTGGCATCATCATCAAACGCTCTCGTTGATTGCTGCCTGGTTCCTGCTCAGCGAAACGCGACGGGGAAAAAAATGGACCCCCGCGATCACGCTGCCACAGATCGGGGAAGGGATCGCGCAGATCTTGCACCGCGCGTGCCACTGCGATTCACAGTCTCGTATCGAACACGAACGCGAAGCACGCTTGAAGCGCAACGAACTGGCCCGCCTCTTCCACTGGAAACGGCATAAACGCTTAGCTCCGCTCAACATAAACAAACGGCAGATCTAAAACAGCCGTAAGAGTGCAGATGGTAAACAAACAACGAATAACGCTGCTGTTGATGACGTTACTTGTCGTCGGAGGCTGTCGTGGCCCGCACGGACTCGACAAGCTGATCTTTGCGGAACAACCGGCAGTGCTACCATCGGCTCCGTTGGTCAGTCTCCAAGCGAGTGCGGCCGACACGGCGAAAGATGGCGTCGTACGATTGGCAGCATCACCGGCGGTACCCGATCTCAACGCCGTTGCACTGTCGCTCGACGAAGCGATTTCTTTGGGGCTGTCGCGCAATCCTGACTTGGCTGCTGTGCGGGCGAGTGAACCGGTCGCGATCGCCGCCATCGGTGTCGCCAATACTTACATTTACAACCCTCAGTTCCAAACTCAGGTCTTGCCGTATAACCGTGATCGTAACGGCGCGGACGGGGCGGTGAGTCAACAGCATGTCGTCGTGCAAACGATCGAGCTTGGCGGTCAACAGCGGCATCGGGAAGGAATGGCGGCCGCGAATTGGCGTCAAGTTCACAGCACGGTCAATCAAGCCGAGTTGATGAACATGGCACAGACGACACGGCTCTATTTCGCAGCGTTGTACCAGCGAGAACTTCGAGATCTCAGTAGTTCGTTGGCCAGTATGAACGAGCAGCTCATCGGCGTGATCGAGCGTCGTGAGAAGGCAGGACAATCGAACAAGGCGGACCTGGAGTTGACCAAGCTGCAGTATCGCGCGTCCCTTCGCCAACTACGTCTTACCGAAGCGGGCTATCAAACCGCGCTGGCCGCTCTGCGTACTCAATTGAATTTCGCTGCCAATGCACCGCTCGATCTCACCGGAAAGTGGGCAGGTTGGCGGTGGCGACCGATGGAGGACGCGGCGGGATTGCCTCAATCTGCCACAGACACCGACGTGATAGCGTTCGATGCCTATACTGCGTCAACGTCGATTGATGATTCGGTACTTCGCCAATTGGTCGTCAACCGCCCGGATGTGGTGGCGGCTCGCTCCGCTGTGGCAATGGCAGCCGAGAACATGCGACTGGCCGACGCGATGCGTTGCCCAAACCTGCAAGCCGGACCGATGTACCAACGCGACGAGGCGTCTGGCGTGTTTTGGGGTGTTCAAGCACAGATCGACATTCCCGTGGTTAATACGGGCAAACCGCTGGTTCAGCAACGGATGGCGGAGCTGCGTTTGCAACAGGTCACCGCGACGCAGCTCGAAAACCGTGCGATCTTGGAAGCACGCGCCGCGATCCAGCGATATGAGCGGGCGAGGCGGTTGGTCGCACAATCTCGCGACGAATTCAATCGTGACCTGTCAAAGGCGCTGAAGCCGTTTGAAGATCAATTCAAAGCAGGGCAGATTACACTACTTCAAGTGTTCGCAGCGCGGACGACCTTGATTCAGTCGCAACAGAGCTTCTTTGACCTTTTGAACGAACTGACACTGGCAACCGCCGACGTGACGCAGGCGACTGGGCTGCCACCTCAAATGCTGATTATAATGATGGAATCGTTGCCTAAACCAGAAAGCGAAACCCAACCTGAGCTGCCACCGCCAGTCAAAGCGAAAGCGAATTCGAGCGATGAGAAGCCAACTGATGCGAATTCTGAAGCCACTTCGCGGGAAGAACTTCTGCAGCCATGACACTACCCGAAGCTGACTCGAAATCGCACCTCCTGCTGCGATTTGGGAAACCGATTCTGTTTCTGATCGTGGCCCTGTGCCTGGCCGGTGCCTACTCCGGTTACGCGATGCCGTCGTCGGTTTTCCCGCAAACCGATTTTCCTCGCGTCGTGATTCTGATCGACAACGGTGTGATGCCGGGCGACGAGATGATGGCGACCGTGACGCGGCCCGTCGAAGAGTCGATGAAAGACATTCCTGGTGCGATTAACATCCGCAGCACGACGGGCCGTGGATCAGCGGCGATCAATGTGTTCTTCGATTGGTCGACCGACATGACCGAAGCGGAACAGTACGTGCTCGGGCGATTGTCGCAAATTCAGTCTACCTTGCCGTCGACGGCTTCGGTGCAGGTGCATCGGCTGACGTTTTTGGCGTTTCCGATCCTCGGTATCAGCCTGACCAGCGACACGCGGCAACCAACCGAACTGTGGGAATCAGCACGCTACGACATCTACCCACGGTTTTTGCGAATCCGTGGCGTTGCCCGCGTGAAGTTAGTCGGTGGCCGTGTGCCGGAATATCACGTGGTCGTTGATCCGACGCGACTCGACGCGAACGGGCTGAGCTTTGCCCAAGTGTCACAGGCATTGGCGGACACGAACCTGTTCACGCCCGCAGGGATGCACGAAGAGAACTATCAACTCTATCTCACCACAGTCGACAATCGCCTGCATAGCGGCGCAGAGATCGAAGACGTGATTCTGGCATGGGTCAATCAAGCTGCCGTTCGCGTGCGTGATGTCGCTACGGTCAAGCGAGGTTCGGCTCCGCAATTCAACCGTGTTACTGCAGACGCGAAAGAAGCGGTGTTACTGAACGTCTATGGGCAACCAGATTGCAATACGGTTCAAATCGCCGAAGACCTGCATCGTGACTTGGAGCAACTCAAAAAGGAACTGCCGCCCGACATGAAGATGGCGTTCTTTTACGATCAGTCGCAGTTCGTGCGGGAAGGTGTACAGAGTGTTTGGGACGCGATTATCCTCGGTCTGATTTTGTCGGTTGTCGTTCTGTTTGTTTTCTTGCGCAGTTGGAGAGCGACATTGGTCGCTGCAATGGTGATCCCCGTGACGGTCTTGCTGACATTGATTGGCATGAAATTGCTGGGGATGAGTTTTAATTTGATGACGCTCGGCGGAATTGCGGCTGTTGTGGGAATTGTGATCGACGATGCGATCGTGGTCGTCGAAGCGATCTACGTCAAGGTCGAATCGGGAGAGTCGTCAGCGACTGCGGTCAGAGCGGCGATGGCGGAAGTCGGCCCGGCTCTGGTCGGCAGCACGTTGACACCCGTCGTGGTGTTCATTCCACTTGCGTTCTTGGACGGTGTCGCGGGTGTTTTTTTTCGAGCGTTGGCGACGACGATGGTGATCGCGTTGTTAATCTCGTTGCTATTGGCCGTCACATGGACGCCGGTCACGGCGGGACTGCTGATTCGCGCAAGGAAGCAGAGTTGGTTTGGCCGAGTCGTTAACAAACTAAGCTCGCGATTACGACGTCGCCGAAGTCGCATAACGCCGGAAGCAGCGACAGATAACCAAACTCAGGCGAGTTCGGCTACGGCGAGATCCGCTTCCACCCACTCGGTTACCGAAGGCGGGCCGATCCTGCGGGGTCTCACCGCCTTCTATGCCGCCCTGATGCGCGTGCTGCTCCGCTGGTCCGCCGTTGCCATGATTGGCATCGCCATGATTGCTGCCGGAGGGGTTTGGATTTACATGCAGTTGGAGTCCGACTTTCTGCCTGCGCAAGATGAAGGTGCATTCGTGATCGACTACTTCTCGCGTCCAGGCACCAGTCTCACCGAGACCAATCGCATGTTGATGCACGTTGAAGCGATACTTCGTGACGTCCCAGAGATCGAAGGCTTTTCGCGTCGAACGGGCGCCCGATTGGCCTTCGCGATCGCGGAACCCAACACAGGTGACTTTCTGGTCAAACTAAAACAACCGCGAAATCGTACGACGGCTCAAGTGATCGAAGAAGTTCGTGCCAAAGCGAACGCAGCAGAACCTGCATTGCATTTTGAGTTTCCCGGTGTGCTGGGTGACTTGATCGGAGACCTGACGTGGTCGCCCAACCCCATCGAGATCAAACTCTATTCAACCAATATCGAACTGCTGAAATCCAAGGCGGCTGAAATCGCTCAAACGATTGAGAGGATTCCTGGAGTGGTTGATGTCAATGATGGTTTGGTGGTCGCCGGACCAACGTTGCGTTTGAAAACGAATGTTGCCGAAGCCGCCCGAGTCGGCTTGACGCCGAGGGCGCTTGGCAATGAGATTCAAGCGACAATGCTGGGTACGGTTTCGTCTTACGTCCTGCATGGAGATCGCATTTACAACGTGCGGGTGATGGCTTCACCGCAATCGCATAGCAGTCAACGTGAGTTAGCGACGATGCCGCTACGAACGCTTACTGGCGTCAACTTGACGGTGGGTGATGTGGCTCAGATCGAACTCGAACCGGGCATGTTGGAAATGCACCGTGAAGACCTGCGGCAGTTGGTTTCAGTCTCAGCGAGGTTTGAGAACATCGACATGGGGCACGGGATCGGCGAGATCAAAAAGGCGATTGCGGCCAACGTGCAAATCCCGCCCGAGGCTTCCATGGAATTTGGCGGTCTGTACCAACAGCAACAGGAATCGTTCCGCAATCTAGCCCTCGTGTTGGCGATGGCACTGGTGCTAGTGTTCGCCGTGTTGATCTTGGAGTTCCGCGGCTTCATGAAGCCGATCGCGATCCTGGCCGGCTCAATCCTCGCCATGTTTGGGGTCGCGGCGGCGTTGTGGGGAACCGGCACGACGCTGAATATCATCTCGTTCCTCGGCGCGATCATTGGCATCGGGATTACCGCTAAAAACGGTATCTTGATGTTGGATTACGTTGATCAGTTGATGTCCGACGGACTACCGTTGGACGAAGCCTTGATTCAATCGGGACGTCGACGTTTGCGTCCGGTATTGATGACCTCGTTGACGACTTTTCTGGGATTGTTGCCGTTGGCATACGGCGTCGGCGCAGGCGCCGATATGTTGCGTCCGATGGCGATCGCGGTGATCGGATCGTTATGTATGTCGCTTGTTTTGGCCCTTATCGCGACGCCTGTGTTTTACTACTTGATGGTGCGAGTCACGAATCTCACCGGTCGCCGCAATGTCCGAGAACAATCATGAACGCATACCACTTGACTTTGGCTCTGTTGTTGTTTGTTCGTAACCGATCTCGCCAGAGCTTGAATTGTTGCTCCAAAGACTTGCGACTTCGGAGGCGACGGGTACTTTCATTTCTGCCGCTGACCGTAACACTGGTGTTGCTGACGGTTGTGGGTTGTTCAACGGCAACACCTGATGCGACCGCTCCAGATGGGGCATCACCAACGACCGAGGCGACTCAACAGCCACCGGTTTCGGTGGAAGTCGCAACCGCTGAAGTCACAACGCTGCGGCCGATACTCGATCTCGTCGGCCAGATCGTCGCCATTCCCGAAAAGACTGCCGTGATCTCGCCACAACTAGGCGGCTGGGTCCGCAAGCTGGACGTCGTTGAAGGCCAGTCGGTCAAAGCCGGCGATCTCTTGGTGGAACTCGACACGCGCTCGGCTGAGGTAGCTGTTACGCGTGCCGAGGCAACCGTGGCTGAGAAGTCGGCGGCCGTCAAACGACTCAAGAGCGGCTACTTGCCGGAGGAGATCGCCGGAGCCAGGCAGGACGCGGGCAATGCGGCGGCCATGGTCGATGGACTCACAAATGAGCTGAAAGCATTGAAGAACCTGCTCGACCGAAGCGAAATTTCACCCGTCATTTATCAAACCAAAGCCGAAGCCGTAAAATCAGCCGAAGCCGCACTCGCCTCGGCACAAGAGAAAGTGAAGCTTCTCGAAGCTGGAACGCGACCCGAGATGATTGCTGAATCCCAAGGCTTACTGGACGTCGCCAAAGCCGATCTCGAGCAAGCGAAACTAACACTGAATTGGTGCTCGATCACCAGTCCCATTGATGGCGTGGTCGTCCAGTTATTGGCCCGGCAGGGTCAGTTCTTCGATCGCGCCGTCGTGTTGGCAACGGTGATGAACCTTGACGAGGTGTTTGTCCAAATTCGTATTCCCAGCGCCCAATTTGCGAAGATTAGCATTGGTACTGAAATCAAGATCGAGTTGGCGTCACTTCCGGGAAAAACATTTGCAGGTCAAGTCACTCGAATCAGCGGACAAGCTGATCTGGCTACTGGAAACGTGATTGTGTTTGCCTTGGTCGAGAACCCGGATCATCTCTTACGTCCCGGTCTGAGTTGCCAAGTGCATGTATCGCTACCCGAAGTCCCTTCTGCGCTGACGATCCCAATCGCCGCTGTCGCCGACAATTCGGGAACCCCCGTGGTGACCGTCATCCGTGACAGCAAGGCTTACGAAACGGAAGTAACACTTGGAGTCGAAACCAGCGATCAAGTTCAAATCCTCAGTGGCCTCAAAGCTGGCGATCAAGTCACCACCGCCGGCGGCTACGGATTACCAGAAGCCTGCCCCGTCGTCGTTGCGGACGTTCACGCGAATCAATGATGGTCCACCGAATGAAATCACTCGATAGCCCATGTGCAAAACGACGAAGCAATTGCGAAATGGGGAAACTGATACTTAGCGTCAGTCGATTTAGCCGCGCCGACATCTCGCGAACCGCTACTGGCAAACATAGTAGACTCAGGCTACCTGTTCGGCGACAACTACATCTGTCTTTTAGCGACAATTAACATTCCGGCTCGATTGTCTTCGCGTGGCCGTATATTCAACTGCGGTCGATCGGTTTGGCCTTCTTGTGTAAACGTCGCTCGAATAGTGCAGCGCTAGCCCTGCTCGCGAGAATCCGTAAGGCAGAGGTGAGGCCTCCGAGCGTCTCAAGCCTTTCGATCTGCGAGCGTAACGCATGCTGCGAGATATGCATACCGACGTCGCGTCTTGGTGTCTTGTGGCGACGCTATCCGCTGGCCAGGTATTCACGTCCCCGCATGCGGGTGCAATCCCTACCCATGTTGTGATCGTGACGTCGCGCTCAAGGCCTCTGGCAGGTCCGCGGGCGAGCGCGGCGTGCTGAAGGCACCCGCGGGCCGGTGGGGCAAATGCTGGCGGGCGTCTATGAGCCGATTGTCTCGTGACGGATTTCCTGGTCGCGACGGAGGACAAAATGTCCATCCCGTGACGAGTTTGTATTAGCGTTGAGAAACTGGCGTTTGGAATATCTAAAAAAAGCGAAACGTTATCTGCAGGTCTTGCTTTTGAAGCAAATGGCTCCTTTGCGGCGCGGGGCCAGCAAAGGAGCCATTGGCTGGTGGCCTTCATGCCGCCAGCAGGCGAATCGTTGTCAGCCACGGTTTGGTTTCCATAAGCCCATCGCGTTCCGCCAGTCAAGCGACGGTCATTTGTATTACCTAACCGCACCATGCCTGACATGGTCGACGATACGGGCATGACGAACAATTCATGGGTGATGGCGCGGGATAGAAATGTTCCGCTTCAATGGCCTGCCATGCGCGGTGCGCGATTTGGCGTTGGCGTTCGACGTGCCGAGGTTCTACGCGCTGCTGATGGCGTTCGATTTGAATCTCCTTAGTTTTGGTGAGGATGCTGAATTCGAGCTGAATCGGTTTGCCGGGGGCGAAGTCGCCAGCTAGGGCGGCGTAGCACAGTAGTTGCTCCGTGGCGTCTTCGACCTGACTGGCGGACCATTTCGACCGTGACGTCTTCCAATCGCAGATCACCAAAGCGTCTTCGGCCTCGACGATCAGGTCCACGCGCCCCAGCAAGTCTGGCATCCCTGGAACAAACTCGCCGCGGAGCGTTTCTTCGACACCGAGAATTCTGCCGCCGGGCTGCGCAGCGTCGCTGGCGAGAAACGCTTCAAACATGCGGGTGGCCAGGCCATCGAGCGTGACGCGGGTTTCGCTCTGACCGAAGGTAACTTCCTGGTCCCGCCTTTCCGTCCAGCCCCGGTCGTACTCGGCCATCATTTCTTCCACGCTGGGAGCAGGATTCCCAGCCAAGAGTTCTCGAAAGTGGCGCTCCAGTCCGCGATGGATCGCCGTGCCGAACACGAGGCTGGCGGAAACGGTTTCCTCAGGCAAGCCCAGCTTGTAGCGAAAAAAGTAACTGAGCGGACAGCGGCGATAAGTGCTCATCGCACTGTAGCTGACATAGTCTCGCTCCTGCGGCGGCGGCCGCTTGTTTGCGTCGAGGAGCGGAGTTGCCGTAGTGATCAAGCTGCGGCTCCTTTCCCGTGGCCGTTGACGCCAGTCTTCAACTCGTCGATGAGGTTGCTGGCTTCAGTGATGGTTAGCGTGTCCGTGGCTTCCGTACCGAAACGCTGGTGCAGAAGTCCGCGCAGGTCCAGGTTCTGACGTTTGGCGATGGCTTCGATAGCCCGCACCTGGCTGGCCGTAGCGGAACGCGCGCCATCGCGACGACGACTGGTGCGATTACCATTTCCGTTGCCGTTGCCGTTACCAATGCCGTTGGCGGCGTACCCGTTAATCGCTGCCTGGCCATTCGATCCTGCTTCCTGGCGAGCCAGTTCATCCTGCACAGCCTGGCGACAAGCGACGTACGCATGCCGCACGTGCTTGTGAAACGTTTCCAGGTCGTGCTGGAGCAAGTCTGCCGAGAGTTCCAGCTCGACATGGCAACTGGCGCCCAGGCTGCCGTAGTCTGGAAGGCCGACCTTCTTCGAGAGTCCGATGTTGAGTTTCAGGGGCATAGATGTCTCCTTTCGTGGGGAATGTTTCCAGTCAGAACCTGCCAGCGGCTAATCCGTCACTGGCGGAATTGGAAATGCTTTTGTGAGCCACGCAAGCGAAACTACGCCACGCCTTGCAACTCACGCAGCGACGCGATTGCCGACTTGTACGCCTGTTGCTGTTTCTGCTGGCGCTTGAGGCTGCGCACCAGATCGTTGGTGGCCGTGAGCGCTTCACGCAGAACACCGCGCAAGTGAATGATCTGCTGCGATTGTTCGACCAGGCGGTCGAGTTCGTCGCTGGAACGCACGTTCAAGTGTCGAAAGCGATCAAAGAACTCACGAAGGTTCTCCACGGCGGAATCCCGGAAGACTTTCGGCTTGCCGTCTTCCTGACCGGCCAGGCGTTCCGTCAGATGAGCCACGACCTTGGAAAACTCTTCTGTGAACGCCTGCTCGGCCAGTTGCACGGCTTCTTCAAATCGCGCCGTGATGCGACGTGACTCCTGCTCGTACGGTGTTTGCCATCGACGAAAGCGCATTGCGTTACGCATTAGGTGGCGTGCTGCTGGAATTTCATGCCGATGGTATCATTGCGGTGAGCACCGACGGGCGACGCTTGGCGAAGCATGAAGTCGCCGCTAGTGTGGTCGGTAATCACGGCCAGCATGAAGACGGCGGTTGCTCCGTGGTGATTGTGCCAGGCCGCGCGGTGCGCCTCCTACTCAAGCTCTTGCCGACTGACGATGAGCTTATCAAGCTAGTGGCGACGCCTAATGATATTCGCGTCGCCACCCCAGGGATGATGATTGTTAGCCGATTACTGGAAGGACGTTTCCCGCGCTGGCGAGACGTAATCCCCAAGCGCACCGACGCCGTACACTTAACGCTGGACATGGACAAGTTCCACGCAGTGCTACGCCAGGCGTCGATTGTCACCAGCGAGGATAGCCGGGGGATTGGGTTCAGCCTTGACGCCGATACCCTGACGCTGGACGCGAACACCGCCGAAGTCGGCAGTGCTTGTGTGGCAATGGAGGTCGTCTACAGCGGCCAACCCATTGCTGTATGCCTCGACAACACTTTCGTCGCTGAGTTCTGTAAAGCGATTGCGCAAGACTCACAAGTCTCGGTGGAAGTCAGTGACGACGGAGGCGCGGCCGTGTTCCGCGCCGGTGCTTACGAATACGTCGTCATGCCACTCTCTAAGGATTAAAAAATTATGTTGTTACCACCACTGCCAGCGGTTCGGCGCAACAGCTACGCCGAAGAACTCCGGCAATTGCTCCGCGAGACAATCGAGGACTTCCGCGCGAGCGCGGCGCGCTGCCGTCAGTCGGCCGAGAATTTTTGTCGGCCGAGCGTGATCTTAAAACCGTCAGTTACGCCGATGACCTGCGCGGCAACCGGCGTACTGTACTACGTCGCGGCCTACAGCGGCCTGTTCGCCGCCGGAGACACGCCGGAGTTGGCGTGCCAAGAGTTTGATCGCCTATGGATGTTCGGAGAAGATGGAGAGCGATAGGGAGCTATTATCGCTCAATGAACTGGCGAAGCGCTTGCCGCAAGTTCGCGGCAAGCCGATCAACCGCAGCACGATATATCGCTGGGCGACAACTGGGCTAAAGAGTAAGAGCGGGCATATCGTCCGGCTAGAGACTCGTTTCATTGGCGGCACTCGCTGCGCCTCTGTAGCCGACGCGGAAGATTTCGGGCGCGCGATAGATGATATCGCTTGGAGTCCGCCGAAACTGAGCCTCAACGCGAAAGAAAAAGCGGCGATGCGAGAGAGAGGCCTGGCGGCTGCCGAAGAACTGCGCCGGCTGGGCGTCTTTAAGCCTGGCGTGCAGATCGAAGAATATGCGTGAATGGGCGCTGAGGGACTCGAACCCCCGACATACACGGTGTAAGCGTGTCACTCTAACCAACTGAGTTAAGCGCCCTCTGACATATCCTACATCAGCCAACCTGTTTGACAATCTCCCTCGCGCGCTTCTTGTCTTTCTCGGCGTACATTTCGGTTGTGGAAAGGTGGCGGTGGCGCAATACCAGCTTGGCAGCTTCAATGCCATACAGCGCGCGCAAGGTAGTGGCCTGGCCGTGTCTAAGCTGATTGGGGGTCCAATGATCCACCTTGAGCCGCTTGCAGATGCGCTTGACGGCCTGCCGATACGAATGGTCGTCATAATGATCGCGCGGCGGCTTCTCTTGGTTGAGCTTGGCGAATGCTCCATTCGTCCCGCGACTATTCTTGCCCTTACGCGCCTTTGCGGCTTGTTCGGCGTTCCACCGCTCGGAAACCCGGCGCGGAGAAAACAGAAAGTCGCCAGGCTTGGTCTTTTCAATCCAGGGGGTGAGTAGCTTTTGAGCCTTCGGGCCAATATAGATTTCCTCTCGCTCCCGTCCCGCGCGGTGGGAATTTTTGTGCTGAGTCGGCGTGTAAGTCCAGCAGCCATCGCGGAGTGTCGTGTCAATATCGCATGGTCGCATGATCGTCACTTCGTCGGGCCGCATTCCGCACAGTAATTGTACCTGGATCATGGTCGCTATTTCCGGCTGAGCCTCCTTGACCACAGCGGTTACAGCCTGAGGGTTTGCCGGCTCGATCTTGCGAGGCTCGGCGCATTTGTCGGCCAGTTTGCCACGCCCTTTTCGTACAAGCGACACTGTCGCCAGGGCTTGCTGAATCTCTACAGGCATTAGTTTTTCAGAGACAGCCCACTTGAACATGCGTTGCAAGACTTGCGTGTAGTCGTTGATCGTAGCCCGGCTGATTGGCTTGTGGCCGTACTTGGCGACCATTTCTTTGCGCGTATCGCCATCCAGCACGGTTCTTTCGATAACGCGCTTCAGTTTCGGCGGATCGAACTCCGTCACTGGGAATGCGGCGTACATCTGCATATTGCGGACTGCGCTAGCGATGCGGGTATTC
>CAUJKE010000067.1 GCA_963205385.1 Planctomycetota bacterium | reverse complement strand
TTACCTGAGAATACTTGTCCGGTGCTGTCCAAAGCTGTCCAGCCACAGAGTCAAGCATCGCAAGAACTTAGAGCGATAAAGCGTTGATTTTGAACAAGTTACGAAAAGGCGTTTTCAGTTTCCTGTCCTCTCCGCTAAGTCCTTTAGCAGTAATGAGTTGCGACTCGTCAGGAATCGCAAAAGTGGCGCACCTATCAGGGGTTGCGCTCGGTTCGTGCGATTTGCCACCGTTCGCCGCGCGTCCCGACTGCGCCGCATTTTGCGCCTCTAGTGCGCCGCATTCTGCGCCGCCTTTCTCCGACACTTCGGCCGCCCGCTCAAAATCGGCGTCGGTCACTTGCAGGTAATGTTTCAAGGCGATGCGGGGAGTATTGCCCAGCCAGGACGTAACAACGTGGATCGGGTATTCCTTCGCCAGTTCCGTTTCGCGGCTCGCCCGCAGGGCGTGGAACAGCCGGGGCCAAGGCTGTAGGCCGGCTCGCTTCACGATCCGCTCAAATTGGGTTCGTAGATTGCAGTTCCGCCAGCCGCTCGCCGTGTTCGCTGCGTCCCTATGGTCGCCGTCCACAACGTACACCGCGCCATCGGTGGCCAGGTCGAAGGCTTCGGATAGGATCGGCCGCAGTTCGGCGAATAGCGGGATAGCGCGGCTCGCTTTGCCACCGTGGTGTTCCGTCTTCGGCGATTGCACCACGATCCGGCCGGCGTCCCAATCAACATCCTGCCAGCGGAGCGAAAGCACTTCGCTGGGGCAACGTAGGCCGCCGTAACGCGACGACCGCATCAGCCGTCGCGTGTTGAATGGCTTGCCATGACGCGAACCTCCTTCTTAGGCTGCGTGGTAGTGAGAACCGCTTGGGCCTTGCTGTCGCCCGTGCGGGTCGATTTTATACCCGATTCGCCGGGGATATTGAACTACTCGCCAACAGCCGCGCCCGGTGATGCGGTCGTCGCGCAACGCCTCCCTGACCCTTTGAGAAAAATAAAGGCCACGCCCCAATGGTTACGCCCCCGCGAACAATTGTACATGCTTGTTGTTCGGTAGGTGGGGAATCCAGACAAGTCGCTTGCAAATCATGTGTCGCTCCCGTACCGTATACGCATGGCCGAGAAAAGCGGCTCTCGCCGCGACTTACTAACGCTCCAAGCTGTAAACCCCGTTAATGGATCAATGGGGGAAGTGCAAGTGTCGTTTGACCGAATGCAAGCTGTCGGCAAGCGCAGCGTTGGCCAAGCCAAGGAATGCGGTTTTATTGTCCCGGCGATTTTGCAGGGCCCAACGGCCATATTTGAGGGGCTTCGTCGGGACGAAGATGAGGACCGTTGGGGCGAGGGGTGGCGTTGCTATTGCGGAATTCCCACTGTTGCCTATCATTTCGACGGCACGGAACGCAAGCCATATCCCGGCCAAGTGTATTTGGTGTTCGTCAATACAGACCGAGTAGCCTACAATTGGAGATGGGAGAAAGCCGACCCCAACGATTGCAAGCTACCCCAACATCACGAAACACGCTTCAAAACGAGACTCCTATGACCGTTACAACCAATAGCGACTTCGCCAAGCGGATGATGCTGTTGGCCCAGCCGGCAGAGAACTTCAGGCCGACTGCGACTTACGATCCCGATGGCGATTGCATCGAATTCCTAGCCAAGCCCGATAGTTTCTACGCCGAGCGCATTGACGACTTGGTGACGGTTTATTACAGCCAGGAAACGGACGAAGTCGTCGGCTCTCTCATCAAGAGCGTCTCGAAGTTCTGCCGCGACATGCTGGAAAAGATGCCGGGCTTGCGTATTGAGATTCACGACGGCCCCGTTAGGTTGCAGCATATTTTCCGGGCTCGCATGTGGTCCGGCAATTTCGACCCGAATGACATGGCGACGCTAACCTATCGCAAGCTCATTGAAGTTTCGCGCGAAACGGTCATTGATGGGGAACTTTGCTTGTCATAGGCCAGTTGCCCCATCGGCGCATTCACCTGAATCGTCAGGGAATCGCATTCAACGCCGCTTCCAACTTCGCCCAATCCCGATCCACGACCCGCGCGAAAACGCATTTGCCGCCTGACGGCATACTTACTCGACTAGGGTTGCTCCCAGGATCATCGCTTCCACGTCGGCTTTGGCGACATCGGCGCGGGCCTTGGCGTCGGCTTTTAGCTTGGCGATTTCCGCCCGGCTCTTGGTGACGCGATCCACGATTTGCTTCTGGACGGACAGCGTTGGTACAGGAACAGGGCCAGCCCGCCGCTCGGAGGAATTGACGGTTCCAAGTCCCGATGAAGTCTTGGCACTACGGAAGAAATGGTCTTTGCCGGCATCCGTGTCAAACCACGGCATCGCAAAGTCGGAAAGCAACCTGGCAGCATTTGGGCGCACGTTCAGAATATGATTCTGGTGGACACAATCCGCAATCTCGCCATGCCACAATGCGCATCGCCCCAGTTCCGCTTTGCTCCCATTCCTCTCGACAAAGAGAATATCCCCCGGTTCAAGCCGCAGGTTGGCGAATTCTTTGTCGGGTAGGTCGATGTACTTGATTTGGGACGTGCGCCAGATAGGGTGGTGCTGGACCGATGCTGGATTGATTCCACTCCTTGTTTCACGAGATTCGAACATGCGTAGCCCGCTTGCCATTGTCCTGGCCGCTGGAAAAGGGACGCGGATGAAATCCGAGTTGCCTAAAGTCCTGTTTCCCGTCCTGGGGCGGCCGATGATCCATTGGGTGCTCGATGCGCTCCGTGCGGGGGGGGGCGAGAAAGTGGTGGTCGTCGTCGGCTATCGGGCGGAGGATGTGAAGAGGGAACTTGCTGGGCGACCAGGACTGGCGTTTGTCGAACAAACCGAGCAATTGGGAACTGGGCATGCAGTCATGATGGCGCAGGCGGAGATCCGCAATCATGAGGGCCCTGTGCTCGTTGTGACCGGTGATTCCCCGCTGATTCAGGCAAGTACGGTGCAAAAACTCCTGACGTCGTTCGAACACGATCGCCCCGCTTGCCTGATGGGAACGATCCATAAGTCGAATCCCACGGGGCTGGGACGCATCGTGCGCGATGCTAAGGGCGATTTCCTGGCCATTGTTGAAGAGAAGGACGCCACGCCCCGGCAGCGTGAAATCACGGAGGTGAACATGAGCACCTACGTTTTCGAAGCCAGCGACCTGGCAGAGACGCTCGGCAAACTCACCAATGAAAATCGACAGCGGGAATACTATATCACCGATTCCCCTGGTATCTTAAAGGACGCCGGCAAACCGGTGACCGCGTGGCCGATTTTGGAGCCTTGCGAGGCTCTCAGCATTAACAGCGTCGACGAACTCGCTGTGGTTGAGGCCGAAATGCAGGCCCTAGGCTACAAGAATCCCTCCTAACGAGGGAAAACCTTCCGCATACTTACTGATTACGGCGCCCATGCGCGAACTTAAAATCTTTAGCGGTCGGGCGAACCGCCCTTTGGCTCAGGACATTTGCGATTTTCTGAACCTGAACCTCGGTCGCATCTATCTGAGCAATTTTCCAGACGGCGAAATCTACTGCAAGATTAACGAGGACGTGCGCGGCCGCGACGTCTACCTGTTGCAGCCGACTTGCCCGCCGGTCAACGATAGCCTGATCGAGCTCTTGGTGATGATCGACAGTTGCAAGCGGGCCAGCGCCGCGCGGGTAACGGCGGTCATTCCTTACTTCGGCTACGCACGTCAGGACCGCAAGGACGAAGGGCGGGTGCCGATTACCGCGAAGCTGGTCGCGAACATCATCACCCGCGCAGGCGCCGACCGCGTGCTGACGATGGATCTCCACGCGGCGCAGATTCAAGGGTTCTTTGATGTTCCGGTCGATCACCTGTATGCAGGTCGCGTCCTCAACGAACACTTTCTAGCCATGGGGCTCAAACCGAGCGAACTCACCATTGTCAGTCCCGATGAAGGGAGCATCAAGCGCGCGGTTGGCCATGTGAAACGACTCGGCGGCAAACTGGCGATCGTCGACAAACGCCGCGCGAGTGCCTTGGAGACGAAGCAAGAGAACATCATCGGCGGCCCGGTCGATGGACGGATTTGCCTGATGTTCGACGACATGATCAGCACGGCCGGCAGTATTTGCGGCGCGGCCAAGCTTGTGCACGAAGCCGGCGCGAAAGAGATCCACGTCGCCGCCACGCACGGTGTGCTCTGCGGCCCGGCGATTGAAAATCTGCAACAAGCGCCGATCACAAGCCTGGTGATTACGGATAGCATCCCGCTCTCGCCAGAGAAAGCAGCCGCTTTCCCCAGAATCAAAGTCCTCTCGGTCGCGCCGCTGCTGGCCGAAGCGATCAAGCGGATTCATCACGATCAATCGATCAGCGACATGTTCAGCGAACCGCCGCCGGATGTGACGGAATAGGGCCGCTTATGCGCGGCGCGTTTCGATCCGGTCGACCACGATCACCCGCAGATCGCAGACGTTGGTCTGCGTGGGGCCTGTCTTGAGCAGCGCATCCAGCGGAGCGAAGAAGTGATAGGCGTCGTTTCGTCGCAGGAACTCGGCGGGGGTCAGTTGCGCGCGGTGCATCGCGGCGATGATCGTCGCGTCGATATAAGCGCCAGCGGCATCGGTCGGGCCATCTTCGCCATCGGTTCCGCCGGAGAGGAGCGCGATTCCGGCCAGGGGGCCGCGCGACGTTTGTTCGCCTTGGGCTAACAACTGCTTGAGCGCCGCGAGCACGAGTTGTTGATTTCGTCCCCCGCGACCACGCACCGCCGGGTCGGCCAACTGCACCGTCGGTTCGCCGCCGGTGATGAGGCAATCTGGCCCGCGCTGGTCGCGCATGCGCAGCGCCATCTCGGCCAAATGCCGGCCGACGTCTTCCGCATCCCCTTCAAGTTCCTGCGCGACGTGCATGGCATGTGAGTAACCGCGCCGCTCCGCTTCCAGGCCAGCGGCGTCGACGGCAACCGCGATGTTGCCGATCACAATGTTTTGCACGCGGCACTCGTGTGACGAAGGCTGGGTGCCATGCGCTGCTGGCGCAGTTCGCAAGCACGCCCAGATCGCGTCCGGAATGCGCGTCGCCGCTTGATACTTTTCCAAAATGGCGAGGGCGTCGTCCGGCGTGCTGCTGTCCGCCACGGTGGGACCGGAGGCGATCAAGTCCAGCGGGTCGCCTATCACGTCGGAGATAATCAGAACCAGCATTCGCCCCGCGGTACAGATTCGCGCCAGTCCGCCCCCTTTGATGCGGCTGAGTTGCTTGCGGACGGTATTGAGTTCCGCGATGTTCGCCCCGGCAGCGCTCAGAAAACGGGTGACGGCTTGCTTATCGGCGAGCGAGATGCCTTCCTTCGGCGCCGGCAACAGGGCTGAACCGCCGCCGGAGAGGAGGACGATGCAGAGATCATCCGAGGCGAGCGAACTTACCAACTGCATGATTTGCCGCGTGCCCTCAACGGCTTCGGCGGTTGGCTCGTTCAGACCGCCTGGCCGCGCGGGATGCAAGTGAATATGCGCCAGCGGCCGCGCGGAAGGCGCCGGCACATTCACCCAGCCGGTCAGTTGTTTTCGCCGCATCAAGTCGGCGCCCAGCACGGCTTCAAGTCCCGCTGCCATGCCGGCGCTCGCCTTGCCGGCGCCGACGACGACGATCCGCTTCACCGTGGACAAATCGAGCGACTCGTCGAGCGACTCGTCCTCAACCTGCAGCACCTCGCCATCTCGATGGAGCTTGTCCAACATGAGTCGATCCGCCCGCACCGCGTCAACGCCGGCGCGCCAAATGGCGAGTAGATCTTCACGAAGTTGCTGTTGCGAACGAGCGGTGGCGGACATTGAGGCCTTCCAGGGTGGTGCGACGGACGCTCGCTCATCGCGGGCACGGCGACGCGCTCGATTCAGGGTTGGTTCTTGTGGCGCGCCAGCTTGTCCTTCACGCCGGGGATCAACTGCATGGCGTTTTCGTGATAGATTTTCCGCAGCACTTCGTCCGGAAGGCTCACGCCGGCAATGTTCCACAAGCCTTGCGGCGGCGGTGATTTTTCGCTGTAGGGAAAATCCTCATCAAACGTTTCGAGAAACCGCCAGTAATAGCGCACGCGCGTTTCCGGCCAGGGACCGTCGGTGCCGAAGAGGACGCGGTCGCTGTACTTGATGAGGAATTTGCGCGCACTATAAGGTTGGCGGCCGAGTTCACTGATCCGTGAAGCGAACTCGGTATAGAGATTGGGATACTTATCGAGCCACGCGGCGACTTGTCCCAAATCGGTCGCACTGTTGGCCAGGTGCGCGGCGATGAACTTTGTTTGGGGGTGACGTTCGACCACGCGCATCAGCGCCGCCAAGAGTTCCGCATGGGAAGGAAACTGCGCGCCATAAAAGCTCCAGTCGGGATGCCGGTGCAGTTCTTCCCACCGTTCATTGGTTTCGTCGATCGGCAAGAAGAACGCTTGCGGATCGCCAACATGAATCAGAATCGGCAGCCCCAGCTCGCCGCACGCGGTCCAGATGGGATCCCATCGCGGATCGTCGATCTTGAGCAACGAGCCATCGGGATTCTTGTATTCCAGGCCAAACTGCTTGAAGATTTTCAAACCGCTGGCGCCCTGCTGTTTTACCTCGGCGAGCGCTTCCGCGGCGCGTCGCCCAAATTCAGGACGCTGGCACGCCCATGTGCTAGGATCATCGGCGGCGCCGGCGCCGCGCCAATCGATGTTCGCAAAGATCACGAACCGATCTTCATACTGCGTCCACAAATATTTCTTGTGCTCCGCGAATTCATCGCCCCACCGGCCGTCGAGGCTCACGCAAAGCGCAATCTGGTTGCGGTCCATCACGCGGACGTATTCATCGAGAGCGTCCGT
Organism: Planctomycetota bacterium; assembly: GCA_963205385.1. Classification (GTDB taxonomy): domain Bacteria; phylum Planctomycetota; class Planctomycetia; order Pirellulales; family Pirellulaceae; genus JAEZGD01. Next base: position 612 of record CAUJKE010000067.1, on the reverse strand, counting down.
CGAGCCTTTGGTGCGGTAGCGAAAATGGGTGTGCGCGTCGACGACCGGGAACTTCGCCTGCTCAAGCAGCGTCTGAGGAACCTTGAGCATCGACCGCGGACGAAAATTCTGGAGGGAAAGATCACGGCCGTCGCGCCCATCGAGCGGTAGAGCTTCCTGCGCGACCAGGTTTCCAGTTGCCAGCAACAGCCAGATCAGCGAATTCGTTAGGATAGGCCGGTAATACATCATGGCGTTCTCCGCTTTACTTCCTTCGACGACTCAAACATGAAATACTATACCCGAGGCACGCGCGCCCTTGGCGGCGGCCTTGGTTTACCTATCCTTAGACCGCACGTTAGCGGGGGTGTCGCTCAGGCGGCGGCATCCGTCGCGTGTTGCGTCATGTCCGCCGGATCGCTATGAGCGCGGAACCGACCCAATATCAATCGCACGAAGATCAGCGGCGAGCGCAGGATCTCAGCCTCAAGCGGACCACCGCGCCCAGCCAGGTTCCGGGGTACGAAATCCAACGCCACTTGGGAACCGGGGCGTATGGCGAAGTTTGGGTCGGCGTCGACCGCAACACCGGGCGACGGGTGGCGATCAAGTTCTATCGTCACCGGGGCGGCG
>CAUJKE010000066.1 GCA_963205385.1 Planctomycetota bacterium | reverse complement strand
GGCCGAAATCGCCTAGCTTGATGCGGTTGAGCCGGTCAATCAGCAGGTTCGTCGGCTTCACGTCTCCATGCGTAATGCCGCTACGATGCAAGAATTCCAGCGCTTCCAGCGTGCCTGCGAGCGCGGGGCGCAAAATCTCCGGCGGCAACGGATTGCCGGCGGCGTATTGTTGCAACTGCCCCTGCATCAATTCCAGAATCAGCCAGCCACGCTCCCGCACGATGTCGTAAATGGTCATGACATTGGGATGGGCCAGCGAAGCCAAGAGCTGCGCTTCGCGCCAAAAACTATCCAAGCGGCGCGGATCGTTCAAGAAGTGCGGGTGAATCTGCTTGATCGCGACGTCGCGCTCGAGTTCTTTATCGCGGGCGCGGTAGACCGTCGCAAAATCGCCGGAAGCGATCGGGCCGATGATTTCGTAACGGGGGTGCAAATCCATGGAGCACTCCTAATTCAATCCTAAAAAGGAGCGATCGGCGATTTCGCGGAGCAGTTGCGTCAACGTGGCTTGGAGTTCCGCATCGTCATACGTGGCTCCGGTCACGGTGGAACGCGGGCCGCGATCCTCGGAACGCAACAACCGCAGCACACTCCGGTACGCCTCGCGCTCGGACTTGAGGTCGCCGCGATAATGGGCGAGTTGCGACTCCCGCAGCAAGATCTGATAGGGCTGGAGCGGTTCCCCTTCGTTCCCCAAAAACTTCACGAGCTTTTGCCGCGCATCGAATGCACCGGGCGCAACCGGCGGGGAATTGTCGAAATCGACCATCCAGAGCGCGAAGGAGAGCACCACGCTCAGTCCCAAGGCGCCCATCACCGCCAGCGAACTGGGAGGTTGACGCGCGGGGCGATCCTTTTTCGAGAGGGACTGTTCGAGCGCCAACGTCGGGAGCGAACCATCGGCCGCCGGCTTGAGCGTCGTGATCGGCGCGGTCGTGAGCACTTTGGAGCGGGCGTTCGGTGAGGATTGCGGCCGCGTTGTGACCTCGGCGGTCGTCGCGCGCTGCGGCAGGACGACCTGCGGAGGCTCGGCGAGCAGCGTTTCGCTGTTCAAGTCGGACGGAAGCACCGGAGAGACCACCGTCGCTGCACCAGCGTGTTGCACCGGCGGCGGCTGGGGCGGATGGGTCGAAGTCGCCCGCGCGGATGCGGCCGAGCCAGACGCTACGGGCATCTGTGGTGGGGAAGTGGAGGCTGGCCTCGTCGGCACAGGCCTCGTCGGCGCAGCGACTGAAGATTTAGGGTTCGTCGGCGCAGCTACTGAAGACGAGGGGAGCGTTGGCGCCGGGAGCGTGGGCGCCGTGGCGGCGGAGTCATCATCCGACTGATGCAAATAGGCAGGCGTCAGCGCGAACTGCAACTGGCACGCAGTACAGGTGACCTGTTGCCCCAGCATGTCCGTCGCAAACGGCAAGCGCTTCAAACAGCGGGGGCAGTGGAATGATAGAGCCATGCCAATCGCCCGCGTTAGAGTTCGAACCCAAACAACAGAAAATTCAACAAAAACGGGCCCAGAATGATCAAAACTGATGATAACATAACCAGCACCGCAGGCAACAACATATTGATTCCCGCCTCGCCTGCCACGGTCTCCGCGCGTTGCGAGCGTTTCATCCGCAAGACCTCCGCCTGGGTGCGAAAGACTTGCGCGATGGGGGTCCCGAGTTCCTCGCCTTGTACGATAGCGCCAATGATTCCGGTGATGTCGTCGTCGCTCAAGCGATCGCGCATGGCATAAAAAGCCTCGTTGCGGGTTTTCCCCAAATCGATGTCTTGCAGCACGCGGTTGAACTCGCCGGCGATGGGATGGCCGCGAAATTCCTCGACCGCCTCTTCCAGCGATTTCATAAAGGTCGAACCGGCTTCCATCAGCAAAGTCAGCAGGTCGAGCACGTAGGGCATCCGGAGCTTGATCTCGTTCAGCCGGGCCTGGGCTTGCCGATAGAGGCCACGCCGCAAGAGCCAGGCCGTGACGATCCCCAAGAACAGCCCCAGCACCACGCCGGAGACGCCGGTGAGCGACACGCTGACCAACAGCCACAATGGCGTGAGGATGATCGCCAGCGTCTGGCAGCGGGCCAGAAACTCCTCCGGCAGCCAGAACCGGGGCCACGCAGCGGCTTGCAACTCGCGCTCGATCGTCGGCAAGCTGCTGGCGAACATCACGCGGTTGAAACGCGCGAGTTGCATCACCAACGGCTGAAAATAGCGATAGACCTTATCGAGCCGCCGCAGTTCATTCATGCGGGTAATGTCGTACCGCCACTGATCCCCTTGCGCGAGATCATCGAGTTCCAGCGACGACGTTAGCCACAGCCACAGCGCCACCACCGCCAGGCCAGCGCAAATACTGGCGGCGTAAGGCAGGGCGGGCAAATCGGTGGCGGCGAGGAGGAACATAACTCAAATACGCGGACTAAGGATGACGCGGGCCCACAAATAGGCCAGTAAGTTCAACAGGATCGCAATCGAGAGCATGATCTGGCCCGGCACGGTTGTGAACATCCGCACGGTATTCTCAGGCTCGACAAAGTAATACACCACCAGCACCAGGACCGGCACGAGCCCCATATAAACCGCGGACTTGCGCGCTTGGGCCGTTTCAACTTTCAGTTTGCGTTCCAGCCGTTGCGCCTCGAGCACGGAGTGGGCGATACGGTCGACCGTTTCGTTCAGCTTGCCGCCGCTCTTGCGACTCGCCAGCAGCGCGGCGGCGAACAGTGAAAAGTTCTCGCTTCGCAAGCGCTCCTTGGCTTCGCGGAGCACGCGCTCCAGCGGCTTGCCCATCTTGTATTCACCGACGACCTGGCGAAACTCATCGCTGACCGGGCGCGGGCACTGGGTGGCGAGGATATCGAGCGATTGCGACATCGACAGCCCCGCCCGCACCGCGTTCGAGAACGTGACCATCGCGTCCGCCAATTGCAGTTCGATCCGTTCGCGGCGTTGTTGCGCTAAGCGACGAATCAAGTACCACGGCGCGCAAGCCATGAGGATGCAAAGCAGCAGCGCCAGGAGCGCGCTCCCCGAGACGAATCCCAGTACCACGAGCGTCAGCGCCATCAATCCCAGCCAAAGCAGCAAATACAACCGCAGGTGCTCAGTCTCGCGGCGCATCAACCGGAGCTTGTTCCGCAGATCGTTTTCGACAATCGTCAGCCCGCGCACGCCATAGGCGCGGCCTGCGAGCGCGACGCCGCTAACCGCGGCCCCCATCAGCAAACTCGACATCAGCGGCGCTGCGTCAGCGGCCATCCGACTCCTCCTTGGCGATGATTCGCCCATTGATCACACCGCGCGAGCGCTCCAGTCGCTCGTGCACCGCGCCGCTCGCCGCCCGCGCGTAGAGGAATTGCACATCGAGCAAATTTCGCCGCACGAGCTCATCGACAAACGTCGGGAGGTAGCCTGTCGGCTGGAGCGTTTGACCATCGCGGTAGTTGAAAATATCGCGAATCACCACTTGCTGCGTATCGGGATCGATGCCAGAGACCTCGGAGATTTGCGTTACCAATCGCTGCCCGCCAGGAAGACGCGAGATATGCACCACGATGTCCACAGCCGATTCAATCTGCCGGTGGATCGAAACCACCGGCAAGTCCGCAGCCATCAATACGAGCACTTCCAGGCGTTCCACCACTTCGCTGGCACTGTTGGCATGCACGGTGGTCATCGATCCATCATGCCCCGTGTTCATCGCCTGGAGCATGTCGAGCGCCTCCGCGCCGCGGCATTCGCCGACCAAGATGCGATCCGGCCGCATGCGGAGCGCGTTTTTGAGCAGGTCTCGAATGGTATAGGCGCCGCTCCCTTCGACATTGGGCGGCCGCCCTTCGAGCGACACGACATGTTCCTGGTGCAACCGCAGTTCGGTCGTATCCTCGATCGTCACGATCCGCTGTTTGTGCGGAATGAAGCTACTGAGCACGTTGAGGAACGTCGTCTTGCCGGTCCCCGTGCCGCCGCTGACAAGCAGGTTACGGGAATCAACCACGCATGCCCGCAAAAACAGCGCCGCCTGTTCGGTGATTGTCCCCATGTCGATCATATTTTCCATCGTGAACCGTTGCAGCGGGAACTTCCGCACGGTCAGGCAAGGGCCTTTCACGGCAAGCGGCGGAATGATCGCGTTGACGCGCGAGCCGTCCGGCAGGCGGGCATCGACCAGCGGTTGGCTTTTGTCGATGCGGCGGCCGACTTGCGCCACGATCCGCTCGACGATCGCCTCGGTGACTTCCTCGGAAATAAAGCGTCGCCCGGAGCGCTCGATGACGCCGTTGCGCTCGATGTAGATTTGGTCGTGCGCGATCACCATGATTTCGGTGACGGTCGGCGCCCGCAACAAGTCTTGCAGCGGTCCAAAGCCGAACACCGTATCCTTGAGCGCCTTTTTCAACGTCCGCAGCAGGATGTACTTCCGCAACTCGGCGTGCAAATGCGGGCGGATGAGCGGAAATATCTCGCTGAAATGGTCTTCGACGCATTGCACCCGCGAGGTCGTATCGCCTTGCTCGTCCAGTTGCAGCTTTTTCTTGGCGAACGTGAGCAGGGTCGCGAGTTCGGTTTCCCGCTCGGGAACCAGCGTGGCGGGGATATCGAGCTCGTTCGAAGTGACGCTCGCGGGGCCGAAAGCGTCATCGCCAGGCGCCATGATTAACTCGTGCAGCAGCAGTTGCCGCATCGCGAGGCCGGAAAGTTCTTCCAGGAGCGCTTCGTTCTGATCGTCGAAGACGTGCAGTTCCCGGCAGACGTCGTCGATGTTATTTTCCAGCAACAGAATCCGCTCGCGGAGCGACATCCGTTCGTTTTCGAGGTCGAACAAATCGAGCCGTTCGAGCAATTGCCGGTGAATGCGCAGCTCCAAGTCGGACAGCACCGTTTGCAGATGCATTTCGACTTCGGAAAGCGTGAGTTGATGGGCGATCTCCGCTTCGAATGTGAGCGAGAACGGCAGGATGCGAACTTTGTCCCGCGGCGTGAGCCAGACCGCTTGCCCGCCGATCACTTCGCGATCCCCGACCAGGCAGCTGTTGAGGCCGATGTTCGAGAGCTTCAGCCGGCCATCTTGCAATTCCACAATCGCATGGCGGCGCGAGACGAGCGGGCTATTGAGCACCACGGCATTGTCCGCATCGCGGCCGATGGTGATGGGACCGGCCCCAACTTCCACCATCGTGCGGTGGCTTTCGTGAACTTTGTTAAACCAGATTTTCATGCGTGCGCGGCTTTACTTAATGCGAGGATGTAACAGCACGCCGACTTCGCGAAAGCCGCTAGCGCGTAACAGGGACCAGAGCTTTTGGGCCTTGGGGTCGAGCTGGCCGGCCGTCTCACGCACGCTAATCGTCATCACGTTCTCCTGCTGTTGCGAGATGCCAGAGGCGCGCATCACCTCGGCGCTTCCCAAGCGATTGCCAAGCGATAACACGCGAAACGGACCGATCGTCTCCACCTGACCCGCCTGGCCTTGTGCTGCGGGTGGGGTGGGAGTGCTACGAGGAAGGGGAGGATCATCGCCGCTATCCGCGACTTCATCAAATGGCGCGGGGCTGCTCGTGACCAAGAACGACACCGAGTCGCCTGGTTTCACCAGCGAGGGGACGAAGGTGCGCGTATCGACAGGAATCCACATCGCCCGCTCGTCAGGCCCTTGCAGTTCGAGTTCGCGCGGCGCCGTTTCGAGATCGAGAGCGACGACCAACTCGCCGGGCTCATAATTGCGATTGGCCGGCATGCCGACGACGGATTGCAGGGCGTTCCATTTAATGGCGAACTCGTTGAGCGCGCCGACGTGATTCTTCGGAATGACGACCTTGGCGAAATGCCGCTCCGCGAAGATGTCCCCGCGCTGCACCGACATTCCGGGAGCGATGCCGATGAACGTTTCGCTGGCGACCCCTTTCCCTTTTTCCATTAAATACAGCCAGTTGAGAAAGGCGGCGAGCACCCCCAGGCTCAGGCTGATGGCTAGTACGGCGGCACGTTTATTCATGGACAATTCTCAATCTCAAGGCGCTAGAGGAGACGACTTCGACCACACTAACACGCCGCGCAGCACATCCGGACCTGCCTGGACAAGCTGCACATCAAACCGCTGCCCCGTCGCCGGCTGAACGTACACCGCCGCCCAAGCAGCGCTCGTGTGTTGCCAATCGCGCCACGCGGTCCAGCCATTGTCCAACGCCCAGGCGCGATAGAACGAAATCCAATCGGCCGGCGACGCCGGGCCCGCGATGATCAGCGTGGTTGTGTCGGCAGCGTCCTGTAAACTTAGGATAACCTCTCCGCCGGGCGGAAGTGAAATTTGGCGGTAATCCGGCGTTTGTAAGCGCGGCACGCCGTACAACGCCCACTCGGTCGCTTCTGTGGCGAGCGCCAGCCCACAATAAACGACGCGGCGCTGCGACTGTTCGCCACGCACGGCCACGACCAGCGGCAGCCCGCCGGCTAGTTCGTAGACTTCCCCCTGCTCGCTTTGGGCTACCGGCTTGAGCGATCGCACTTGCTCTAAGAGTTGGACTTCGGCGGCGTCTAGCGGCGGCGGCGACGCTCGCGGTTCTGACTTCAACGCGTTCCGCGCTTGTTCGACCAGCGCCGCGACGGCGTCTTCCCGCGCGCCGGTGACGTGTTCCAACGCAAGCGGGTGACGCTCTGGACCAACGGCCAGCTGGAGCGCAGGCCTCGCAGGAGTGGGGCGCGAGTTCGGCGCGCTCTCCGCCACATCGTCCGCGCGCCACCAGGAGGTGACTTCACTCCCCACGGTTAGCGCGGCCACCACTAGCACCAAGGTAACGAGCAGGTTCGCAGTCCAGGATGAGATGCGCCGCGCGAGCTGCGCAAAGTCCCGCGACTTCTGCGCCTTGGGCGCGGGGGAGCGGGGATCGGGAGTGAGTGTCGAACGAATCATCAAAGTCTTAGAACGCCAAGGAAGTAAACCATTACAGGGCCGCATCGTCGGCGGTGGGAAGAAACGCTTCCAGCTCGGCGATCCAGGCTTCCAGTTGCGACTCGCGCGCGGGGTTGGGAATTGCGTCCGGCTGTTGCATGGCGTTCAGTTCTGCCTGAAAGCGCGCGAGGAACGTTTGCGCGATCCGCTGCGGCGTGCCGGTGACGCGCCGCGGCGGGTGTTTGCCTTGGATGCGGTAGATCAGTGGTTGGACCTGATCGCGGCGCACGGCGTCCACGTCGAGGCTGCAAAAGCCGCTGAGATAGGGATAGAGATTGATATAGCGACCATACCACGCGGCGAGTTCGTCATCGCGATCGAGCACAGCCCACGCGCCGCGCTGCGGCGAGGAGAGCATGTCGTTGACGGCACGGTTATAAGCCGCTTCCCCGCTCCCATCTGGCAAGTCATAAATCA
>CAUJKE010000065.1 GCA_963205385.1 Planctomycetota bacterium | reverse complement strand
GAGGTTGGAGTCGATGCCGCGGATGGCAAGGTTCATCTTGGCCAAGCGCCAGGTGGTGTGGTTGGACTCCTGCCCATAAACGGCGATATCCCCGATCCGCCCGCCGTGGGCTTCGACGAACTTCTCCGACTGCACGAACATCCCCCCGGAGCCACAGCAGGGATCGTAGACGCGCCCCTTAAATGGCGCGAGCATCTCGATCAACACCTGCACCACGCACCGCGGCGTGTAGAACTGGCCCCCCTTCTTCCCCTCCGCGCTGGCGAACTCGGAGAGGAAGTATTCGTAGACGCGCCCCAGCATGTCCTTGGAGCGGTTCTCCTTGTCTCCCAGGCCGATGTTCCCCACCATGTCGATGAGTTGCCCCAGCCGCTGCTTGTCGAGCCCCGGGCGCGAGAACTCTTTGGGGAGGACGCCTTTGAGGGACGGGTTATCGCGCTCGATGGCCAGCATGGCGTCATCGACCGTCTTGCCAATTCTGGGCTGCTTGGCCTCATGCTTGAGCTTCGACCAGCGGGCCTCTTTCGGCACCCAGAAGATGTTGATGGCCCGGTATTCGTCCTGGTCTTCAGGATCGGCCCCGCTCGCCTTCTCCGCTTTCAGCTTGGCGTGGTGTTCCTCGAAGGCGTCGGAGATGTACTTCAGGAAGAGGAGCCCGAGCACCACATGCTTGTACTCCGCCGCGTCCATGTTGGAACGCAGGGCATCCGCCGCCTTCCAGAGTTCGCCTTCGAAGCCGATGTTGGCGGAACTGCTCTTCTTTTCCTTCGACGCTCTTTTCTTGCCCATGCTGCGGTTATCGTTTTGGGGAGGGAGGTCCAGGGGTGCGCCTAATCGCGGGGCACCTTCCCAGAGGCAAGACCGCCCCCGAAACAGACACACCGCCAAGCCCAAGCTGGAGTGTAGCAAACCCTGCGGGCGGGGGACAGAGACGCGGCAAGTGAAAGGAGGGTTGAACGGGCGGCCCCGTGAATCCAGTTCATTGAGTATTCGAATCGCCACGACTGGCGCTATGCGCTGCAACTAAAGTTCGGACAATTTGTCCGATCTTTGAGCCAAAGCTACCCAGTTTAACATGCCTGAAACTTCAAAAAGTTGTAACGAGGTACAGGCCGGTTCGCTAAGGCACCCCCAGCGGCGCGACCGGGGGTGGTGGTTAAGATTTGGGGGGAACTCGTTCTGTAGCTCGACTTCGGATATCCGAAGTCAGCCGTCTGTGCAGAGTTCGAACTTTGCTTGACTAGGGTTGCTGTTGACGCCCCGCGCCGTCCACTTCCAGCAAGGCCGCCCGCAAGTCTTCGGCGATGGCGGTGATGGACTGACTGAGGCGGCGATATCCCCAAGTGGCAGATCGAAACCGATGCCTGCGTATCGACCGAACCATGGGACGCATCATCCAACCTTGCGCCACCAACCCATGAATCAGCAGTACCGCCTCCACCACGAACCCGTTCACCAAACGACGCCAACCAATCTGCGTGACGATTGCGCCGTCGGCGAGGTGTCGGGGCTTGAGATGCCTACTTGCTGGCTTGTCGAATGCTTCCAGGATCAGCGGTGGGATTGATGCTCCGAATGAACCTCCTATCGTGAGTGCGAGGTGATCGAGCATCGCCTAGTTCGGACAATTCGTCCGACCTACAGAAGCCACGCCGATCGGGCAGTGGACTACGACAACCCCTTGGTGCGAAGGCGTCGTAGCTTCGCCACGGTGGGGCGTGGCGAGCGTGACGCAATAGCTTTCACTGCGCTTGGCTTTGATCGCTTAGGAATAACGTTAGCGGGCTTACGGTATTCATGCCGCGACCGCACAGCCGCGGCCGCTTCAGACGTGATCTCCGCGCCAGGCTGATCGCCTTGCTTGTCATCCGCCGCGGTGTCATTGTGCTTGCCATTGTCGTCGCTCGTGGCGGCGGGAGGCGCGTCGTTTGGAGCGTTGGCGACTTGCGCGAACAAAGGAGCAGAGATGCCAATCGCGAGCCCGAGCGCAAAGATCCATGGCAGGCGGTACATGAGGTGGTTCTCCTAAAACTTCTGAGTCGAATTTGACGCGAGTCAGGCCGCCGAGACGACGACGGAATTGTAAGACGAGTCGTACCCACAGGGTACCACGTAGCCGCGTGAACTTTCACGGGGCGCCGCGCTCTTCCACGAAAATGCTCAGTGTTTTCGCCGAAACGAGCGGGACTGACGACTGTCGGCGCGCATCAGCAGCGGGAGATTTTCGTCAGCGCGACGGCGCAAGATAAAGACGCTGTCTGAAAGTTCATCATCAAGTACGAGCGGTTCGTCAATTTGGTACCAGAAGTCGAACACATCGCACAGTTCCCACGCGGGACATTTACGCAAGAGTTGGCGAAATTGACTGGCGGTGTACATCCGCAGCGGGAACTCCGTCGCCAGACGCAATTCCTTGCGCGGCGTGCGGACCAGCATCGTCACGCGCAAGCGTTCGATGCGCTGGCGGCGATTGGTGTCGGTCACGCGCAGTGTGAAGACCACGTTCGTCCGGCCGCGCGACGCCCGCCAGCGTTCGATACATTCTTCCGCGGCGTCCAGTGGCAACAGATGAAAGCCCAGAATGTAGATGCCGCCGGGGCGCACGGCGCGCGCCATCGACTGCAAATGCGAGAGCGCCGCCGCTTCGCTGGTTAAGTGGCGAAACGTGTTGAAGGTGCAAAATGCGGCGTCCACAGGTCGCGGCGTGTGAAAGTTCGCCAGGTCCGCGGAGTAAATGTCCGCCTGGTGTTTGCCGCGGGCGAGACGTTTGGAGACATACGCGATGGAGTGCGGGTTGTTGTCGAAGGCGCTCATCCGATAACCGCGGCGCGCCATTTCCACCACCAGTCGACCGCCGCCGCAGCCTGGTTCGAGCAACCGCTTCACGGGGCGCTGGGCATAGCGCGCAAACGCGGGTTCAAAGAAGTCGGCTTCCGCGCGCGTTTCGTCGGCGAACGAGAGGTCGAAGTATTGCGGATAGTCGTACCAGCTTTCGCGCTCGGCCATCGCTTGCCTTGTGAATCGTGAAGTGCGCTGCAAGAGTAGACAGCATACCCCCGCGTGATGTATTCCGCATGGGGAGCATGAAGCCTATTCCGAAAATGCGGAAGACGCCTGTGCGCCGGTTACGTTGCTGTTACTTCGGAAGGTAATTCAGCGTGTAATACGCCTTTGCATGCAGTAGCGGCAAGTTGTCTGCGGAGCGGACGCCGGCGGCGTCGAGTTCATGCACGTGGCCTTCTTGCAAGCCGTCGACTTTGAGGAAGACGGACTTGCGGTCGGCGCTCACGGTGGC
>CAUJKE010000064.1 GCA_963205385.1 Planctomycetota bacterium | reverse complement strand
GCCCGGCGCTGACGTTGATCGCCAGGTCGGTGCCGCTGTCGATGAGCGGTGTGTCGATCCGGTTGTCGGCCGCCCCCGTTTGATTCAGCGTCACGTTCACATCGAGCGTTCCGCCTGAGAGAACGTAATTGCCTGCGGTGTTGGTGAATTCGATGGCGTCGACTTCGATCGCGCCGTTGACATTGACATTGCCCACCGCGACATCGGCGAAGATGGCCGTATCGCCCACGCCGGGAGCGCTGGCGGGATCAGCCCCCCCATCATCCCAGTTCGCGGCCGTGTTCCAGTTCCCATCCCCGCCGCCGTTGTCCCATGTCAAGGTGGCGAGCAGTTCGCGGCGTTCCAGCGTTTCTAGCCGCAGGGAGTTGCGCTTCCGACGAAGGTGCTTAACAGAGTTGCGTTTACGTTGTGTCGTGAAAGACTGTGGCTTTTGTGCCATTTTGGCCACTCCAGAGCGAAGAGGGGACCTGCGAATTGAAAACAAACAAAGCTCGCGACCGAACCGGGTGACCTGAAGCCGAACATGTTCCGCTTCTCCGGTGCGTAGGGGTTATAATCCCTACAACAAGCTAACTCACTAAATTAGATGGAAGTTTCGCCACAAGCAAATAAGTGGCTAGCTATTTTGTGGATTATGTCGAAAAAACTCCCCTTTACATGTAAAGGGGGTAGCGCGGACGACGCCGAGCGAAATGACGTAACACCCGCTAGAGTCTTATCTTAGACGTGAAATCGAGAGCCCCGCAGGGCGGTTTGGCTGGCGCGCGCCGCAGACCTTAAAATCGCTTCCTGGGAGGGGTAAGATACGTGCAGGAGATTGACGTTATGCCTCTGTATCAATACGAAGAAGTCCTCCCCAACGACGAAGGGGGAGCGCAGTTCGAGATTTTCCAGAAAATGGCCGATCCGCCGCTGACCGAGCATCCCGAGACCGGCATCAAGATTCGCCGCGTCTATACGGCTCCCGCGGTGGGCGGGAAGTGGTCGGAGGAAGCGATGGGCCGCGCCGCGCACGACGACAAGAAACTCGAGCGACTCGGCTTCACCAAGTATGTCAAGTCCGACGATGGCAAGTACGAAAAGGTCGTCGGCAAGGGACCGGATTTGATCGACAAAAACGCCCCGCCTTGAGCGCGGCACAAGCCTCTCTTCTTCAGCTTCCTTAACACTCTTCTAGCATTGGCGAGAAACATGGCCCGTTATTCAATCGACGAGTTCGTCGCGGCGACCGTTCAAAAGGACTTGAACGAAGGGCTGTTCGAACTCGAAAGCGCGCGGATGCTCGAGATCAACCTCAACGGCATGATCTGGACCAAGATGGGTTCGATGGTCGCTTATCACGGCCACATCAAGTTCGAACGCGAAGGGATCATGGAGCAAGGGGTCGGCAAGTTCCTCAAGAAGATGGTCACCGGCGAAGGGGCCAAACTGACCAAGGCCACCGGGCAAGGCAAACTCTACCTGGCCGATAGCGGCAAGAGCATTCAAATCCTGCGCCTGCAAGGAGAATCGATCTTCATCAACGGCAACGACCTGCTCGCGTTCGAGCCGTCGATCCAGTGGGATATCAGAATGATGAAGCAGCTCTCGGCCATGTTCGCCGGCGGGCTCTTCAATGTGCGATTGGAAGGTCAGGGGATGATCGCGATCACGTCGCACTTTGAACCGCTGACACTGATAGTCCATCCCGGCTATCCCGTCTGCACCGATCCCAACGCGACGATTGCGTGGTCCGGCAACCTCTCCCCCCGGATCAAGACCGATATGCAACTCAAAACGTTCATCGGCCGCGGCTCCGGCGAGTCGTTCCAGATGGAGTTCGATGGCGAAGGCTTCGTCGTCATTCAACCGTTCGAGGAAGTCATCTTTCAAGGAGCCGGCTAACCGCCGTGCTGGCGCAATATGCAACCTCGCTATACGCAAGCCGAACTCGAAGCGTACTTGGAAGAGTCGCTCCCCGCGGCGCACATGGCCGCGGTGGAAGCGGCGCTGCGCGACAATCCGCAGTTGCTGCAAGAGCTCACCGCGATCAACGGCCGCCGCGACGCCGGTGTACACACGCTGGGCGAAATCTGGCGGCGGCATCGCGTGAGTTGCCCCACGCGGCAGGATCTCGGGAGCTACTTACTCGGAGCCCTCGCGGTCGAGCAAGAGTCGTACATCCAGTTTCACCTGGAAACCATCGGTTGCCGGCTCTGTCAGGCGAACCTGGCCGATCTTCAAGCGCAGCACCAGGACGCGCCCACCGCCGCCACGTCGCGCCGCACGAGGTATTTTCAATCCAGTGCTGGGTATTTGCAGCGCGATCCGAAGTAGCGGGCGTACTCCCGCGGGCCGGCCGCGCGTTTGGTGACAAATCCTATCGCGCCGCGTCGCGCCCCATCTCTCCACGCGTACTCCCTCTACTTTCCCCCAGCCGATCCGCGGGATAGATTTCCCTATAGGAAGCTCACGACGCGCGCGCTCGCAAAAAGGAAGTCAAAATGTCCGAAGGTGCGGCTCTTACCTTGTCCTGGCCAGAAGCGGACATCGCTTTGATAACGTTCGATTTGCCTGGCAAAGGGGCGAACATTCTGTCGCGGAGTGTGCTGGAAGAGCTCGCGGCTCACTTGGATGCGCTGGACGAGCGCGAGAACGTCGCCGGGCTGATCATCATCTCCGGCAAGCCGGGAACGTTTATCGCTGGGGCGGACCTGCGCGAGTTCGCCGCCGCGCTCGACGCGCCGAAAGAGGAGATCATCGCCGCCAGCACGCAGGGACAGGAGATCTTCGCCCGCCTGAGCGCTGGCCGGTATGTCACTGTTGCCGCCGTGGATGGGATCTGTGTCGGTGGCGGAGCGGAGCTCGCCGTGTGGTGCGACCGGCGCGTGTTGTCGGATAATCCCAAGACGGAACTCGGCTTCCCCGAAGTCAAACTCGGGCTCTTTCCTGGCTGGGGAGGCACCGCCCGCACGCCGCGTCTGGTCGGGCTAGCGAACGCGGTGGAGTTGATCTGTGGCGGTGAATCGCTCGACGCTTCCGCCGCTAGGGCAATGGGGCTTGCGTCCGATGTCGTGCCGGCCGATCAACTACTAGCCGCCGCCACGCGGATGGTCCGCACCGAACAACAGACAGGCGATTACCTCCGCGATCGCGAGCGCAGCCGCTTGCCGATTGTCATGAAC
>CAUJKE010000063.1 GCA_963205385.1 Planctomycetota bacterium | reverse complement strand
GGATACTCAAGCTTGCGAAACGTCCGTCCTACATCTCTGATCTTCAAGCGGTCGCGGCGGTGGGGCAGATGCGGTTGATGGAAACGTACGATCGGGTGTTCCGCAAACATGGGCGCCGCGCCGCGCAGGTGTTGCTGACGGCCGAGGATGTCGAGAATCGGACGCGCTATCTCAACGTCCGCAACACGCTGCTCACGCTGCTCGAATACGACGCGATTCCCGTCATCAACGAGAACGATACCGTCAGCGTTGCCGAACTGATGACGACGTTCGGCGATAACGATCGGCTCGCCGCGCTCGTCGCGACGCTCGTGCGCGCACCGCTACTCGTCATTTTTTCGGATGTCGACGGACTCTACGATGGCGACCCCGGTGAACCTGGCTCCCGGCTCATTCCGACAGTCAGCCAGTTCGACGACACGATCGAATCCTATGTCCGCGATAAGCTGACCGGCATGAGCAAGGGGGGCATGGCCAGCAAGCTTAGGGCGGCGCGAACCGTGACCGGAGCAGGCGAGAACGTCATCATTGCCAGCGGTCGCCAACCGGGGCTCCTCAAAAAGATTCTAGCCGGTGAGAATGTGGGGACGCTCTTCGTCGCGCAAGGCAAGACGGCGTCCCCGTTTAAGCGTTGGCTGGGCTATTCGGCGCGCCCCCGCGGCAAGGTGTTCGTCGATGCCGGCGCGCAACAAGCGCTCGTCGAAAAAGGGCGCAGCCTGTTGGCGATCGGCGTGACCCACGTGGAAGGGACGTTTATCAAGGGGGATCTCGTCGCGCTTTGCGATGCCGCGGGAAAGGAAATCGCACGCGGACTGACGAATTACACGTCCGGCGAAATCATGCTCATCAAAGGCTTGAAGTCCGATCGCATTGCCGAAGTGCTCGGACAGCGGCCGTACGAAGAAGTGGTGCACCGCGATAACTTAGCGCTCGTCTGAATGCTGCGATCGTCACGGGACGAGTCGAGCGTTGAGCCAATCGGCGTGGTCCAACTCGTCGCCGCGCTCCGCGAAGTCAACGATCAGCACCAACCGTCGCGCGCCATTCAGATCGACACGGACCGGCAGCGGCGGATCGCTCCCGCGCACCACGGGACTTTCATAAGCCGCCTGCCAGGCGCCGTCGTCGCCTGCGACAAAGACGCGAAAGATGACGCTCCCGCGCGAATCCGCCGCCGCATCGAGCGCCAGCTCCGCTTGGAATTGGCGATAACCTGCGGGAATTGTATACGCCAGGCGCGACGTGCTGTGCATGCCGAGTCCTTTGGGATACACCGCATCCCCGACGCGCAGTTGACCGCCTAGGCAGTTCCGATCGGCGAAATACGGCCACTCGATCGTCAAGAAAGGAATGTGCTTGTAGCTGGTCGTGCGAAGATCGGAGAGGTATGCCACCTTGGTTCCCAGTGGTTGCCAGGCGATGAGGTCTTCGCTCAGGCTCTCGTCTTCCAGGCGCAGTTTCAGGCCCGCGGCGAGAGTCAATTCCCAGCGTCCAGAGCGCTCGGCGACGCTCGCGACGCGCAACTGGCTGCCGTCGCGCAAGCCGGCGAGAAAGTGTGTATCGCGCGGGGCCAGATCATCGACCAGCACGTTGTCGAATGCGAGCGCCGCGATGCGCTGTAGAGGAAGTTCGGTCGGTTGCTTAGCGCCGGTGGCGGTGAAAGTGAGCAGTTCCACGCGCTGCTGCTCGTCGTAGCGTTGTCCCATGATTTGGCCGGTGAGCTCATCCCCGTTGGCCAGGAGCAGCCAATCGTGCGCGTCCCGGCGCTGCACTACGCGCTGGAGCAACTGATCGCGCGCGGGCGCCGCGGCGGGGACTCGCAGCACGATGCCGCGGACGACGTGTTTCGAAAGGACGAACTCGCCTAACAACCGTGAATCAATGCGAACTTCCGCTCGCGTCAAGCCGATGGGATCGGCCACGAGCGTGCTGCCATCGGAGAGCAAGATGAGTGGGCCGCGGGTGGACTCGCGGAAGGTTCCCCAGGCGACAAGTTCATCCGGCGCCAGCGTGCGCTTGGCCTCTTCGCCGCGGATCACGACCCCGCCATCGGCCGTAAACCCGGCGAGCGCTCCAGTGGCGAGAGGACCATCGACCGCCAGGCCGGCAAGCGGCGGCGAGTCTTGCGCCATCGCCGGCGCGTACAGCACGCAGCCCATCGCCCACAGCGCGAATAAACTGCCGCGCACGCATGAAAACTCGCCGCGCACGTGTTACCTCTGAAAGATCGGCAGGTAGTTGTTGGGCATTTGCAAGATGATGCTGGCCATGGCCGTGCCGTATTCATTGCAAATGGAATCGGCCCAGGCGCCATCTTCACGCTGCTGCGCCAGGAGCGCGTCGTGAATCGCTGGATACCATTTTCGCCAGTATTCGCCCCCTGCCTGCCACATGACTTGCACGGCGTAATAGTGGCCGTAGAAGAAATGGCTTTCGCGACTAAAGGCGTCATCACGCGGTGTTTGCTGCATGAGGTATTCGAGCCCCTTCTCGATCTCATCCCCTTCATACACGCCGGCGCTATAGAGCGCTACCATGCCGCCTGCGGAACGGGGGAACTGGCTCGGCCCGCCGCTGAGCATGTACATAAATCCGCCGTCGGGATTTTGCGCCCGCTTCACATATTCGATGCTGGCGTCTACGACCTCATTGGGCACGAAGATGCCTGCATTGCGCGCCGCCCTGAGCGCCATAATCTCACACACAGTGACGGACATATCGGCGTCGGCGCGCACGGGCATATAACGCCAGCCCCCTTCCTTGTTCTGCGAATCGATGATCCGCTGCACCGCTTTCACGAGCTTCTCGCGCAGCTCCGGCTCAGGCGACATGCCGTAGACCTCGGCGAGAAACAGCGTCGCGAAGCCGTGGTCGTACATTGGCCCGTGACTGATCGCTCCGGGAGTGACGATCAGGCCGTTGTCTTGGGCGTTTTTCAAGAGAAATCGCACCATGCGCGAAACTTGTTCGCCGTAGCGGCCGCGATCAGGCGTGTGGCCGCCGGACAGAAAGGCCATGCCGATCAAGCCGGTGACGCCGGCATTGCGGCTATATCCACCGGCGGAGCCGAACGAGCCATCTTCATTCTGCCGCGAAGCGAGCCACGCGAGTCCACGATCGATTGCGCCCTGCGTTGCCGGCGTAACCAATTCGCCGGCGGCCAGCTCAAAAATGTCGCGTGGCTCCTCCTGGGCGAACAACCGTGACGACGAGCAGGCCGCGCTCACGGCCGCGAGCGCGGCGAGCAGTTCCCGGCGATTGAAAAGTTTGATAGGTCGATTTGGCATCGGCACCCCCCTCGGCGATTGCCCCCGTGTTTGGATTAGGGCCGCTGATCTTCCGCGAGTCGCTGGTAATAGTCTTCGATCAATTTCTCATATTTCGGCAAAAACTGTTCGACGGTGACGTTCTGCATCTGGATGCGAATCTTGTCGGGCAAATGGCCCCACACTTCCCGCACCAACTGGTCCATGTTCGCCGGTTCATCGACTTTCGTCTCGCCGGGGTCGCGCAACTTATCGGTGCTCTCCTTCGGCGGACCTGCTTCGCCTTTTTGCGGCTGGTTACTGGCGGTAGAACCCGGCTGGGGTTGTGAACTGCTGGACGGATTCTGACACGCCCCCTGGCACTGCTTCTTTGTCTGCTCGAGCAGCATTTCCAACTCGCGCAGGATTTGCTTTTGCATCTCTTGCGTGCGCACGGACGTATCGCGACTGTCAATCCGCGTCTCGACCTGCCGCATGCGGCGGCCGATCTGCGTGAGCGGATCCGGCTCGGGGCCGAGTTCAATATCTTCCCCTTCGCCTAAGCCGTCGAGGAGCTTTTCATCTAAGCCCGGTTGGTCCTTCGCCGGGGCGCGCTCCGCCGCTGGAGGCTGGGACTGTGGTTCGATTTTGGGGAGAAGTTCGGAATCGAGGTCGTCGAGCAGTTGCTCATCGAGCGACTTCGCGCCGCTATCGTCAGCAGCGCGCACGCTGATGGTGGCCAACGGCAGCAGCGCTGAGACAGCCAACAGGCTGGCGAAGTAATGGAATGCTACACGCATGATCATATCCCTCGATGATCGGAAGGACGAACCTCCCTATTCTCCCCCCGGCAACAGTTCGTTGTCGAGAGATCTATTCAGTTCCTCATCAATGTTTCGCTCGACACCTGGACGCCGATTCTCGTCCGGCGGCTGCTGCGGGGCCGGTTCGGGGGGATTGGCGCCGGTGCTAGCGGCGGATTTTTCGCCCAAGTTGAGCGCCAAATCGGCCAATTGCCCCTGTTCGGTCGCTAAGTCCGCCAATTCCTGCTGCTGGTCCGGCGTCAATTCCGTTCCACTTTGCTGCAAGACTTCTAGTTCTTTGGTCCGGCGGTTGATCTCTGCTTGCATTAGTTTGAGGAGTTTGAGCTCTGCTAATAAGTGTAACGCATCGCCGGGTGGCATGCCGGGCGGTTGTCCGCCGCCGCCACTGCCGCCTGGTTCTTGCTCAGGCGGCGTGTCGGGGGGTGGTTCGGGCTGGAGGGCTTCCAGCAGTTGGGACAACCGCGTCACCGCGACCTGTTCGGCGGTTTGCGTTTCGGTGTCGGTGAGGAGCCGTTCTAAACGCGCGGCCGCCCGCGTCATCTCCCGCACGGAACCCGCAAGCGCCAGGCTAAACGCTTCCGCGCTCGCCAGTTTTTGGGCGAAGGCCGTCGTTTCCGTCAGCAGGTCGCGTTGTTGTGCGGTGAGCGAACCGACGCTCGTGCGCTGCGAAGGCGTCCATTCCCCGTCTTGCGTGGACTTGAGGTTTTCGAGCCGCACCGTCTCGTCGATTACCGCTTGCTGCCGTTTGACGAGCCCTTCAATGGCTTGCTCGAGCTTGGCGACTTGCTCGAAAAACAGATCCTGCTCGGTCTGCGCGATTTTCTGCTGCAACTGTCGCTGCGCCTCGTCGAGATTCTGCTTTCCTTGTGCTAAGTCTTCCAGCGTCTTCTGCCCGTTGCCTTGCTGGCTCGACTGGCCTGCTTCGCCGATCTTATCGCCCCCTTGGGAAACGCTCGCTCCCGCCTCATTCGCCTCCAGGCGTTCCAGTCGCCGGGCCAGTCGCTCGGCCTCTTCCGCTAAGCGATTGTGCTCTTTGGTCAAACGTTCGAGTTGCCGCTGGCGCTCCGTTGGCTCGGCTTGTTCGCTCGCGGCCCTGGCTTGCCGCGCCAGGCGTTCGAGCTGACGTTGCACTTCAGTGAGTTCCGTCGCTGCCGCGCGCAATTGTTTGAGTCGCCGCCCGAGTTCGTGCTCGGTGCGGTTGGAGAGAATGTCGAGCAATTGTGCGAGCGAGTCCGCGACCTCTTCCTGCTGTTGCCCCGCGGAGCCGAGTTGGTTGCGCTCGATTTCGCGCGATGTCTCCAGCATCTGACTACTAATCGCCAGACGTTTGGCGGCCGCGATCGCGTCGGCGATGGCCTCCGCCGCGAGGGGTTGCGATTCCGACAATTGACTTTCCAGCGTCCCCATGCGACCGACCAGTTTATCGAACTGCCGCGACAACTCCGTTTGCCGCTGCCCCAAGCGGCGCAGCGCCGCAACTTCCGTGGATGCCAGGTCGCGCAGGTTTTTACCCAAGGTTTGCGGCTGCGCCGCTTGTGTCTCACGGCGCAGAGCCTCCTGATCGCTGCGCAAGCGGCTCACTTCGCGGGCGAAGCGGCGGTAGTTTTCCCACTCGGAGAGCTCGCCGAGCAGCGCTTCGAGCGACGCAATGACTTCGTCTTGCGCGCCGCCGGCCGTCGCCAAGGCGTTCGCCGTGGCCTCGCGCTGTGGCTCACGACCTGGCTCGTCAAGGTCGTTACGAACGATCTTGAGGCCACTGGTAAGTTCGCGCGCGACGACGGGCAGCGGTTCGGTTCCCAATCGCTTAATTTCGGTCGCAAGTTGCGTCATCCGCCGGGTGACATCGGGACTATCCGCCTGATTGTGCGCGAGTTCTGCGAGCAAGGCTTGCACTTGAGCGAGGAGGCCGTCAGTCTCGGAGGTTAGCCCGCGCTGCACTTGCCGCTGTTGCAGTTCAACGCTTTGCAGTTGATCCAAATCCTGCTTTTCGAGCCGGCCGACGCTATCAAGTTGCGTTTCGATGCCAGTCAAGCCTGAGCGGGCCGCTTGTTGTTGACGCAGGACTTCTTGCAGTTGCATGAGGATCGCACTTTGCCGCTGGGCGACGCGGTCCTCGAACTGCTCGCGCGTGATGATCACCACGCGCTGCGCGCTGCTGAGACCCACCTGCGGACGATAATCTTCTGCGGCCACATGCCAGGTGAGCGTGACGCCGGGTTCCAAACCCGGCACTTCGGCGAGATTCCATTGGAATTCCACGAGCTGTGACGCGCCGGGCAGGTTCCCTTGCGAGAGCGGGTTCACCTTCGCCGCGGCGACTTGCGCAGGACCAGCGAAGAGCGAAATGCTCTTCTCGCCGGCCTCGCTGGCGTTACTGGCGAGATATTTGAGTTCAATGGTGTGAACCGCCAGGTCATCCTTCACGAGCGCGCGCAGCGGCAGCACCGCATTGGGCGTGACAAGCAGATTATCCGCAGGCTGCTCGACCACAACCGCCGCCGGTCGATCGGGGACGACGCTCAATTCGTAATGGGTTTCGGTTCCGCCGGTGATTCCCTCGGCGCTGGTGAATTCGAAATGGTACGAATTCGCAGGGCTGAGAATCCACGGCTCAGCGGCGTTTGCGTCGATGGAAAACGACCGCCCCTCTGCCGCGAGCGCCAGCGGAATTTCCAGTGGCTCCGCGGCCCCTTCGACGATGAGTTTGATCGTCTCGACCGGCATGTCGAGTTCGCCTTGGAGTTCGATCCGCGAACCTTCGAGCGCGCGAAAGTCCGGCGCGACCGTTAGCGATGGCCAGCCGGTGTATGCCGGCGGAAACAGTTGCACGGCCAGCGACATGACATGCGGCGGCTCAAGCACCGCCAAGTCCTGCCAGGGCATCGTGTCATCGTCGCCGCCAAAGACGCGGTACTTAAACGACCGCGTGACATTTTCCAAGCGATGCACCATCCGCTCGCCCAGGCGTTTCATTTCGCGCTGCTGCGCCTGGTCGGGGCGATCCCCGTCAAACCAGTACGAAATCGTGACGCTCTGCGGCAGTTGTTCTCCTTCATCGGCGACGGTGATTTCAAAGTCGCTCCCGGTCGCCAGCAGCCGCGGCGCTTGTGCGACGACGAGTTGATGCCGGCGCGGCCACGCGGCGCTCGTCCAGGGGTTGATCGTGTGTAACAAGACGAGCCGCGCCGCCGCCGGATGAATCACAATGAGAATCGCGGCGACGAGGCAGAGCACACCAGCGAGCGCCGCCATGCGGAGCGTGGGGCGATGGTTGACCGCCTGACCAAAGTCGAGCGGTTCGGTGCGCGCTGCCGCATCAGCAATCACTGCCCGTCGTAAGACCGGCGAGCCGGCTTGAGCGTCGTGTTCATCTTGCGACAAGAACGCCAGCGCCGAGGAAAGGCGATCGCCGAGTTCGGGAAATCGTTGTTCGATATGCTGCGCGGTCGCCAGATCGCTCGCCTGCTGCACACAGGCCGGCCAGGCAAACTTCCAAACCACCAGCGCCGCCACCGCCAAAATCGCCAGCGTGGCAATCGCCCGCACGCCGGATTCTTGCACATGCAGAGCGTAATCGAGCAGTCCCCACACGAGCATGGCGCCGACCACGCCCGCCAGCACCGCCGCCAGCGCATAACCCCAGCGCAGCAGCCGCGCGCGGGCGGAAACGCTTCGAACACGCTGTTGTAGAGGATGTTCGGTCACTGTGGGTATTCTACGCTAGTGGAGTGGGCCATGCGCTGCGAGAAATCCCAAATCTCAAGCACCAAAACCAAGGAAATCCAAACTCTGAAGGTCGAAATTCAAAACGAAAAGCAGCCCACTTCATAGTATGACGCAGGAACCAGGAATCCGTTCCACTCTGGCCCCAAGTTTATAACAGCCCGACGTATTTTCTCAGCAACCATTCCGTGACCAGGACCGCCACGAACAGCCCGGCCAAGAGTGGCAAATTCCAGACCGCTTCCGGCGGCATCGACTCGATCCGCACCTGGCGTCCCGGCGGCAAGTCGTTCGCCAAGCGGTTCGCCGTGGCGAACGTATAAAACTTTCCATGGGTTCGCTCGGCGGTGAGGCGCAGATCCGCGGTGTCCGTCTCCAGGCGGCTCCGCTCACTGGGCGGCTCGACGACCGTGAACTGCGTCGCCGGCGGGCGGCCTTCCACACTTGGGGCCGCCAACCACGCGCGATAAGTTCCCTCGGCCAGGTTGCTTACGGTCCCTTCAAACACGCCGCGGGCGGCGGCGTCACGATGCAGGGCAAGCTGGCGGCGTTGCCCGGCTTCACGCTCCAAAATGACCGTCACGCCATCATCTTCCGGCGGCGCGGCGCGATCATCCAAGAACCGCACCCGCA
>CAUJKE010000062.1 GCA_963205385.1 Planctomycetota bacterium | reverse complement strand
TCCGCAAGATCAGCAGCCGGCCTTTCTTCAGGAAGCTTGCCAAGGGGACGATCAACTCGCGGCCGATGTCGCCCGCCTGCTGCGCCGCGCCGCAGACGAGGGCGCGGTCGATACCGATGTCATCGATCCAGCCGATTGCTTATCGCAGGCGGCGCCTGGACCGGAACTGGGGGAGATCATCGGTCCTTACAAACTGCTGGAGCAAATCGGCGAAGGGGGCATGGGCATCGTGTACGTCGCCGAGCAGAAGACGCCGCTCAAGCGATACGTGGCGCTCAAAGTCATCAAGCCCGGCATGGACACCCGGCAAGTGATCGCGCGCTTCGAAGCGGAACGCCAGGCCCTGGCGATGATGGATCACCCGCATATCGCCCGCGTGATCGACGGCGGGAGTACCGACCAGGGGCGACCGTACTTCGTCATGGAACTGGTGCGCGGCAGTCCCATCACGGAGTTCTGCGACGCGGAATGCCTCACCATTCGGCAGCGCTTGGAGTTATTCATTCAAGTCTGTCAGGCGGTGCAGCATGCGCATCACAAAGGCATCATTCATCGCGACCTGAAACCGAGTAACGTCCTTGTCACGATGCACGACGACAAGCCCGTTCCCAAGGTGATCGACTTCGGCGTCGCCAAGGCGGTGAATCAACCGTTGACCGAGAAAACAATCT
This sequence comes from Planctomycetota bacterium, assembly GCA_963205385.1. Classification (GTDB taxonomy): domain Bacteria; phylum Planctomycetota; class Planctomycetia; order Pirellulales; family Pirellulaceae; genus JAEZGD01. Next base: position 14,584 of record CAUJKE010000062.1, on the reverse strand, counting down.
ACACCCAGTTCACCCAAATGATCGGCACTCCGCTCTACATGAGCCCGGAGCAAGCGCAACTCAGCGGCCAGGATATCGACACTCGCAGCGACGTCTATTCCCTCGGGGTTCTCCTCTATGAGATCCTGACAGGCACCACGCCGTTTGAGATCGCGGTGGGGCAGGAGAAGGGCATTGATGAACTGCGCCGGATGATTCGCGAAGAGGAGCCGGCGCAACCGAGCAAACGCATTAGCACGCTGAACGCGGAAGCCGGATCGACGATTTCCAAGAACCGGAGCGTCGCTCCGCGCAAACTGAAACGTAATCTGGCCGGCGAGTTGGACTGGGTCGTGATGCGCGCCTTGGAGAAGAACCGCGCGCGTCGTTACCCGTCCCCACAAGACCTGGCGGAAGATCTGCAACGCCATTTGAAACAACAACCCGTCGAGGCCGGGCCACCATCTTTTGTCTACAAGTCAATGACCTTCTGTCGCCGAAACATTCGAAGTTTGATTGTCGTAATATCGCTTGTCCTAACATTGAGTGTTGCAGCAGGGGGCGGTCTGTGGTTTTCCATTCGCGAACTTGCCGCTCGTCGCGCTATCGATTCCGAAAAACATCGTGGGGATGTGAATTTCGAAAAGGCTCATGAAGCAATTCGCCAACTAGGATTGCGTATTCCCGAAAATCGCGTGGTGTCCTTTCCAGACACAAACGACCTGCGGCAGGCAATGTTGCGAGATGCATTAGTGTTATATACTGCATTGCTTGAGCTGGATCCGCTCGCAGCCGACGTACACTACGAACGGTCGCAACTTAATACACAGCTTGGCCGATGGAAAGACGCTCAAGTCGATCTGAACATTGCCCTGCGAATCGATCCCACAAACATTGACTACCAGCTCGACCTGGCGCGGCTTCTCACGCGTTCGACTGGCCATGATTTGCCGCGCGCTTTGCAAGTGGCGCATAGCGCTGTCAACGCGGCGCCGCATAATGTCCGCGCCCGCTTGTCCTTAGCCGATGTTGCCTTGACGGATGGCCAATTCGATTTAGCCGAACAATCGATTGAACAAGCGATTGAAGAGGGAGCCGAGTCGCAGCTTCCTCTCTTGCTTGACCTGCTAACTCGGTTGCGAGATTTCGAGCGAGTCATCCACTGGTCTGAAATTGGCCTACAGACCGACCCCACCAATGCACTGTTGCTGCACCATCTGGCTTCCGCCCTCTTCGAGTCCGGGCAACTGGATGAAGCGCTGAGTGCCGCTAACCTGGGCTTGTTGAATAACCGACGCGCTGGCGATCCCCAGACCGCCTGGAATTACCTCGTACGTGGGAAAGTCCATGCCAGCAAGTTCGATTATCGCCGGGCGCTACATGATCTTGACCGAGCAATCGAGCTCAACCCTCAACTGTATCCGGCCTTCTTGGTGCGAGGGAATGTACACTATGAACTCCATGACAGTCTCGGATATGCCGATTTGCAACGTGCGGTGGCCTTGCGTCACGAAGCGGCGGATTGGCTTCCGCTGCAAGAGGGTTTGTCGCTCGAAGCGGAAAAACGCCTGGTTTCGTTGCGCGACGAGTATCGGCGAGCACAGACGGATGGGACGCCAACGACCGATGCAACGTCCGCGGTCTTCGCGCCTTGGATCAATGACCGTGCTCTGTGGAAACGAATGCAAGCGAGCTTATCGAAACAAGCATTTCCGAAATGCGAGCTGGAAATATGGTTGAGATGGACCATTGCCACGATCGCCGCCGGGGACATTGCGATGCATCGTGAATGTTGCGGCCAACTCTTGAAGCGCTTTGAGAGCAGCCAGAACGCGACCGAACTGGGCAAAGTCGCCTGGTATCTGTCGCTCTCACCGCACATTTCCGAGGAGACCCGAGCAGTCGCCATTCGCTTCGCTCACCGAGCTATCGAACTCTCGCCACGAGATCATATAGGGCATCAGGCGCTCGGCATGAATTTGCTGCGGACGGGGCAGATTTCAGAAGCTATTCTCGCATTACGCACCGGCAACCGCAGAACATCGTACGATTGCACGCAGTTCGCTTTGGCGATCGCGCACCATCGGATGCACAACCCACATCACGCGCACGACTGTCTTCTCAAAGGCGAGAGGGCCGTCGAAAAACGCTTGAATCAAGACCTCGATGATTGGACCGTAATCGCAGCAACGCTGCTGTTACGACAAGAGGCGCTGAATGAAATAGGGCCGATCGATCCGACGCAGCCTCCGCCAACAACCGATCAGTTGGCCAACGAACTCACACGCTTGCCCGTCATCTCCCGTGTGATTCGTGATAATCAGGAGGTTAGCGCGCATGTGATGGAATTGAACGGATTCTTGCAATTGCAATTGGATCAATTCGTAACGGGCGGGTACGGTAAGGGAGTTGAGCGCATTCTAAAGTCAACAGACTTTGATGTCTTTGAGGTTGACCTTTCGACTCGCGCGGTTACGGACGAGCAAATGACGTGGCTTCCGCGAGCCAGATCGCTGTTACGCCTCCGCTTAAATGACACTCGTATCACGGATGCTACGTTGTTGTCGATTTCAGACATGCCCTACCTCGAGCATCTCTCGCTTGATAGGACACAGGTCACTTCCGCTAGCATGGCGACAGTTGCAAAGCTCCGCTCACTCCGAACGCTATCGCTAGAGGACACTCAAGTTGACGACGCAGGGTTGGCCGCGCTTTCGTCGCTTCCCAATCTCCAACGGCTTCGGCTGCGTGGCACTCGAATCACCGATCAAGGGTTAGTTGATATCGCGAAGCTAACTTCACTTGAAGAGCTGTCGTTGGAGCACACGGGGATAACTAGCGCCGCGTTGAGTCAATTGCGAACATTGAGTCGCTTGCGCCGTCTATTGCTGGCAGGGATGCACATTTCGAAAGATCAATGCCGACAATTACACGAGGCACTACCAGCGGCGTTTATCGACCTAGGCGACCATAACTATCTAGGGGGCGACACGCGAAGCATCGATGACCTACACCAATCAGGCGGAATTGCCTGCCATATCGATCGACTCCAGCTTTACTATCAGAATGAACCGGCGCCTAATAATGTTCCCGTTCCGGCTCTTGATAGAACGGCGTGGATCGATAACCCAAGCGTCTGGGGGCCTGCGCATTCGTTCCTCACCGAACTTGCTCAGTCTCGCACCGATTCTCAAGTCGCCCAACAATACTTGTTAGCATCGTTGGCAGTTGGAGATGTGAAATCAGCTCAATCCACTTGCGACGCAATGAAGCGGTTCATCGACGCTCAACCTGACGACCCGGATGCCGCCTCTCTCGCGTGGTCGATGATGTTGCTCGAGGGAAACGATCATGCACCGGAGAGCCTAACGCGTTACTTCGACGAACAATCGGAGTGGTCTCCGGCGCTTCTCTTACTTCAAGGCTCCAACCACTATCGACGCGCGACGTACCCCGAAGCACTTGAGAGTCTCAAGGCACTCTTGGCCGACCCACACACTTCGCCGATCCAACGCGTCTACGGCCAGTACTTTGAGACCATGACTTTGCATCGACTGAATCGACGGGATGAGGCGAAGTTCGCATTTGCAACCGGGGACGACACGCTCGCGGCCTTGATGAAACACTATTATCGTGATCTCGATTGGGAGTCGCTCGCGACGGCTTTTATTCTCCGCCGCGAAGTGCTGGCAACCACAAAATGACTCGAGTCCACGTCAGGAACGGTTTGCGATCTCGTAATCGTGTCGTTGAAGCACTCGCTCATCGTGCGAACATCCGACAATAGTTAATGCGCCAGCGGTGCTTGCAAGTCGCGATTGGTGCAAATGCGAAGACTTCGCTTGCTGGCCGAACTGCCGCAGCAGGAGAACGTGCAAGCTTTGTAAACTACGGCGAAAGTTCCATGTGGATAGTGCATGATTGGAGTCGATCAACTAGAATGCGGCGATGAGCGATGTCAATCACCTTCTCTCCCAAATCGAAGCTGGTAATCGACAGTTGATCGATCAACTGTTGCCGCTGGTCTATGAAGAATTGCGCGCCATGGCGGCCAGGCACATGGCCAAAGAAGGTCGAGGACATACGTTGCAGGCGACGGCGCTGGTGCATGATGTGTGGCTGCGGCTGGTCGCAGCGTCGCCTGCGGGGCATTGGTCGAGCCGGCGCTACTTCTTTGCGGCGGCGGCCGAAGCGATGCGCCGCATCCTGGTGGATCATGCCCGCACGAAACTGGCCGTCAAGCGGGGCGGTCAACAGCAGCGAGTCGCGTTGGAGCCAGCCATTGCCGCGTCGCCAGAAACCGAAAATGCCGAACGCGCGATTGCCATCAGCGATGCGCTCGATGCGCTCGCCAAACTGGACGCCCCTTCCGCCGAACTGGCCAAGATTCGCTACTTCGGCGGCTTCACGATCACCGAAGCCGCCGAAGTTCTCGGACTGTCGCGCACCGAAGCCTACAAACACTGGCGATTCGCCAAAACCTGGCTCGCCGAACGGCTAGAGGGTATTTCGTAATGGCGCGGACGAAAACGCGCCGCAAGCTTGCAGGCGAAACTACCTCGGCGTGTCTGACCCTGGTCGGTATGTGAGGGCGACTATTACGTCATGTCGCAAATCATGAACGCCATGTCGCATTCTATCCTCGACAAGCAGTAAATGGATCCGGCAATTTGAAGATTCGGCAAATTCCTGCGATACTCGATGTGTCCCAGTTCATTCAATGCGATTGCGTACGAACGGTAGCCCCACCTCCTTTGCCACCCCCCAGGAGTCCACCGCATGAGAAGCCTGCTCTTCGCTTGCGTGTTTGTCGGATTACTTACAACACCCGCCTTGAGTCAGACATCCGCTTGGGAGAAAGACCTTGAGAAACAGTTGCCGCTGCTGGGGCATCGCAATTGGATTGTCGTGGCGGACTCGGCGTATCCGTCCCAGACGTCGCCTGGAATCAAAACCGTCTACACCGGCGAGAAACAGCTCGACGTCGTGAACAAAGTGCTCGCCGCGGTCGCGAAACAAAAGCACGTGCGGGGTGTTGTCTTTATCGATGCCGAACTGCCGCATGTCCCGGAGAAGTTCGCGAAAGGAATCACTGACTACCGCGCCGGCCTGAAAACCGCACTCGCAGGCCAGCAGGTGACGTCGTTGCCGCACGACCAGATCATCAAGCAGCTCGACGAAGCTGGCCAGACGTTTCACGTGTTGCTTTTGAAAACCGACATGACATTGCCCTACACGTCGGTTTTCATTCGCCTGGACTGCGGCTACTGGTCCGATGAGGCCGAGCAGGAACTGCGCGCGGCGATGGAAGCGGCAGAGAACGCAAAGCAATAACAAGACGAAGATTCTCTCCCCGGCGGAATGCACTCATGAAACATATCCCTGTTTTCCTCGCCATGGTCAGTGTCGCCGTTGGCCTGGTGATCTGGACCAGCGACGCTGCGGCCGACGATCGCCCCAACATCGTGCTACTGCTGGCGGACGATCTTGGTTACGGTGACCTCTCCTGCTTTGGCAGTCCCGCGGTAAAAACGCCCCATCTCGATAAGCTGGCCGGCGAAGGGATGCGGTTCTCGCGGTTCTACTCGGCTTCCGCCGTCTGTTCTCCGACGCGCGCTTCGGTGTTGACCGGTCGATATCCCTTGCGGCTGGGCATTACGAAACACTTTGGCGATGTGAAGGAGTCTTTGCCTGAATCGGCGACGACCGTTGCGGAACTTCTCAAGGGGGCTGGCTACAACACCGCGCATGTGGGCAAGTGGCATCTGGGTGGCCTGCATGTGGACGAGCAGGGCAAACGGCTCGACGATCAGCCGGGACCCCGTCAGCACGGCTTCGATTATTATCAGACGCAAATCGAGCAGCAGCCTCTGCGCGGCCGCATGGGAAGAGAGCGAACTCTCTATCGCAAAGGCGGAACCGTGCTCCTCCGCAACGACCAGCGAGTTGGCAAGGACGATCCCTACTATTCCAAGCACCTCACCGACGCCAACGGCGACTTCGCCGTGGAGCTGATCGAAAAGTTCGCCGCCGAGGACAAGCCTTTCTTTCTCAATGTGTGGTGGTTGGTCCCCCATAAACCTTACGAGCCGGCGCCCGAACCGTACTGGTCCCAGACCAAAGCCGACGGCATCAGCGATGATCAACATTGCTTCCGCTCGATGGTGCAACACATGGACGCCAAGGTTGGCCAGATCCTGGATAAGCTTGACGAGCTGGGAATCGCCAAGAACACGCTCGTGCTTTTCACAAGCGATAACGGCGCCGCCTTTGAAGGCTTCATCGGTGACCTCAAGGGGGGCAAAACGGACTTGCATGAAGGCGGGATTCGCGTGCCGATGCTGGTGCGGTGGCCGGCGACGATTAAGGCCGGGCAAACTTCCGAGGCATTTAGTCATAGCAATGACCTGCTCCCCACGTTTTGCGAGGCCGCAGGAATCGAACCGCCGCAGGATTTGTCGCTCGACGGTCTGAGCCTGTTGCCGCACATGAGAGGAGAGCGTCCACCGAGCGACGAAGCGCGGGGAACGGTGTTCTGGCAGCTTGATCTCTACAAAGGCATTCAACGCCACTATCCCAAGCCCAAACCGTTTGCAACCGAAGTCGTCAGGCAAGGAAAATGGAAGCTGCTCGCTCTCCGCGGCACGCCTGTGGAGCTGTTTGACGTCGAGTCCGACCCCAACGAGCAGCGAAACGTCATCGACGACTATCCTGAACTCGTCGTTTCGTTAACTGCTCAGCTCAACCAGTGGCTTGACGCTCCACGAACAACCCGACAATGAGGCGCGTGACCACATAAACCCAAGAGCTTCTTGCACATGCCATGATTGTGTTTGCGGCCGTCGGTGCAGATGGAACCATTACATGTCCACTATCGCGAAAGCCATGAGTCCGGCATTGAAAACCTTACCATCAATCCTTCTGGCGTTTGTCTGTTTTCAGACGCAAGTTACGATGGCCGCGGAGCCTCGCTATGACGGCATGTGGGAATCACTCCAGAAGATGCCTGTGCCAGCCTGGTTTGATGACGGCAAGATCGGCATCTTCATTCACTGGGGGCCATACAGTGCGATCGGTTACCGCAAAGGCCGCAGGGGCTACGCTGAGCATGTGCCCAAGCTGCTGTATGATGACTCAGCACATTACTACCCCTATATGAAGAAACGGTGGGGCGCGAGTCCACCAGAGTTCGGCTACAAGGACATTATTCCCGAATTTACAGCGGAGAAGTGGGATCCGGACGAGTGGGCTGAATTCTTTGAGGACGTCGGTGCCCGCTATGTCGTGCTCACAGCAGAGCATCACGATGGCTGGGCCAATTGGGACTCCGAACTGACACCCTGGAATGCCGTCGATATGGGTCCGAAGCGGGATCTCGTCGGCGATCTTGGTAAGGCAGTCCGTAAGCACGGCCTCAAGTACGCGCCGTCGTACCATCGGGAAAGGCACACGGGCTTCTTCGCCAAGCACAAATATGCCGTCCACAGTGAACCGCATCCCGATATCGCGGAGGAAATTCGGCGCGTCCCAGCCGCGGCTTCGCTCTACGGTCCGTACAGCTACGACAAAGCCTTCGTCGATGATTACGTCGCGAGATGGAAGGAGATTCAGGACAAGTATCATCCGGACTTTCTATGGCTTGACGATTTTCCAATCTACACCCGTGATGGCAATCAAGTTCGCGAGGGGCAGATGAAGCCGGAGATCAAGTACTTTGACGAACAGGTTCGTCGAATGATAACCGACTTTATGAACGACGCCACGTTGCGTGGTCAGGAAGTTTACTGCAACAACAAAGGCGCCAATCGCAACTGGCCTGATGGTGTCGGCTGCCTGGAAAAGGACAACCTGAAGCTTAGTGTAATCGGCCCGAAGTGGCAGAGTTGCACGACGTTTGGCACTTCCTTCGGATATCTGGACGGCGATCAATACAAGACAGTTGAAGGCGTCATCCATGAAATGGTCGAGGTCGTGAGCCGCAACGGCAACTTCTTGATCAACATTGGACCCAAAGCGGACGGCACGCTGGTTCCTGAGCAAGTAGAGCGTCTTCGTGCAATGGGAGACTGGCTGAAAGTCAACGGCAATGCCATCTATGGGACGCGTTACTGGAAGGTGAGCGAACAGGATAATGAACGCCTCGCCTTCACTACCAAAGGGAAGACGCTGTACGCCATCAAGCTCGCGAAACCATCAGCTCCATTTACCATCGAGGCCACTGCAGGCTGGCAGGCAGCGGACGTGACTTCCGTCCGATTGCTCGGGAGCGAGTCCGCGATCGACTGGGCCATCGGACCAGGCGGACTGCGCATTATGCCGCCGAGTGATCCTGGCAAAAGTCAGTTCGCCTGGTCATTCGAAATCATCACAAAGTCCCAGCAGCACCAGCCAAATGTCATCGTCTCTGATCCCGATCAAGCGTTAAGAAGAACCCGCAAGGTCGATCTGGAAGGTAATGCCAAGTGACAAACGCACCGACACCGACATCCGCGTCATGCGAATGATAGAACCTTCGAATAGCTCTTGTTTGATAAATCACTTCGCTGCGCCCTTGACGTCGAGCGACCCGCGTGTCAGTTCCTTTTCCAGTCACCAGCTCATCTTATGAAATAAAATGTGCACTCGATTTCACACAAGACATCTCAGTTGGAGCATCGTCCTTCTACTCATTGCGGCGCCGCAGGCACTCTGTGCCGCTGAGTCGTCTAAACCGAATATTGTCATCATCATGGCCGATGACCTCGGTTACGGGGATGTCAGTTGCAATGGCGCCACCAAAATCAAGACGCCCAACATTGACCGGCTGGCGCGAGAGGGGATGCGGTTCACCGATGCTCATGCGCCGGCGTCCGTCTGCACACCTACACGCTACGGCTTGCTCACGGGCCGGTACTGCTGGCGCACGCGTCTGCAAAAGGGAACGCTGGGGACGAGCCATCCGCTGTTGATTGAAAAGGACCGGTTGACCGTTGCTTCACTGCTCAAGGGAGAGGGCTACAAGACCGCTGCGATCGGCAAGTGGCATCTCGGCTATGGCACGGCCAGGTCGGTCGATTGGAACAAGCCGCTCGCGCCGGGTCCGCTGGAAGTTGGATTCGATTACCACTTTGGCGTGCCGCAAAACCACAACGACAATTCGCGGGCCTTTGTCGAAAACCACGACGTTGTTGGCCGCAAACCTGGCGAGGAGTTTCGAATTGTGTCCGGCAAGGCCTTTCCGGATGGACTCGCCGAGCCGCGCGTGGACGATCAGGTGGATACGACGCTGACGGCCAAGGCGCTGGACTTCATTCAGGAGAATCGCGACCGCCCCTTCTTCCTCTATTTCACGCCCTGCGCGCCGCACACCCATGTGACTCCGGCGGCAAAGTTTCGCGGCACGAGCCAGGCTGGGATCTATGGCGACTACATTCAAGAACTGGATGCGCACGTCGGACAGATTCTGGATCGACTCGATCAACTTAAACTGAGCGACAAAACGCTCGTCATTTTCACCAGCGACAACGGCGCGGGGCTGTCTGACTTCCGTGGTGGTGGCACTCCTGAACTAAATCTGGCCAGCGACGCCGGCGGCGTGCTCGAGAAGTTTCGGACCGCCAAACGTGACGCCCGCGAGATGGGACATCTCGCCAATGGCGATTTGCGCGGCGGAAAGGGAGAAGCCTACGAAGGGGGGCAACGCGAACCATTCATCGCCCGCTGGCCGGGACGCATTCCCGCCGGCTCCGAGTCTGCGGAAACGATCTGCCTGACCGACATGCTCGCCACCACGGCCAGCATCCTCGGTGTGAAGATTCCCGACAATGCGGGCGAAGACTCGTACGATATCCTGCCGGCTTTGACTGGCAAATCGCTCGACGCACCCATCCGCCCGGCGACCGTGCTGCACGGAGGCAACGGGATTTTTTCGATCCGCTCCGGTCCGTGGAAACTCGTGAAGAGCGACGGTTCGGAGAAGAATGCGACCATCAAATCCAAGCACGACGAACTCTACAACCTGGCCACTGACCCTGGCGAAACTAAGGATCTCGCCGCCAAACAGCCTGAACGCGTGAAGGCAATGAATGAACTGCTGGAGAAGTACATCAACGAAGGGCGTTCTACGCTTGGTGCTCCACAGAAGAACAATGTCGAAGTCCGCCGCTACCCCTCGTCCACTACGGCGAAAGAGAAGGATACCGCAGAATGAAATCCATGCCACAATTCCTCAGTCTCTGTATCGCGCTGCTGTTTGCATCGCCGACCCCCCTGCTCGCCGCTGACGCCGCGATGCCCAACGTTGTCTATATCCTCTGCGACGATCTCGGTTATGGCGATGTGCATTGCCTGAATCCCGATCGCTGCAAAATCGCCACGCCGCAGATGGATCGCATGGCTTCCCAGGGGATGATCTTCACCGATGCCCATTCGAGTTCCTCAGTATGCACACCGACGCGCTACGGGATCATGACGGGGCGCTACAACTGGCGGACGCATCTGCAAAAGGGCGTGCTCAATGGCTTCAGCGAACCGCTGATCGCAGCGGATCGCCTGACGGTTCCAGCATTGTTGAAGCAGCATGGCTACACGACGGCGTGCATCGGCAAATGGCACCTCGGCATGGGCATCAAGAAGGGAAATCCGTCGCCAGTGATCACCGATGGCCCGACCACGCGCGGATTCGATTCCTACTTCGGCATCAGCGCGTCGCTGGACATGCCGCCGTTTGCGTTCATTGAGAACGATCGCTTTACTGAGCCGCTGACTACGACAAAAAGGTGGCAGCGCACCGGTCCGGCGGCGGAGAGCTTTGAAGCCGTGGATGTGCTGCCGACGTTCACCAAGAAGGCGGTCGAGTTCATCGGCGCGCAGGCGAAATCCGGCAAGCCGTTCTTCCTTTACATGCCGCTGAATTCGCCCCACACGCCCATCGTTCCAAGCAAGCAGTGGCAGGGCAAGAGCAGCCTCGGCAGCTACGGCGACTTCGTGATGGAGACGGACTGGGCGGTCGGCGAAGTGCTCGACGCACTCGACAAGGCGGGCGTCGGCGGCAACACGCTCGTGATCCTCACCAGCGACAACGGCTGCTCGAAAGCCGCGCGCATCGATCAACTCCAGGAGAAGGGCCACTTCCCCAGCGCCAACCTGCGCGGCTCGAAGGCGGACATCTTCGATGGCGGCCACCGCATTCCGTTCATCGCACGCTGGCCGGATCGCGTGAAGGCCGGCAGCCGCAGCGAACAAACCGTCTGTCTCACCGACCTCATGGCGACGTGTGCCGAGATCACCGGCGCGAAGTTGCCCGACAACGCCGGCGAGGACAGCGTCAGCATCCTGCCTGCACTGCTCGGCACGGACAATGCGCCACTGCGCGGTGCCGTCGTGCATCATTCCATCAATGGCTCCTTTGCCATCCGCCAAGGCAACTGGAAGCTCGAACTGTGCGCCGACTCCGGCGGCTGGAGCGACCCAAAGCCCGGCAGCAAAGAAGCGAAGAGTCTGCCGCCGACCCAGCTCTACGACCTCGCCGCCGATATCGGCGAGACCAGGAACGTGTATGCGGAGAACCCGGAAGTCGTCGCGCGGATGACGAGAGCTCTGGAAGCGATCATCGCCAACGGCCGTAGCACGCCGGGTCCCAAGCAATCCAACGATGCGCCGATTCAGATTCGCAAAGGCGCTTCCGCAAAAGCCAGGCAGTAGTCGCCGCGTCTAGAGGAATTTTACCTATTGCTCGGTTTCGTGGTTTAGCTCCCAGTTTGTCATTTCAAGGCGAGAGGCTGATGGTAAGCGGGATGCTTACCCAACTCCGCCGCACCAAATGAATGGCTAAGAAAATATGTATTCAAAGAAGTTGAAATACCTGCTGGCCATCCTGCTGTTGGTGCTCACCGAATTGCTGTTCGTCAGCCAGCCCAACGCATGCGCGCAGTCGGAGCAAACTGAGACCCTGCCTGCGCTGAAGGATGGTGTTGCACCGCAAACGCACGAAGCGCTTTGGGCCGAGTTTGATCCGCGCGCTGAACCACTGGAGGTAGAGGTATTAAGGGAGTGGGAGGAGGATGGCGTGGTGCTGCGCGTCGTACGGTTTCGCATCGGCGTCTTCAAAGGGGCCAAAGCGATGCTGGCGGCCGTGTATGGATTTCCCAAAGGAGGCAAGATGCTGCCCGGCCTCGTACAGATTCACGGTGGTGGGCAGTACGCGGACTACAGTGCGTGCCTGGTGAACGCGAAACGCGGCTACACTACCGTATCAATCGCGTGGGCGGGACGCATCAGCGCGCCGGGTTACCGAGTGTCGCCGGCGGAAGTAAAGCTGTTTTGGGATGGCAAGACCGACGATCCGAATTACCGGATCACAACGGATTGGGGAGCCGTTGACGGCTACCATGCGCCGGGACGCAATGCAGGCAATCAGTTTCCGAGCGCCAAAGCCGCGGCGTGGACGCTCGATGACGTCGAGTCGCCGCGCAACAGCGGCTGGTTTCTTTGCACGCTCGCCGCGCGACGCGCGCTGACGTTCCTCGAACAGCAACCGGAAGTGAATGCTGACCGGCTCGGTGTTTATGGGCACTCGATGGGCGGTAAGCTGACAGTGGCCGTGGCCGGCGCGGACCAGCGAGTGAAAGCAGCAGCTCCGTCCTGCGGCGGCATCAGCGACCGATATAACGACAGCGCGATATTCCGGGCGACGCTTGGTGACGACGTGAGTCTGAATCGGATTACTTGCCCAATCATCTTTCTCAGTCCGGCGAATGATTTTCACGGTCGCCTTGGCGATCTACCGAGCGCTGTCCGCGAGATTAAGAGTAAGGATTGGCGCGTTACCTGTGCGCCCCACCACAACCATCAGGACACTCCTCCGTACGAAGTCGCCACGTTGCTTTGGTTCGACCAGCACTTGAAGGGTGCGTCCGCTATTCCGAACACTCCCAAGACGTCGCTCATGCTGCGAACGGACGACGGCGTCCCGATATTTACGGTGCGTCCGGATCGTACTACGCCCCCTGAAGAAGTGCGCGTCTTCTACACTCAGAACGGTGTCGAGATGCAGCCTGAAGACTCCGAGAACGCGAAGCACCGCTTTTGGCATCACGCGGTCGCAACGCAGGCCGATGACGGCGTGTGGACGGCGAGGCTGCCGTTGGGCGCCACGGACAAACCGTTATGGGTCTACGCGAATGTCGTCTATTCGCTTGACGCCCCCGTGAGCGGTGCGGGTTATTACTATCGAACTTACACGGCGGAGACGTTCAATCTGTCGTCCGTAGTGACCATCGCAACTTCCGCCGACCTCCGCGCCGCCGGAGTGCGCGCGGCGCTCCAGTCGTCGCCAACGATCGAGAGTTTCGAGCGGGACTGGGAACTAGAATGGTTCACCTATCGCCCCGAGGAATGGCCTCGTGCGACGCACAAGTTGAACGACCAGCGCTGGAAGGCGCCCCAAGGCGCGCGCCTGTCGTTGAAAGCGCAGGCCGCCGAACCGAACAAGCTTGTCCTGCGTCTTGACGATTTCGTAACCGTGCAGTCACTGACAGGCGACGACCAGTGGCAGACCATCGTCTTGAAACCATCCGATTTTCGTGGAATCTCCGGAAAGCCTCTTGCCGACTGGACCGCTGTTCGCAGGCTGACGATCAGCTCGTCGGAGAGACTTCATCCCGGCCGCGGTGAGTCAGGCGAGTCGCGTGTCTTCGGCGGCAACTGGAAAGGTGCGCCCCCCCGCTTCCGCGACCTTCGTTGGCTCCCCGCGGATGACGTTGCAGACGAGAAGTCCAAAGGATCCAACGACGCTGAAGCGGGAGGACGCACAGCGCATGGTTCCGGAAGATATTGAGCGTTATCCAGAACAGTTCTTCTTTGGTGTCTTGCCTGCCTGGGGCGCCTATATCCGACACGCCAGCAATGTCGAATTCAGGAATGTCGAGCTTGTTACGCGCGCTCCCGATCAACGGAACAGAATCATATTGGATGATGCAAAGAGCTATGTGGAGCACTTGCCACTCAGTCACGTCGGAGTGCGGTGCCCATGGGTGTCCGCAATTTGGTCGGGATCGTACGTCAGAGTTGGAACGCCCAAGATCGAGTAGTATAAGATGAGAATTGCCGATCCAACCACTTTTCCGGAAGGTATGTCGCTCGGCGAATCTCACCTTTCCTCGAAACCGCAATTCAACACGGGCAAGTTCCCGCAGCCTGATGATCATGGCTACGATTATTGGTTGGCCACGCTGCCGACCAAACCGGAACCATCCTGCATCAACAAGTCCCCAAAGCGTGTCGAAAGAATATCAGCCGAGAGGGAGGAACAATGAAACACGCATTTGCTCTCACCGCTGTGCTGGCGTTGTCGCTCCCCGCAGTTTGCGCCGCCGGCGGGCCTCCGCTGCAACACCTCGCGCCGCATCTCGACGAGCTCGCTGCGGGCATGAGCTTTGTCCATGCTCAGGCGGAGGTAGCCAAAATCCAGGCGACCTATTCGCCCGCCAAAGGCGTCGGCGCGGAACAGGGCGTGATGCGGCGCGATCCCAGCAACATTATCAAGGTCGATGACCTCTATTACGTGTGGTATTCGAAGGGCGCCATTTCCTCGGGATATGACGCCACCGTTTGGTACGCCACGTCG